>NZ_JBHXTM010000077.1:0-30850 GCF_042677325.1 Streptomyces sp. NPDC127117
GCATGTTCGCCGCCGTCAAGGGCGACGTCCTCACCGACAAGAACGCCCACCTCGCCCCCACCCACTACGCCGACTGGCTCTCCTGACCCGCTCGCGCACTCCCGGGCCGGCCGGCGCCGGGCCGGGCCGCCGGTTCGATGTTCTGGTTGGCGTGGAAGAAGTTGTGCGGGTCGTAGGTGTGCTTGACGGCGGCCAGGCGGGCGTAGTGGTCGCGGTAGGTGGCGCGTACGCGGTCCGGGGTTTCGCCCGCGCCGATGAAGTTCACGTACGTGCCGCCCATGGAGTGCGGGTGCAGTTCCTCCCAGTAGTCGACGCACCACTGCCTGAGCTGCTCGGCGTTGTCCGGGTCCGGGTCGATGCCCGCGATGACGCCGGACCAGACCGCGTCCCGGTAGGCCCAGGCCGTGTCGTCGGGGCCGATTCGGTGGGCGGCCGCGTCGATCGGGTACAGGTGGGCGGTCGACAGGGGAGTGGGGAGGTTCTCCGCGTACTTGACGTGTACGTCGATGGCGTCGTCGGTGATCCGGTCGAAGAAGTTGCCGCGCCAGTACCACTGCAGACCGGTGGGGAGCAGTTCGTCGAACATGGACTGCAGGGCGGTGTAGGGCATCGGTGCCGTGAAGTGGAAGGCGGGCGGTCCGGGGTCCTCGACGGGCTTGAGGGTGGTTCCGAGAAGTTCGGGGTCGCCGGTCCAGCACCACACCACGCCGCACATCTTCTGACCGTGGATCTCCTCCGGGAACGGGGGACCGGGCGGCACGGTGAGCGCGGCGAAGAATCCGTTGAGGTCTTCGGGGGCCTGCGGCAGGAAGTCGCGGTACCAGCGCAGTACGTCGGGGATCCGGTCGGTCGGCCAGAGAGTGACGGCGACACCCACCGTGTCCACCGGGTGCAGCCGGAAGGTGAAGGAGGTGACGACGCCGAAGTTTCCGCCACCGCCGCGCAGCGCCCAGAACAGGTCGCGGTGGGTGGTTTCGTTCGCCGTCACCGAGGTGCCGTCCGCCAGGACCACGTCCGCGGCCAGCAGGTTGTCGATCGTCAGGCCGTATCTGCGGGTGAGGTAGCCGTGGCCGCCGCCCAGGGTGAGGCCGCCGATGCCGGTGGACGACAGGATTCCGGAGGGGGTGGCCAGCCCGAACGCGTGGGCGGCGTGGTCGAGATCGCCGAGCGTGGCGCCGCCGCCGACCGTGGCCGTCCGGGCGGCGGGATCGATGTGCGCCCACCGCATGGGCGAGAGGTCGATCGTGACGCCGTCGTCGACCAGGCACAGACCCGCACCGCTGTGCCCGCCGCCGCGGACCGCGAGCGTGAGCCCCGCGTCCCGGACGAAACCGACCGCGGCCATCACGTCCGCCGCGTCGGTGCACCGCACCACCGCAGCCGGGCGCCGGTCGATCATGGCGTTGTAGACCGTGCGGGCCCGGCGGTACTCCGGGTCCTGCGGGCCGATGACGGGACCGCGCAGCGCGGTCCGCATCGCGCCCAGGGCCGCGGACGTGGTGCCGTCCATGGCGGGCCATCTCCTCGTACGTCGAGATGGGGACCGCACCCCGCTCGGCCCGCCGTGAATCCGGCGCCCCGAGAGCCTCGGGCGGCGACGGCCACCGTGGCTGATGCCTCAAGCGTCCTCGCGGTCCTGGCGCCCGGCCACTTCGCCGGACCGCTCGGAGGGAGACATACGCGCTGCGCCGGAGAACGGCGGAGCGGGCGGTGGGGGCGGCGGTACGGGTACGGACGTCAGACGAGGAGCTTCGTCTTCGCCCGCTGGTACTCCTCGTCCGTGATGGCGCCCCGGTCCCTCAGCTCGGCGAGCTTCGCCAGGTCGTCGACGTGGCTCCCCTTCTTCGTGGCGTCGCCGCCCGCGTCTGAGGTGCCGGCGGCTTCCCGTACGTACGCCTTGAAGGCCGCGTCACGGTCCTGGGCTTCCTTGATGTCCCGCTTGCTCATGGACTTGCCGCGCACGATCACGTACACCAGGACGCCGATGTACGGCAGCAGCAGCGTGAGGACCAGCCAGCCGGCCTTGCCCCAGCCGCCGAGGTCGTGGCTGCGGAAGATGTCCGTGATCACCTTGAACAGCAGGAACAGCCACATGACCCAGAGGAAGAACCAGAGCATGGTCCAGAAGAGGTCGAGCAAGGAGTAATCGTCCACGGTTCGCTCCCCGATCAGCGCGAGTTCATCGCGTCGGCAGGACAGAAGGTAAAACAGTCATATCACCGCATATCCAAGCCCGCTCGCTGATCGTCGGCCGCTCGCGGGCACCGTTCCACCGGGGTGGGTGCGGAGTACCGTGGAGATGTCGAGGGAGGCTCGGGCCTCCAGGAGGCGGGGTCGCCTCGTGTCCATGAAGCGGTGCGGGACACCGTGTGAGAAGCGGCGTGAGCAGGCGTACGCGGGGACGCTCACGAGGGCGACGCATGCACCGGGCAGATGAGTCCGCCCGGAGCCCGGTCGGGGCTGTCGGCCGCGTCACCGTGCCGATTCCGTCCGGCGGTCCGGGCGAAGTGCTGGTGGCCGTACGGGGTGGGTCCGAGGCCTACACCGCATGGTCGGCGACGCCGATCGACAGGGACGCGCGCGTCGTCGTCGTCGACACGGTCTCGGCCCGCGGCGTGATCGTGGAACGCCTGCCGTCCTGAGCCGAAGGCCGAAAGCAATCGCGTACCCGACGGAAGCAGTGTCGTACGGCAGGAGTCTTCCCATGTTCTTCTGGCACGTTCCCGCCCCCAACGAGGCGATGCTCATCTCCGGTTCCAAGGGGCAGACCCTGGACACCCAGTTCCGGATCGTCACCGGGCACGGCAGTTTCGTGCTCCCGGTGAAGCAGAAGGCACGCATGCTCTCCCTGGCGCTGCGCGAGGCGGAGATCACCGAGGACTGCGTCACCCAGCAGGGCATCCGCCTCAACGTCCGGGCCGTGGCCGTCTTCAAGGTCGGCGACGACGCCGTGTCCATCGCCAACGCGGCCCGCCGCTTCCTGACCGAGCAGGACCAGATGGAGGAGCTCGTCGGGCGGATCTTCGCCGGACATCTGCGTTCCATCGTCGGCGGACTGACCGTGGAGCAGATCATCCGCGAACGCAACCGGGTCTCCCAGGAGGTCATCGCGGGCAGCCACGGCGAGATGGAGAAGCTCGGCATCGTCGTGGACGCCCTTCAGATCCAGGAGATCGACGACGCCACCGGCTACATCAAGAACCTCGCGGCCCCACACGCCGCCGCGGTCGCCAGCCAGGCCCGGATCGCCGAGGCCAAGGCCGACCAGGAGGCCAGCCAGCGCGAGCAGCAGGCCGCCGCGCTCAAGGCGGAGTACGAGCGTGACACCGCGATCAAGCGGGCCGGCTTCCTCGCCGAGACCGAGCAGTACAACGCCCGCGCCGCCCAGGCCGGACCGCTCGCCCAGGCAAGGGCCTCGCACGAGGTCATCGAGGAGCAGACCGCACTCGCCGAGCGTCAGGCCGCACTCGCCGCCCAACGGCTGGAGGCCGAGGTCCGGCGCCCGGCGGACGCCGAGGCGTACCGGCAGCGCACCCTGGCGGAGGCGGCTCGTGACCGGGTCAAGTTCGAGGCCGACGGCAACGCGTACACCGAGCGGGCCCTCGCCCAGGCGCAGGCGGACGCCAACAGTGTGCGCGCCGCGTCGCTGCGTGACGGCAACCAGGAGCTCATCGCGGCCAACCGCATCGTGGAGAACCTGCCCGCGCTGGCCGACGCGGCTGCCAGGGGTATGTCCGGCGCCGACCTCACCGTCCTCAACGGCACCAATGGCGTCAACGAGATGGCGGCGGGCGTCGTCGGCCAGGGGCTGGCGATCCTCCACTCCCTGCAACGCGGTGCGAACCCGGTGAAGCAGCCGGCCGTCCACGGGAAGGCCGATTCCGTGCCCCGTATCTCCGAGACGAACCAGTCGTCCTGAAGCGGCTCGGCGAAGGCGGGACGCGAGACGGGACGAAGAGTGGGGTGAAGGGCGGGACGAAGGGGCGGGACGAGGGACGGGACGAAGAGTGGGGTGAAGGGCGGGACGAAGGGGCGGATGTGGGCGGATGAAGGGCGGGCGAACCCGAGTGGTCAAAAGGGCTCCGGGGATGCCGTAGAGTTGTGTTCACCGACGCGGGGTGGAGCAGCTCGGTAGCTCGCTGGGCTCATAACCCAGAGGTCGCAGGTTCAAATCCTGTCCCCGCTACTGAAGAATTCAGGCCCGGCACGCACGCAGCGTGCCGGGCCTGATTCGTTTCGCCGCGTGGCATGCGAGCCGCAGCGCACATGTCCCCCCATTGGCCGATGAGGAGTCGCCGCTTCGTTCCGGTCCGGCGAGCCTGGGGGTGGGGCGCGGTACCGTCCGCAGCCGCGCGCGTACCGGGCAGGAGACCACAGGTGTGGAAGCGGGAGAAGCGGCGCGGCGAGCATGCCGGGAGCGGTGCCCGCACCCGGCAGTTCGTACGCGCGCTGCCTCCCCTGATGATTCTCGGCGGGCTGCTGTTCGACATCTTCACCCCGCCGGCCTTCACTGCCATCCCGCTGTTCGTGGCCGCTCCGCTGATCGCCGCCCCGTTCTTCTCGCTGGCCAGCACCATCCGCACCGGTATCGCCTCGATGCTGGCCGTCATCGTGCTGCGGCTGTACAGCAGCACGCTGCCCGAGGCCGTGCCGCTGATCGAACTGCTGACCCTGGCCACGGTCTCGGTCCTCGCGGTCGTGATCAACGGGGTCGTGCGGCGGGGCAACGAGCAGCTGGCCTCCGCGCGGTTCATCGCGGAGACCGCCATGCGCGCGGTGCTGCCGAAGCCGGCCGACCGGACCGGCGGACTGCAGGTCGCGGCCCGCTACGAGGCGGCGCAGGCGGACGAGTTCATCGGCGGTGACCTGTTCGCCGTGTCGGACACCCCGTGGGGGGTGCGGCTGGTGGTCGGGGACGTGCGGGGGAAGGGGCTCGCCGCCGTGGAGACGGTGGCGGTGGTCATCGGGGCGTTCCGCGAGGCGGCCGAGCAGGAAGCCTCGCTGGAGGGCGTGGCGGGGCGGCTGGAGCGGGCGCTGGCCCGGGAGGAGGCGCGACAGGGCGGGCTCGACGTGCTCGAAGGGTTCATCACCGCCGTGCTGGCCGAGATCCCGTCCGGACTGTCCCGGGTACGGATCGTCAACCGCGGTCACCCCGAACCGATCCTGCTGCATCCGGACGGGGCGCTGGAGGTGCTGAAGCCGTCGGTGCCCGCGCTGCCGCTCGGGATGGACCTGGGGGCATGGCCGGAGTGCACGGACGAGTGGGATCTGCCGGCCGGGACGACCCTGCTCCTCTACACGGACGGCCTCTCCGAGGCACGGAACGCCGAGGGAGTCTTCTACGATCCGGCGGCCCGGCTGCGCGGGCGGATCTTCCCGGGGCCCGAGGAGTTGCTGTCCGCCCTGACCGATGACGTACGGCTGCACACGGGCGGCGAATCGACCGACGACATGGCGCTGCTCGCGGTCGTACGTCCGGCGGAGGGGCAGCCGGACCGGAGAAGGACCGTGCCGATCGTCGGTGCCGAGGGGGCGTGACGGCGGAGGTGCCACCGTGTGTGATCGAAGGGCGCCGCTCCGCATAACATTTGACGCAACGTCAGAATCAGGGTAGTGACTGAGGGTCGGTCAACTCGTCCGATTCCACCCGCTTGTGTCCCGTAAAGTCCAGGCCAAAGAAGTGAACGATCAGTTGGAACAGCTTGGAATACGGCCCCGGTGTCTATTAACGTTCGATAACGCAGCGCGGTCGTCCCAGCCGTCGTCAGTGGCGGCACCGTGCGCGAGCGCCGAATTCCGCAAGGGAACCGGGGAACCACCTACATGGGGTGAATCGGGCATCTGTGTCTCGTGAGAGGCAGAGGGGCCCGTAGGAGACCTTCCTGCTCCGAACCCGTCAGCTAACCCGGTAGGCGAGAAGGAAGGAAAGGAGTGCGCCCCCGTGGCGTCCAACAAGCCTGCCCCCGAGGCCCCGTCCCGGTTCGATCACGACTACGGCACCGAGCCCGGCGGCGACTTCACCGGCAATTTCACGGGCGGGTTCACCGGTGAGCCCGACCGTGACTGGGACGAGTGGAACCCCACCGAGGAGTCCGTCCGCCCCGTGCGCGGCAGGCACCGCGTCGCCAAGCAGCGCAACGGGCTCGCCCGCAGCTCCACGGTGCTGGGTGTCGGCGTCATAGCGGCGGTCGGCGCGGGTGGCATGGCCACCGCGCAGAGCAAGCCGCCGGTCTCCATCTCCGTGCCCGACTCGATCACGGACCACCTCCCCGACGCCAAGTCCCTTCCCGGCGTGGGTGCCTTGTTCTCCGACGAGTCCGAGGCCGACAGGACCGAGGTCACGGCCGCCACCGCCCCGCTCACCACCGCCGGCATCACCACCGCCGAGGCCGAGCAGGGCACGACGGACGCGGGCGAGGCGCTCCGCGCCCGCATCCTCCAGCAGGCCGAGCAGCAGCAGGACGCCGCCGACGCCGAGGCCAAGGCGGCCGAGGAGAAGAAGGCGGCGGAGAAGGCGGCCGCCGAGGCCAAGAAGCAGCAGGACGAGGCCGAGGCCAAGGCCGCCGCCGAGAAGAAGAAGGCGGAGGAGGAGGCCAAGAAGAAGGCGGAGGCGCTGCGGCTCGCCAAGCTCGCCGCCAGCTACGCCATCCCGACCTCCTCGTACACGATCACCTCGACCTTCGGCGAGGCCGGCTCGATGTGGTCCTCCGGCTACCACACGGGCCTCGACTTCGCGGCCCCGACCGGCACCCCGATCAAGGCCATCCACGGCGGCACGGTCAAGTCGGCCGGCTGGTCCGGCGCGTACGGCTACCGCACGGTGCTCGAACTCGACGACGGTACGGAGCTGTGGTTCTGCCACCAGTCCTCGATCGGCGTCAGCGTCGGCCAGAAGGTCACCACCGGCGAGACCATCGGCCGGGTCGGCGCGACCGGCAACGTGACGGGACCGCACCTCCACCTGGAGGTCCACACCGCCGGCGGCACGGGCATCGACCCGATGGCCTGGCTCCGTGGCAAGGGCCTCAACCCTTGAGTCGGCGCCCGTCCCGCTGAGTCGGCGCCCGTCCCGCTGAGTCGGCGCCCGCCGGGCTGAGGCGGCGCCCGCCGGGCTGAGACGGCGCCTGCCTCTTGAGTCGGCGCCTGCCTCTTGAGTCGGCGCCCGCCCCTTGAAGTGGCGCCTGTCCCGCCCGTCTCGTGGGGCGCTCGGTCCGAGCCGGTTCGCCGGCCGATGAACCCCGGCAGTCCTGACGCTCACCCCCCGACGTCAGGGCTGCCGGTCTGTTTGTGGGCGGTGGGGCGTGAAGGGGGGCGCGGTGAGTTCCTGGAGCAGTCGGGATCCGGAATTCCGGAATAGCGGGCTCACCGGAATCCGTTGCTTCACTTATGACTTCTCTTCGTAAGCTGGGCACTTCCGACCTTCAGGTCTTCCCGCTCGCTCTCGGCGGCAACGTCTTCGGCTGGACCGCCGATGAGGCGCAGTCGTTCGCCGTGCTGGACGCGTACGCCGCGGGCGGCGGCAACTTCATCGACACCGCCGACGGGTACTCGGCCTGGGTTCCGGGCAACGAGGGCGGCGAGTCCGAGACCGTCATCGGCAAGTGGCTCGCCGCACGCGGCAACCGCTCCGACATCGTCGTCGCCACGAAGGTCAGTACCCACCCCCAGTACAAGGGGCTCGCTCCCGCCAACATCAAGGCCGCGGCCGAGGAATCGCTGCGCCGGCTCGGCACCGACCACATCGACCTGTACTACACGCACTTCGACGACGAGACCGTGCCGGTCGAGGACATCATCACCGCCCTGGACCAGCTGGTGAAGGAGGGCAAGGTCCGGGAGATCGCCGCCTCCAACATCGGCCCCGAGCGGCTCCAGGCGTCCCTGGACTTCTCGGAGCGCGAGGGCCTGGCCCGCTACGTCGCCCTTCAGCCGCACTACAACCTGGTCTCCCGCGACACCTACGAGGGCGAGCTCCAGGACACGGCGGCCCGTGCCGGGCTCGGCGTCGTGCCGTACTTCGCCCTGGCCTCCGGCTTCCTCACCGGCAAATACCGTCCGGGCTCCTCGGTGGAGAGCGCGCGGGCGGAGGGTGCCCGGCAGCACCTGGAGTCGGAGCGGGGACAGAAGGTCCTGGCCGCGCTGGACAAGGTCGCCAAGGAGCGCGATGCGCAGATCGCGACCGTCGCGCTGGCCTGGCTCGCGTCCCGGCCGACCGTGGTCGCGCCGATCGCCTCGGCCCGTACGGTCGAGCAGCTGCCCGCGCTGCTGGCCGTCGCGGACCTCACGCTGACCGAGCAGGAACTGGCAGAACTCACCGAGGCATCCGCCTGATCCGTCGGGACAGGGCCTATTGCGGTGGCTGCTGCGGCATCCGATAAGGGTTGTAGCCGGGGCCGGGGCCGGGGCCGGGGCCGGGGCCGGGGCCGCCGTACTGCGTGTGCGGAGTGAACTGCGGAGTGAACTGCTGGGCGTACGGGAGCGGCGGCAGGCGGTGGGGGCGCAGGAGTCCCGTCGCCTGCGCCGCGTACGTCAGGGCGGGGGCGGCCACCTCCCTGCGCTGCCAGAGGTGGTGCAGCAGTTCCAGCTCGCGTTCGGCGAAGTCGGGGCCGGCCGTACCGCGGCGGGCCTGGAGTCGCAGCGCGGCCAGTGAGGTCGCGAACGATTCGTACTCGGCGACGGCGCGGGCGGCCGCCTTCCCGTGGGCCTCCGCGGCCTGCGCCGCGGCCTTCGCCTGCGTCGTTGCCCGGGCAGAGGGACCTGGCATGGAGCCGGGCATCGCTCCCGGTACGGATCCGGGTGCCCAGCCGGGCCCGTACGGGGTGTACCGGCTTCCCCGGGCCGCGACGGCGTACTGGCGGCGTGCCGCGTCGCGGGCCAGGCCGCGGGCCCGCATGGAGGAGAGGGCGAGCGGTTCCGCCGGGCTCAGCCAGCCCGCCGCCGCGTAGGCGGGCAGCTCGGCGGCGAGCGTGCGCAGCTCCCGTCGGCGCGACCAGATCGCCAGCCAGGTCACCAGGCCGAAGACCGGGACCATGAACACCGCGTACACGGCGTAGAAGCCGTACGGGCTGAAGACCGCCGATCCGTTCCACAGCGAGTGCATGCCCATGGCGAGGACGAGACCCAGCAGCGGCAGCACGATGCGACGGACCCGTCGGCGCCGGGCGCCCGCCGCGGCGAGGCCGAAGCCTATGCCGGTCAGCACCGTGAAGAGCGGGTGCGCGAACGGCGACATCACAGCCCGTACGAAGAACGTCGCGGCCGTCACCGATACGACGCCCGAGTTGCCGATCTGCTGGTCCTCGCCGAAGGCGTTGCCGAGATAGAGGATGTTCTCGGTGAAGGCGAAGCCGCTCGCGGTGACGCCGGCGATCACGACGCCGTCGACGATTCCGTTGAACTCCCGTCTTCGGAACAGGAAGATCAGCAGGACCGCGGCGGCCTTGGCGCTCTCCTCGACGACCGGAGCTATGACCGTGGCGCCGAGGGTGTCGGCGTTCGACGGGTCGGCGATGGTCGTGGCTATCCAGCGGGTCGCGAAGGAATTCGCCAGGATCGCGACCAGGGCGGCGGCGAACGCACCCCAGGCGAAGGCGAACAGCACATTCCGCCAGGGGCCCGGATCGACCCGGTCCAGCCAGCGGAACGCCGCCAGCAGGAGCGGTACGGGCAGCACGGCGAGGCCTAGGCCGACGAGGAACCCCTGGGTGCCCGTCTGGTCGCGGACCAGGGCCAGGATCACCAGACCGCAGATCGCGAGCACGGTGAACACCGCCGCGACGCGGAACGTCCGGCTGCGCCACACCATGCCCACGCGGCGCGGCCGGTAACGCCAGTGCCTGCGCTCCGGCACGGCAGCCAGGATCTCGCCGACCCGCTGCTCCTCAAGAAGCGGGACGGCCGGCTGCGACTGCCGCTGCTGGACAGACCCGTCGGACACCACGCAATGACCCTAACCAGCAGCACTGACACCTGACCATGGGGCGCCCACCGGCCATCCAGCACGCGGACACGCCACGCAGGCACGCTGGCATGCCCCATCCGCCCGGCACGCGGGCCCGGCACGCGGGCCCGGCTCACCGGCCCCGCCCACCGGCCCGGCTCACCGGGCCTTACGCCCGTCTCAGCGGCGGGCGAAGAGCAGGTCGTGCACTACGTGGCCCTTGTCCAGGCCCTGTCCCTCGAACCGGGTCAGCGGCCGGAACGCGGGCCGGGGCGCGTAGCCGCCGTCCGCCTGAGTGTTCTCGAAGAGGGGGTGCGCGCTCAGCACCTCCAGCATCTGCTCCGCGTACGGCTCCCAGTCGGTCGCACAGTGGATCACCGCGCCCGGCTTCAGCCGCTGCGCAACCAGATCGAGGAACTCCGGCTGGATCAGCCGCCGCTTGTGATGGCGCTTCTTGGGCCACGGGTCGGGGAAGTACACCCGCAGCCCGTCCAGCGAATCCGGCTTGAGCATCTCGCGCAGCAGGATGATCGCGTCGCCGTTGGCCACCCGGATGTTCGACAGGCCGTTGCGGTCCGCGAGGCCCAGCAGATTGCCCTGGCCGGGGGTGTGCACATCGACGGCGAGGATGCCCGTACCCGGGTCGTCGGCGGCCATCTGCGCGGTGGCCTCGCCCATCCCGAAGCCGATCTCCAGCACGGTCGGGAGCCCGTCGAACAGCTCGGGCAGGTCGAGGACGCGCTGCCCGTCGATGTCCAGGCCCCACTTCGGCCAGAGCCGCAGCAGGGCGTCCTCCTGGCCGGGCGTGACGCGGCTGCGACGCGGCTGGAAGCTGCGGATCCGGCGCTCGTGGTGCGAGCCGGCCGGGTCGACGGCGGGCCCGCCCGGGAAGCGCGGCTCCTGGCGCAGCCTGCGCTGCCGCTCGAAGGAAGCGGCGCGCAGATCGTCCGGAATCCCGGCAGCGGACGAGGAGAGGTGCTCGGAGGAGCTCTCGGGGGAGTCCCCGGAGAGGCTCTCGGAGGGGTTCATGGGCTCAGACACAATGCCCCGATTCTACGGCGGGCGGCCTCCACCCCGTCTCCCGTGCCCGGAGCAGCGCCCTGCGTGCTACCTCCCGCCCGATGGGCAGCGACGCCGTCGCGGCGGGCGACGGCGCGTTCAGTACGTGGACGGTGTGCGGGGCCTCGCGGATGAGGAAATCGTCGACCAGGGTGCCGTCCCGCAGCACCGCCTGGGCCCTGACCCCGGCCGGGGCCGGTCTCAGATCGGCCTCCGTCACCTCCGGCAGCAGCCGCCGCACGGCCTGGGTGAACGCGTGCTTCGACAGCGAACGGTGCACCTCGCCCGCCCCGTACCGCCAGTGTCTGCGGGCTATCCGCCAGGTGCCGGGCCAGGCCAGGGTGTCCGCCAGCTCGCGCGGGCGCACGACCGGCCAGCCGTACCCCTCGCGGGCCAGCGCGGGCACCGCGTTCGGCCCGACGTGGACGCTGCCGTCGTGGCCCCGGGTCAGATGGACCCCGAGGAACGGGAACGCCGGATCGGGCACCGGATAGACCAGGCCGCGCACCAGCTCCGGCCGCGCCAGCTCGTAGAACTCGCCCCGGAAGGGCACGATCCGCATGTCCGGGTCGTCGCCCGCGAGCCGGGCCACCCGGTCGCAGTGCAGCCCCGCGCAGTTGACCAGCACGCGGGCCCGCACCACCGTGCCGTCCGCCGTGCGCACCGCCACGCCCCAGGGGCGCCGGTCTATCGCGGTGACCTCCGCCCCGTAACGGATCACCCCGCCGGCCGCGCTCACCTCGGCGGCGAACCGGGCCGCGACCGCGCCGAAGTCGCACACCCCGGTCGACCCGACCCGGATCGCGGCGAGGCCGCGCACCCGGGGTTCGTACTCCGTGATCTGGGCGGGGCCCAGCTCGCGCACCGGCAGTCCGTGCTGCCGGCCGCGCTGGACCAGGGCGTGCAGCCGGGGCAGCTCGGCCCGCTCGGTCGCGACGATCAGCTTGCCGGTCACCGCGTGGGCGATGCCGTGCTCGGCGCAGAAGTCGACCATCTCGGCGGCGCCGCGCACCGCGTAGCGGGCCTTGAGCGAGCCGGGGCGGTAGTAGATGCCGCTGTGGATCACTCCGCTGTTGCGGCCGGTCTGGTGCCGGGCCGGGCCCCACTCCTTCTCCAGGACCGTGACCCGGGTGCCCGGAGCGGTGCGTGTGATCGCATACGCCGTCGACAGGCCGACGATCCCGCCGCCGATCACCAGCACATCGCAGTCGTACGCCGCGCGCGTCATCATCACGCCACCTCCCACCCCGATAGTGCACTGACCCACTGACAACGCACTCAAACCAGTGCGGCCCAGCGTGGCGCCGAATCTTTACGGCCCGTGGCACCCCGGTGCCCGCGCGGATGCCGTCCGGATGCCGTGACGACACCGCGCGTATGCCTGCCGCCGTGCGCCTGCCGCCGTGCGCCGGCCGGCCCGCACGGGTCCGGTCGGGCCGACCGGGGCCTCTCGTTCGGATCAGGCCGGATCAGGGAGCGGGGTCCGGCCCGATCCGGACGGAAGACCCTAGGCAGGGGCCACCAGGAGCGGCCTGGCCCGCTCGCGCAGCTCGGCGACGCGGGGCTCGTGGCCGTACGGTTCGAGCCGGTGCAGCAGATCACGTACGTACTCTGTGGTCCGCGCCGAGGAGATGCGGCCCGCCACCTCCACCGCCCGGGTGCCCGCGGCGCAGGCCGCGTCCAGATTGCCCGACTCCAGCTCGGCCACCGCCGACACCACGAGCCGCAGCCCGTGCGAGCGGACGAATTCCTCGGTGGGCCGGGAGAGCGCCTGCTCGGTGAAGCGCCGCACCTGCCGGGGCGCCTTCAGGTCGAGGTGGCACTCCGCGGCGTCGGCCGCGAACCTGTCGTACGAGTAGAAGCCCAGCCAGGACGGGTCCGCGTCGCCGTCCCGGGAGCGCTCCAGCCAGCCCTCGGCGGCCTTCAGCGCGGATCCCGCGGCGGACGCGTCGTTCGCCTTGGCGTGGGCACGCGCCTCCACCAGGCGGAAGAAGCTCATGGTGCGGGCCGTGGCGAGGCCACGGTTGCGTTCCACGGCGGCCTGCGCGAGGTCGACCCCCTCGTCGGCGAAGCCGCGGTACGTCGCCTGGAGCGACATGGACGCGAGCACGTAGCCGCCGAGGGGCACGTCGGCCGCGGCCCGCGCGAGTCTCAGCGCCTGGATGTAGTAGCGCTGCGCGGCCTCCTGCTGGCCGGTGTCGAAGGCCATCCAGCCGGCGAGCCTGGTCAGCTCGGCCGCGGCGCCGAAGAGTGCCCGGCCCACCTCGTCGCTGTACGAACCGAGCAGCAGTGGTGCGGCGTCGACCCGTAAACACTCGGGAACCATGGAAGAACGCCAGTCCCCGCCACCGTACTTGGAGTCCCAGCGGCGGGCGTCCTGGGCCGCCTCGCGCAGCTTGGAGACATCGCTGTGGCCGACCCGCAGCGGGGAGATGTCACTGGTGGTGGTGAGCGCGGTGGCCGGGATGGTGGCGGGCACAGGTGCTGGTTCCGCCGCCGGTGCCGGTGCCGGTGCCGCGTCCGGGCGGGGCTGGGCGGGGATGGCGGGTGCCTGTCGCGTACCCAGCGCTCCCAGCGTGCCGAGCGCCGTCCGGGCAGCCTGGGCGTTCAGCGCGGCCGGGGCGCCGGGCGGCACCGCCGCCGTGCTCGTCGCCGCCTTGCCCGGCGGGCTCTGCGCCCCTGCACCGCTCCGTGCGCCCCGTGCGCCCTGGTTGTCGAAGGCGGGGGCCTCGGCCGCCGCCGCGTCTCGCTCCACCGTCGCGTCGGCGGGGGATATCAGCCAGCGGGACGCGGGCGTCGCGTACGCGCTCACCGAGAACGAGCCCGCGAGCGACTGCCAGATCCCGCCGCTGCCCGCGCGCCGCCCGGCCAGATCCAGCCGGTACAGCTCGGTCGCCGAGCGGACCGCCTCGCCCACGTCGCGCGGGAAGGCCAGACCGACCTCCGGCGCCGGGTCGGCGTCCGCCAGCCCGATCTCGTGCAGCGGGACCGGCCGGCCGAGCTTGGCGCCGATCGCCGCAGCGATGAGATGGGGCGCGGCGCCCTGCGGCACCATGCCCTTGGAGACCCACCGGGCCACCGAGGTCTTGTCGTACCGAAGTGTCAGACCGCGCTGCGCCCCGAGGTCATTGACCCGCCGGGCGAGCCCGGCGTTGCTGATTCCCGCGAGGGCGAGAACGGTTCCGAGCTTCTCGTTCGGTCCGCGTAGCTCCCTGGACATGCGCCACCCCTCGACACACAGACGGCCGCCGCGTCACCTTCGCGGCGCGCGGCATTCGTACCGTGTCCTCCCCAGCGACGAACCCCGGCACTCCGGCCGCACACGCATGTGGCCGAGCCCCGAGGAATATGCCTCCTGCAGAGAACCTCAGTAAACCCAGCGTAGTTCGCCGCATCCCTACCGTTAAGGGGCAGACGTCCGTATGGCGGGATTGTTGTCCGTGCGGACGCGGGCGGTGGAACGGATGGGGTTCGGGTGCGGTCCGGATGAGGATCGGGCGCGGCCCGTACGGGGCTCGGAAGCGGTCCGGACGCCGTGTTCGCCGGGCCCGGATCCCTGCTCGACGGCGCACGGGAACGGCACGTGGGAGGCGTAGTCCGGGCGCGCCGCCGACGTCGTGCGTCGGGCCGCGGACGTGCTCCTGGTGTGTGGCCGTGCGCCCGGCCGTGCGCTCTCGTCCGGCTGTTTCGGAAGCGTTTCCATGGGTGCTGCGTGGGTCGGCCCACTGCACAGGACTCAGTGGGCTGGGGGACACTGCCGCCTCATTCCCCGCAGGCGGCGGACCGGTCCGGGAGGTGGACGACACCTCCCGGACTGTGCGTCGGCAGCCCCGGTGGAGATCTTTCGCGGCTGCCGGAGGGGTCCTGGAGGTACTCGGGAAGAATCAGGGAATGAAGTGGGGCGAAAAGGGACTTCCGATGCGGTGAGTGCCGCGTCGCACGGTTCCGACCTGCTCTGAGAATGGCCGAATGTCGCCGGTCGTCCGAGGTTGGGCCGCCCGTTTCGCGGACATCTCGTCGACCGCCGGAGAGTTGTCCGCCGAACGGCCCGAGAGTGGTTCGCGGCCGGTCGGGCACGAGTTGAGCATGGCCGGATTTCGGCTGGCGGATCCGGCCCGTAGGAGACACGCAACGCGCTTGTTCCGTAGGTCAGTTGGCGCAAGATGCGCTTGGCGGAGGCCGTGCGTGATGTTCTGCCGTCGAAGCGGCGGCCGCTTCCCGGACGGACCCGGGCGGCGACCCGGCCGGCCCGGCGGCCGGCCCGGCGCGGCCTTTGCCAGGGGCGCATGCCCTTCCGACGTGCGCCGTACGTAGCCCCTCCTGCGCGCCGTTGTCGTGGCAGCATGTTCGCAACGGCGCCGCGCGTTACCGATGTTCACCCGATACTTTCCTGCTGCGCCGTTTTGTCCACAGCCTGTGGAGGCGGCGATGCGTTGGTTGGTGGGGTGGAGCAGTATCGCCGCGAGCTTCGGCACGGCCGGAGCGGTCGGCCCCAGTGACGAGGGGCGCACGATGCACCCCGTGGGCTCCCAACTCCTGTGGGGCGACCCGGATCCGCTCTGGGCCGTCGGGGACTGGCGCCCCGACGAGATCCGGATCACCACGGTCGAGACCGCCGAAGGCGCGCCCACCGCCCGGATGGCCGTCCTCGGCTGCTGCAGCGCCACCGACGAACAACTGCGATCCGGCCTCCTCGCCGCCCGCGGCGGAGCCCTGCGCCACCTCACCTCCTGGCCCGGCAGCTACACGACCGTCGTCCAGATCGGCCGCCGGATCACCGTCATCGGCGACCTCGCCGGAGCCCGCCCCGTCTTCTACACGCCCTGGGCGGGCGGCACCGCGTACGCCACCGCCGCACTCCCGCTCGCCGACCTCATCGAGGCCCAGCTGGACATCGGCCACCTGGCCGCCCTGCTCGCCTGCCCCGAAACACCGGAGGCGCTGCGCGACGGCACCCCGTACGCCGGGGTGAAACGCATCCCGCCGGGCCATGCGCTCATCCTCCGCGAGGGCTCGCGCGAGATCACCGGTTACGAGGCGGTGGCCTCGCTCGCCGTCGCCGCACCCCAGATCGACCCGGTCAGCGCCGTCGAAGGCGTACGCGACGCCCTGATCGAAGCCGTACGCGCCCGGCTCCTCGCCCCGCGCCACGCGCCCGAGACCCTGCCGCCCGACCCCGGCCCGGTCCCCGGCATGGGCCCCGCCGACCGGCGCGCCGCCCGTGGCGCACCGGTGCCCGGCATCGGCTCCGACCTGTCCGGAGGCAGCTCCTCCGCCACCCTCGCCCTGCTCGCCGCCGGACTGCCGGGCCTGCCCGGCACCCTCCTCGGCCACGGCACCGGCGCGGGTGAGCGGCTGCTCGCCGTCACCCTGAACGACCTCACCGCGAGCGGACACGAGGACGAACTCGAACGCGCCCGCGTCATCGCCGCCAACCCGCGCCTGCACCACGTGGTCGTCGCGGCCGGGGAAGAGGCCCTGCCCTACGCCGACCTGGGCAGCGGCCCGCTCACCGACGAACCCGCCCCATCACTCGTCGTCGCCGAGCGCCACCGCCGCCGCCTCGCCTCGGGCAGCGCCGACCACTTCGTCGGCGGCGGCGCCCGGCAGGTCCTCGACGCCCACCCGGCCCGCCTCGCCGACCTGCTGATGGACCGGCGCCGACGCCATCTGCTGCGCCCGGTCGCCGCGCTCGCCAGGGCGGAGGGCCCGAGCGCGCACTCCCTGTTCGTGCCGCTCACCGTCTACCGCGCGGCCCGCCGCCTGTCCCGTACCTCGTACCGCACCGGCCTGGAAGTGGCGGCCGACCGGCTGCCGGACGCCAACCGGAACGCCCCCGACCTCGACACCCCCGCCGACGCCTCGCTCGCCGCCCTCGCCTGGTCGCGGCCCGGACCCGCCGCGCGCTGGCTCACGGGGGAGGCGCTCGCCGAGGTGGCGGTGCGGCTCCAGGAGGCGGCCCTGCGCCCGGTCTCCGTCCAGCGCCCCGGCGAGGCCCGCGCCAGGGCGGCCCTGGCCCGGTACGCCGCCGATCACCGGATCCTGGAGCAGGCCGCCGAGAACCGCAGCCAGCGACTGCACGCCCCCTTCCTGGACAACCAGGTCGTACGCGCCGCCCGTGCGCTCCCCGAATCGCTCCGGGTCCAGCCGGGCGCCCGCGCCGCGATCCTGCGCCGGGTGCTCGCGGGCGCGGGCATCCACGATCTGCCGCCGGGCTGGGGCACCCCGTCCCTCGCCACCTCGAACGCGACCGCCCGCACCGGCCTGCGCGCAGCCCTCCCGGAGCTGATCGCCCTGTTCGACGCCCCGCTGCTCGCCGACGCCGGCCTGGTCGAGGCCCGTGTCGTACGGAAGGCCCTGCGCGCGGCCTCCGAGGGCGAACCGCTCCCGCTGGACGGCCTCGCGCACCTGGCGTCCACGGAGCTCTGGCTCCGCCGCCTGGTGTCGCGGCGCGGCACCTGCTGGACGGGCACGGCGGCGCCCCGCCAGCGCGCGGTCGCGGGCGGAGTGGTGCCCGCCAGGCGGACGCTGCAGCGGTAGGCGCGTGCGGCGGGGCCGGTGCGGGCGGTCGCCTGCCGTCGGCCGGGGCGCGGGACACAATGGCCCGATGCGGTACCTGATCCTCGGCGTCACCGAGGCGCGAGACGAGAACGGCGCCGTGCTGCCCGTGCACGGCACCCGGCTGCGCGCCCTGCTCGCCGCCCTCGCACTGCGTGCGGGACGCCCCGTCCCCGTCGCCGACCTGGTCGACGACATATGGGGCGCGGACCCTCCGCACGACGCCCCGGCCGCGCTCCAGGCCCTGGTGGGCCGGCTGCGCCGGGTACTGGGCCGCGACGCGATCACGAGCACCCACGGGGGCTACCGCCTGGAGGCCGGGCCCGACGAGGTCGACCTGCACCTGTTCGAGCGGCTGGCCCGGCGGGGCGCCGAGCAGCTCGACGCGGGCGATCCCGCGACGGCGGCGCGCACGCTCCGTACCGCGCTCGGCCTGTGGCGCGGCCCCGCCCTGGCCGACCTGCCGGAACGGGACCACGGCCACGCCCTGCGCCCGGAGGCCCACCGGCTGGCCGCGCTGGAACGCCGTATCGAGGCCGATCTGCGGTGCGCGGCGCCGGGCGCGGGTGTCGGTGCGGGGCCCGACGGCGGACGGACGAGCGGCCCTCGGACCCTCGTACCGGAGCTCATGGAACTGACGGCCGCCCATCCGTACGACGAACGCTTCCGGGCCCAGCTGATCCGTGCCCTGAGTGCCGAAGGCCGCCAGGCCGACGCGCTGGTCGCGTACGAGGACGCCCGCCGCACTCTCGCCGACGGCCTCGGGGCCGATCCCGGACCGGAACTGGCCGGACTTCACCGGGAGTTGCTCACTCCATCGCAGCCGCAGCCGCAGCCACAGGTGTCAACGGCGTCGGCGTCTGCCCCGTCTGCCCCGCCCGCCTCACCCGTCGCGGCCGGCAACCTCCGGCCCCGGCTCACCTCGTTCGTCGGGCGTGAGCCCGAACTGCGGTCCATCGGCGCCGATCTGAACCGTTCCCGCCTGGTCACCCTCACCGGCCCCGGCGGCTCCGGCAAGACCCGGCTGGCCGAGGAGGCCGCCACCCATGGAGCCGCCGCAGACGCCTGGATCACCGAACTCGCCTCCGTGGAAGACCCCGTGGACGTACCCGGAGCCGTGCTTTCCGCTCTCGGGCTGCGCGAGACGGCCCTCCTGCGTGACAACAACCGCGACCCGCAGCCGCCGCGCACCGATCCGACCGGCCTCCTCGTCGAGCACCTGGCGCACCGCTCCCGCACCCGCCCCGTCCTGCTCATCCTGGACAACTGCGAACACGTCATCGACGCGGCCGCCGCCCTCGCCGAGACCCTGCTCACCCACTGCCCGCGGCTGCGCATCCTCGCCACCAGCCGCGAACCCCTCGGCGTCCCCGGCGAATCCGTACGCCCGGTCGGCCCGCTCCCGGCCGATCCCGCCCACCGGCTGTTCGCCGAGCGCGCCCGTGCCGTACGCCCCGATTTCGACCCCGGGCAGGAGGCGGGGCACGACGCGGAGGCCGTCGCCGAGATCTGCCGACGGCTCGACGGGCAGCCGCTCGCCATCGAGCTGGCCGCCGCCCGGCTGCGGCTGCTCGGTCCGCGCCAGATCGCGGACCGGCTCGACGACCGGTTCCGTCTGCTGACCGGCGGAAGCCGCACCGTACTGCCGCGTCAGCAGACGCTGCGTGCCGTCGTCGACTGGTCCTGGGACCTGCTCGACGAGGACGAACGCACGGCTCTGCGGCAGGTGTCCGTCTTCGCGGGCGACCGGGACCTGCGGGCCGCGGAAGCCGTCGTCACACCCGGAACGCCGCCCACCGGACCGGAGCCTGCCGGTCCGTTCCCCGACCACCCCTCCACCGCCGATCTGATCGGCGCTCTCGTCGACAAGTCCCTCGTCGTCGCCACCCCGGCCGCCACCGGCGAGATGCGCTACCGGCTCCTGGAGACCATCCACGAGTACGCCGCCGAACGAGCCGCCGAGGCCCCGGAGATACGTGCCGCCGCCGCGAGCGCGCACACCGCGTAACTCCTCGCACTCGTGGAGCAGGCCGAGCCCCGCATCCGCTCCGGCGACCAACTGCCCTGGATCGAGCGCCTGGAGACGGAGCTGGACAACATCAGGGCCGCCCTCCACCGGACGGTCCTCACCGGCCCGTCCGAGCCGGAGGCCGTACGGCTGGTTCTCGGCATGGGATGGTTCTGGTGGCTGCGCGACTTCCGCACCGAGGGCCTCACCTGGACCGAACGAGCCGTGGCGCTCGGCCCGGAGCCGACCGGCGTCGACGACCCCCGCTACTGGCCGCGCATGCACCTGGAGGTGCTGCGGCATTTTCTCGTCCTGGAGACCCGGCCCACCGAGGACATCCACGACGACGAGGACCATCGGGAGCTGATGGGCCGGGTGGCCGACGCGTTCAGGTCCTCGGGCCCGCAGTCCGCCCGCTTCCCGGGACTGCTCTGGCCGATGACCACGTTCAGGACCGGCACGGTGACCGGAACCCACGCGAACATCGAGAGGGCGGTCGAGAACGCCCGTGTCCACGGCGGCGCCTGGGAGTACGGCGTCACGCTGATGTACCGCACCCACATGGTCGTCGACATGCCCGGCGGCATGCCCGGGGTCGACGCCGATCTCGCGGAACTGCGCGAACTGAGCCGCCGCGTCGGCGACCGCTGGATCCGGGCGCAGGTCGCGAGCGCGGCGGCGGAGGCAGCCGTGATGCGCGGCCGTTCCGCGCAGGCACGGGCGGCGTACGAGGAGGCGCTGCTGCTGTCCCGTGAGGTCGGGGCGCACATCGAGGCGCCGTTCCTCCTCGCCCGCCTCGCGGAACTCGCCCACCTGGCCGGGGACGCCGAGGACTTCGACCGCCTCCTGACCGAGGCGGAGCGGGAGGCCGAGCGCTACCAGGTGCACGACGCCCGCGCGTACGGGCAGTACCTGCGCGCCACCGCGGCCCTGGAGCGGGGGGACATCGCGATGGCGCGGCGCCTGGTCGACGAGGCGGCGGGCGCGGTCGGACGGGGCAGCCTGCCACCGCACGTCAACGCCGTGGTCGACGGGCTGGCCGCCCGGATCGCGGTGCGCGAACCGGGGCCCGGCGGTGGTCCGGTCGCGGGCGTGCGGGGTCTGGCGGCGGCACTCCGCGCGGCGCGGGACGCCCAGTGCGCCGAGCTCGTCACCGCGCAGCTGGCGGAGGGCGTGGCGAACGTGCTGCCCGAGGTGGGCCACCACGGAGCGGCCGTACGGATCCTGGCGGCGGCGGACAGCTGGCGCCCGTTCGACCCGAGGTCCGAGGCGCAACGGGCCGAGGCGACCGGGACCGAGCGGCGGGCCCGCGAGGAGCTCGGACCTCGGCTGTACGGGTCGGAGCGCGACGCGGGCCGCACACTGACCGTCGACGACGTCATCGAGCTGCTGAGCCGGATCACCGAGGAGCTCCCGGAGGCGCCGGGGATGCCCGGCCCCTCGGATGCTCCGGACCGTCTCACCGGCAGCTGATCGTCAAATTCGCCCGGTCGGCGGGCTCACCGGCAGCTGATCCTCGAATTCGCCCAGTCGGCGAGGGCCATGAAGCCACCGGGATGGGCGGGCTCGACGACCAGCCGGATGCTCTCCTGGCCGGAGATACCGACGCTCACCGGGACGGCCGGGTCGTCGCCGTTCATCACCGGGGACCGCCAGAGCCGCGTCCCGTCGCCGTTGAAGACGGAGAAGCGCACCGAGCCGAGGCCCATCGTCATGTCGTCGATGCCGACCATCGCCTCGTACCGCGTGCACTGCCTGTTCAGCTGGATGGTGACCGAGGAATTGCTGTTGACGGTCACCCCGTGCGCGTAGGCCGTGCCGGCGATCGACACGTTGGAACGCTGCCAGACCCAGCTGCTCTCACCCATCACCACTTCCGGTTCGGTGTGGTCGCCCAGGATCGAGTAACTCAGCTCGCTGACCTGATAGACGCTCGGCGCGGGAGGCGGCGGCGGAGGCGTCGGAAGCGGGGGTGTCGGAGTCGGGGGCGGCGTCCGGGTGGGCGTCGGCTTCGGCTTCGGCGCGGGGGGCTTGGGCTTGGGAGTGGGCTTCGGGGGCGGCGTCGGCGTCGGCCTGGGCGGTGGGGTCGGCGCCGGGGGAGCGGGTGGGGCCGGGGGAGCGGGCTTCGGCGGCGCCGGCTTCGGCTTGGGCGCGGGCGGCGGGGTCGGCGCCGCAGGAGCCACGACGGCCGGCTTCGTCGCGGGCCTGGCCTCGGGCTTCGGCTGGTCGTCGCCGACCAGCGCCCAGACCAGCCCGGCCGCGGCGGCCACCGCGACCGCCGCCGCGATGCCGGCCTTCGCCGGGGCACCGAGCCCCTCCGAGGCCGCGGCACCACCGGCCGCACCCCCGCTGGAGCTTCCCCCGGTGGCCGCCGCGGCGGCACCCGCACCCGCGGCGCCCGCCGCACCACCGGCGACGATCCCGGCGGCCTTGAGCGTGTACCCGGCGGCGAACCAGCCGATGACCGCGACCGGCAGCAGCGCGGGGATCCCGGCGTTGACATGGGCCAGTTCGCCCGCGGCGAGCCGGCACTTCGAGCACTCCTCCAGGTGTCCGCGCAGGCCGCGCTCGGCCCGCATACGGAGCCCGCCACGGGCGTACGCGCCCAGCCGGTCGGCGTAGCGCGCGCAGTCGCCGCCCGCGGTCAGGGCCTGGCTCACATGCGCCTGCAAGTAGGCCTGCTTGAGGCCCTCGCGGGCCCGGCTGGCCAGCACCGCCGTGGCATTGGCGGTCAGCCCGAAGAGCGGGGCGATCTGGCTGGGCGACTCCTCCTCGACGGTGGTGTGCCACAGCACCGCCTGCCAGCGCTCCGGCAGGCTGCGGAACGCCTGCATGGCCATCGACTGCTCGGCCTCGTGCATCGCCAGCACATCGGCGCCCAGATCGAGCGTGTCCGCGTCCGACACCTGGGAGACCTGGGACGCCTGCGCGGCGAACACCGCGAAGTCGTCGACCAGATGCTCCCGCTTCGCGGTCTTGGTCCAGGCGGCGCCGACATGGCGGACGGCCGTCATGAGATAGGCCCGTACGGCCTCCTCGGGCCCCTTGCCCCGCCGTACCGCCTGCAGCGTACGGGCGAAGACCTCGGCCGTCAGATCATCGGCGGTGTGGGCGTCCCGGCAGCAGCTCCGCGCGTAGCGTCGCACGGCGTCGGAGTGGCGCCGGAAGAGTTCCTCGTACGCGAGGTCGTCGCCGTCCCGCATCTGCCGGATCAGATCGGCGTCGGAGGGTGCGGTGCCAAAGGCGTCGGTGAGGCCGGTGCTGCCGCCCTCCCGCTGCATGGGCACCGCGACATCGGCCTCGGGGCCGGGATCGGCCGGCGCCGGCCACGGACCCGGCAGGACCGTGCCGCCCTCGCCGTCACCGCTCGACCGCCCGGGTCCGGCCTGACTCGGAACCTGCCGGGCGGACCGCCCGCCGGGCTCCGTGACACCGCCCACGGCGGAGACGTCGTCGAACGACTCTTCCTGCTGCCCGTCACCGCTCATCGCGGTAGCCCCCGTATGCGCTGTCGGACCCGAACATCGGGCAAGAGTGCCACATGGCGCAATCACGTCGGCCCCTCAGCCCCCGCAACCACTCATCCGGGGCGTTTTTCCGAATGTGAGCACTAACAGCCATTCATTCGGGGAAAGCTGGGAGATCACTCTCTGCGCGTATGAGTTGGCGCCTCGGCCCGCGATTCGGGAGCGCCGGGCCCGCCGGGGCGGGCTGTGGTGGGAAGAGGACGTGTGTTCCGGCAGCGCGAGGAGCGGGCGCGGGCGTCGGTGCGACCTGGTTCGGGCGATGACGGACCATCGGCCGAGAACCCATCAAAACGGGCCACATCAACCATTCGTGTCGCCCGCCTCCAAGGCCCCCTGACCACCCACTACCCACCACCCGAATGCCCCGACGATCGGCCCGCCGGGCGCAGCAGCACACACGTACCACTGCACCCGCGCACCTTCAGGCCGACGCAGCCACGAGCCCGTTCGCTCACGGGCCCGCGCACCCACGGGCGACGCACCCACGGGCCCGTTCACCCACAGGCCGGGCCCGCGCACTCACAAGCCCGCGCACTCGCAGACCCATGCCCCGGGTACTCAAGCCCGGGTACTCAAGCCCGCGCACCACTCCGCTCAGGCGGCCGGCCGGGAGCGCAGTCCCTCCAGCAGGATGTCCAGGAGCCTGCTCGAAGCGGCGGCCTGCTGCGCCGGGTCGGGCAGCGAGGGCGCCGCCGTCGCTATCACCAGCAGTACATCCGCGACCGTCACGTCACGGCGCAGTTCACCGGCTGCCCGTGCCCGGTCCACCAGGCGGCCGACCACCTCCAGCAGCTCGCCGGCTCCCGTGTCGTCGTCCTCGACGCCGGTCTCCGCCGCGGAACGCCCGTCGGCCGACCGGAGACCGGCCTGACCCGCGCCCTGTCGCTGCTGAGGCACCCGTGCCTCGTCCCGATCGCCGCCCGACGCCGAGCCCGATGCGGCCGCCGACTCCCCGGCCACCGTCAGGTCATTGCCGTCGGAGCTGTCGGAGCTGTCGGAATCGACATCGACGCCGACCCGCAGCACCTGCGGCGGCAGCAGCCGCCCCGCGCCCGAGGCCACGGACGTACGCAGGAAGCGCGACAGCGCCGACCACGGCTCGTCCTCCTGGCCGAGCGCGGTGCGGGCCTGGTCCGTGAGCCTGGAGGTCTCTTCCTCGGCTATCCGCCGGACCAGCACGTCCTTGCTCGGGAAGCGCCGGTACACCGTGCCGACCCCGACCCTGGCGCGACGCGCCACGTCCTCCATCGGAGCCCCGTACCCCAGCTCGCCGAACACCTCGCGTGCGGCCCGCAGGACATGTTCCAGATTGCGCTGAGCATCCACGCGAAGCGGAGCCGAGCGGCCGTTCGCCCCGGCAGCCCCGCCAGCCGTTCCGTTGGCTGCGCCGGTCCCGACCGTGCCGACCGAACCCGTCGCCACCGTCCCGACCGTTCCCACCGCTCCGTTCACCACCGTTCCGTTTCGTCCTGTTCCATCGGACGAATGGGACGGAACCGCAGCGGCAGCCTGCCAAGAATCCTGAATGTGCATAACTGTTCCCCCGGTTATGACGTCTCCCCCCGGAGACTTCCCGCCGTTTGAGCCGGGGAGTGGATCATCGTCCCCATCCGACACCCCGACGACATACGAACATAGTTGAGCCCGGCTCAATTCAGAAGGGGGTAGTTCCGCACGGAGCGCCCCCCGATCGGCACAAGGACCGGTTGGTCACTGATTCGGCCTCAGCCCAGAACCTCCGCCTCAACCCCTGACCTGCGCCGCTTGCGTATCACCGCCGAGCCCCGCGGCCACCGCCCGTCGAGAACCTCCGGTCACACAATTTGTCGAGCCTGTGGACAAACCCTTGAGCACGTTGCGTCATGGGGTGGTGATGGCTTCAGATTCCGGGGGAACACCCCCCGGCCCCCCACCAGGTGTGCGCATTCTCGTCATCGGTGGCGGCTACGTCGGGATGTACACAGCGCTGCGTCTCCAGCGGAAGCTGAAGCAGAGACTCAGAAGCGGTGAGGCCGAGATCGTGGTCGTCACCCCCGAGCCTTATATGACGTATCAGCCCTTCCTGCCCGAAGCAGCCGCGGGTTCGATCTCACCGCGCCATGTCGTCGTGCCGCTCCGCCGCGTCCTCGCGCACTGCAGGATCGTGATCGGCGAGGCGCAGTCCGTCGACCACGCCAAGCGCACGGCCACCGTCACCACCCTCGCCACCGGGGAGGACGGCACCGGCGCGGTCGAGATCCCGTACGACGAACTCGTCCTCGCCCCCGGCTCCGTCTCGCGCACCCTCCCGGTCCCCGGCCTCGCCGACCACGGCATCGGCTTCAAGACCGTCGAGGAGGCCATCGGCCTGCGCAACCACGTCATCGAGCAGATGGACATCGCCTCCGCCACCCGCGACCCCGCCATCCGCGACGCCGCGCTCACCTTCGTCGTCGTCGGCGGTGGATACGCCGGCGTCGAGGCCCTCGCCGAGCTGGAGGACATGGCCCGCTACACCTCGCGGTACTACCACAACATCAAGGCCGAGGACCTGAAATGGATCCTCGTCGAGGCCTCCGGCCGCATCCTCCCCGAGGTCGGCGAGGCGATGGGCACGTACGCGATCCGTGAGCTGCGCGGCCGCAACATCGACGTACGCCTCGACACCCGGCTGGAGTCCTGCGAGGGCCGGATCGCCGTCCTGAGCGACGGTTCCAGGTTCCCGACCCGCACCCTCGTGTGGACCGCGGGCGTCAAACCCGCGCCGGTCCTCGCCGCGACCGATCTGCCGATCGACGAACGCGGCAGGCTCAGGTGCACGGCGGAACTCGCCGTCGAGGGCGTCGAGCACGCCTGGGCCGCCGGGGACGCCGCGGCCGTGCCCGACCTGACCGCATCGCAAGCCGGCACGAAGACCGCGCCCAACGCCCAGCACGCGGTGCGCCAGGCCAAGGTCCTCGCCGAGAACATCCTCGCGTCGATCGCCGGAGAGCCCCTGAAGGAGTACCGGCACAGCTACGCGGGCTCCGTCGCCTCGCTCGGCCTCCACAAGGGCGTCGCCCATGTCTACGGCCGTAAGCTCAAGGGCCGTCCGGCCTGGCTGATGCACCGTACGTACCACCTCAGCCGTGTCCCGACGTTCAACCGGAAGGCCCGAGTCCTTGCCGAATGGACCCTCGCCGGGCTCTTCAAGCGCGAGATCGTCTCCCTCGGTTCGCTGGAACACCCGCGCGCCGAGTTCGAGCTCGCCGCGGGCGGCGGACACCCCGGACCGAACGGCCCGCCGGGCCGGGACACCCCGCCGCGACCCGGCAACTCGCCGGGGCCGGATACCGGCTCCGGGCCCGACGGCCCGACCGGGAACGGCGCCTGACGGACCGTCGACCCGCCCGTGCACCCGCCCGGCGGCGGGACCGTACCGACAACTGTCCGTACGGTCCGCCACACTGGACGTGTGACCATAGGTGGGCCCACATCTGCACAGAGTGACCCGGCCGGCAGTGACCGACAGTGAGCAGCCCGCGAGAGCGGACCATACCGATACACGAGGCCAGAAATTCCGTGAACTTCACGCGCTGGAGCGCCCGCCTACCTGGAACGCAGCGCCGCGCCGCCGCACGGGACGACCGCAGTTCCGTGCCCTCGGCCCGCGCCGAGTACGCACAGCCGGAGACCGGTCCCCGCCCGCCGGACGGCGACCCGGGCGGCGACCCGCGGGGCGGTACGGATCACGATCCGCTGGACGACTCGCGCGACGCGGCGCCCCGGCCGGACGGCCCCGCGCTGGAGGACCTCTCCGCCCGGGACATCCTCGGCCAGCTGCCCGCCCTGGTGGCCCTGGTGTACGGCCCCGACCACCGGATCGCGTACGTGAACGACGCCTACGCCGCCGCCTTCGGCCCCCGCCCGGCCGGTGCCACCGCCGCCGAGGCCATGCCCGAGCTCGACGAGCTGAGCCTGCTGCCCCTCATGGACCAGGTCCTGCGCAGCGGCACCCCGCGCACGGTCAAGTCCCGCAAGGCCCGCAGCGGGAATTCGTACACCGTGACCTGCACTCCGGTGCACCGGGACAGCGACGACGAGAGCGAAGCCGACGACGGCAACCCGCCGAACAAGAACAACAAGAGCAACAGGAACACCAAGGGTGGCAGGGGCTCCAGGAACAGCAGGGGCAGAGGAGGCGAGAGCGGCGTGCTCGTGTACGCCGCCGATGTCACCGATCACGCGGAAGCCGCCGAACGGCTCCGCGCCAGCGAGCGCCGCCACCGAGAAACGGCCGTCACCCTCCAGCGTTCCCTGCTCCCGCAGGAGCTGGAGCAGCCCGACGACCTACGGATCGCCGCCACCTACCAACCCGGCGGCACGGACGCCGCGGTCGGCGGCGACTGGTACGACGTCATCACCCTCGGCGCGGGCCGCACCGCCCTGGTCATCGGGGACGTGATGGGGCGCGGGGTACGGGCCGCCGCAGTCATGGGCCAGCTCCGCACCGCCGTCCGCGCCTACGCCCGTCTCGACCTCCCGCCGCACGAGGTGCTCCAGCTGCTGGACGGCCTCGCCGCCGAGATCGACGCCAGCCAGATCGCCACCTGCGCCTACGCGGTCCACGACCCCAACGAGGGCCGGCTCGTCTACTCCTCCGCGGGCCACCTCCCGATCCTGGTGTGCCACGAGGACGGCACGGTCCACCGCGCCGAGGACCCGACGGGCCCGCCGCTCGGCACCGGCGGCTGGATCCACACCTCGGGCACGATCGCGCTGCCGCCCGGCTCCACCGCCGTCCTCTATACGGACGGCCTGGTGGAACGCCGGAGCGAGGACATCGACGAGGGTGTCGCCGCGCTGGAACGCGCCCTCTCCGGGGCCAAGGGTTCACCGCAGGTGGTCTGCGACCGGCTGATCCGCTCCCTCGGCGTCACCGCGGAACACGACGACGACGTGGCGGTGCTGGTGGTCCAGCACCCGGCCCGCACCGGGGCGAGCGCGGAGCTGTTCCACAACGCCTCGCTCGATCTGCTCGGCGGCATCGAGGCGGCACCGCGCGCCCGCGCCTTCGCGACCGGGGTCCTCACCTCGTGGCGGTTCCCGGTCGAGCTCTGCGACCTGGGCGTACTGGCCGCCGGCGAGCTCGTCGCGAACTCCCTCAAGCACGGCACCCCGCCGATGCGGCTGGGGCTGCGGCGCACCGACCGGCGCCTGATCATCGAGGTCACCGACGGCGACGACCACCTGCCGCGCCGCCGCAGGGCCGACCCGGCGGACGAAGCGGGCCGCGGCATCTCCATCGTCGCGACGATCGCCTCGTCCTGGGGCAGCCGGCGCACACCGGGCGGCGGCAAGGCGGTCTGGTGCGAATTCGCCCTGCCGCACTGAGAGGGCCCTGCCGGTGACAGGGCCCGGACGCTCAGCGAGCGGCGGCGGTGACGGAGGCGGCGGGAGCGGCGCCGGACTCGGCATCCGGCAGTGACACGGCCACCACCCTGGAAGGCACCGTCTCCAGCGAGGGCTGGTCCTGTACGGGGGTGAGCCGCCGGCCGAGCCGCAGCGCCAGCACCGTGATGCCCAGCGAGAACAGCACGAACGTCACGATGTACGGCCCGTGCAGCGTCGCCCCCATCGGCCCGCCCACGGCCGGACCGACCGCCAGCGCGAGCTGCTTGCACAGGGCGAACGCCGAGTTGTACTGCCCGACCATCGACTCCGGCGCCAGATCGGCCACCAGCGGGGCCACGGTCGGCGAGAGCATCGACTCACCGAGCCCGAACAGCGCGTACGTGGAGATCATCGCGGCCGTCGCCATGGTCTGGCTGCCGTGCCCGAGTCCCGCGTAACCGGCCACGATCCAGGCGAACGCCCAGATCAGACCCACCGAGGCGATGACCCGGCTGCGCCTGCGGCGCTCGACGAGCCGCAGCACGACGAACTGCGCGACGACGATGACGGCGGTGTTGGCGGCCAGCGCGATCCCCAGCGTCGAGGGCTGCATCCCGGCGGCCTCGGTGCCGTAGGCCGCGAGCCCGGACTCGAACTGTCCGTAGCAGGCGAAGAACAGCACGAAGCCCAGCACGCACAGCTGCACCATGGCCCGGTGCGAGAGCAGCGCCCGCATCCCGCCGGGTGCCTTGGACCCGTCGGTCGGCCTGGCGTCCGCGATGGCGGGCGTACGCGACAGCCGCACCGTGCAGGCGATGACACCGAGCACGACGAACATCGCGGCCTCGATGAGGAACAGCAGGGTGAAGGTCTCCGGCCGGTCCGTGTCGACGATCTGCCCGCCGACCAGCCCGCCGATGCCGAGCCCGAGGTTCTGCAGGAAGAACTGCATGGCGAAGGCACGGGTACGGGTGGCGGTGCTGGAGCACCACACGAGCATCGTCGCGAGCGCCGGCTGCATGACCGCCGTACCCGCGCCGAGCACCGCGGCCGACAGCACGGACGCGGTCACGCCCGACGAAAGACCGAGGGCGATCGCGCCCAGGGTGGCGATCACCGAGGCGGCGACGAGCACGGGCAGTGGCCCGCGCCGGTCGATCGCACGGCCGGTGAACGGCAGAACGGCCAGCGCCGCCATGGCGAAGACCGCCAGTACGACGCCTGCGGTGCCAGCACCAAGATCACGTACCTGTGCCACATAGACGTACAGATACGGAACGGTGAACCCCAGCCCGAACGCGCTCAGCGCGCTCCCCAGCTGGATCCGCCGCAGTGCTGCACCCATCTCCCTGGTCACACTCACCTACCTCAAGGTCTCGAAGCGACATGCCGAGCCATCCGAACGACTCGAACCCGAAGACTTTAGCACTAAAGTTAGAACCTCAATAATACAACTCGAAGGACTTCGACGGCTTTGGAGGGCGTGCCATACTGCCCGCCATGCCTGACACCACCGAGCAGCCCGGACCGCAGGAGCCGAGCCTCGACGAGCAGATCGCCGCCTACCAGCGCGAGTTCCGCGACCTGGACCCGCAGGTCGAGCAGGTCGTCTCGGCCCTGGGCCGACTGAACCGTCGGATGAACGTGGCGTACGGACGCCAGCTCGCCGCCCTCGGCATCAGCAACGCCGAGTGGGAGGTCCTCAAGACCCTGGTCCTGGCCGGCTCCCCGTACCGCCTGGGCCCGGGAGAGCTGGCCAAGCGCCTGGGTCTCACCCCGGCGGCGATGACCCACCGAATCGATCGCATGGCGGCCGAGGGCCTGGTCACCCGCGACCGGGACGAGAACAACCGGGTGCGCGTGATCGTCGAGCTGACCGACGAGGGCCGTACGAAGTGGCTGGAGGCGATGCGGATGGCCACCGACTTCGAGGAGGACCTGCTCCAGGACCTCACGGGCGATGAGCGCGGCAGCCTCGGCGACATGCTGATCCGCCTGCTGCGCCGCGTGGAGCACGCCCAGCCGGACGCCGGCGGCCGCCTCACCGACCTGGACTGAACCCGTGTCCGACACGTGGGAAAAGGGCTTGACCTGGCGGGGTTGACACACCCCTCGTCGATCCGTAAGGTTCTTCGAGTTGTCACGGGGCCGGAACGGTTCTGCGACAATCGATCCCGCCGCGAATGCGGCAACCAAACTCAGCACGATCTCCCACTCGGGACAATTTCGGCATGCCGAAATTGATTTCGAGGACTCGATTATGAGTCGCCGGGAAAATCCGCTAGAGTTCGGACGTCGGAACGGCCCAACAGCCGGGAAGACAAACCCCGCTGACTGGGAATCAGGCCCGAAAGGATCTGATAGAGTCGGACTCGCCGGAAAGGGAAACGCGAAAGCGAAGAACTG
>NZ_JBHXTM010000078.1:0-30834 GCF_042677325.1 Streptomyces sp. NPDC127117
TGGTTAATGCGCCCGCCGACGCCGCCAAGCTGGTCGTGGGCGAGCACACCACCCGCCACAGCCCGCCGCAGTTGGCCTGTCGCCCGTCCCGCGCGGGGGGGGGGGGTCCTGACCCGCCGCCCCGGCTGTACGCACCGATCCGTGTAGGGCTTTGTTGGAAGAGATGGCGAGCATGGCAGTGCAGACCGAACCCTCGGATGTGGCCAAGACGGCCGCAGTCCGCGGGCAGGACGGGAAACCACCCGTCGGGCAGCACGGGGGCAGCAAGCGGAAACTGGGCATCGGCGCAGCGCCGTACCTGTTGATGGTCCCCGCACTAGCGGTGACGGCGCTCTTCCTCGGGTACCCCCTGGTGAAGAACGTCATGCTGTCGTTCCAGAACCTCAATATGGGACAGCTGATCCAGCATGTCACCGAGTGGAACGGCTTCAAGAACTACCAGGAGATCCTCACCGGTGAGGACTTCTGGAGAGTCACGCTCCGCACGATCGTGTTCACCGGCGTCAACGTCGTCCTGACCATGGTCTTCGGCACCCTGATCGGACTGCTGCTCGCCCGCCTCGGCAAGAGGATGCGGTTCACCCTGATGATCGGCCTGGTGCTCGCCTGGGCGATGCCGGTCGTGGCCGCGTCCACCGTGTTCCAGTGGCTGTTCGCCTCGCGCTTCGGCGTGGTCAACTACGTGCTGGACCACCTCGGCTGGCACTCGATGGCCGAGTACAACTGGACCGGATCGCAGTTCTCCACGTTCTTCGTGGTCACCCTGCTGATCGTCTGGCAGTCCATCCCGTTCGTGGCGATCAACCTGTACGCGGCGACCACGACGATCGCCAAGGAACTGTACGAGGCCGCATCGCTCGACGGCGCCGGCGTCTGGAAGAGCTTCACCTCGGTGACGTTCCCGTTCCTGCGGCCCTTCCTCTACGCCACGACCTTCCTCGAAGTCATCTGGATCTTCAAGGCGTTCCCGCAGATCTTCACCCTCAACGAGGGCGGCCCCAACCGCCTCACCGAGACCCTGCCGGTCTACGCCTTCGTCGAAGGCGTCGGCAACCAGCACTACGGCATGGGCGCGGCGATCTCGCTGCTGACCATCCTGATCATGCTGGGGCTGACCTCGTACTACCTCCGCATCGTTCTCAAGCAAGAGGAGGACGAGCTGTGAAGCGCTCACTGTTCGGCCGCATCTGGCCCAACGCGACGGCGATCATCCTCTTCGCCGGCCTGGTCTTCCCCGTCTACTGGATGTTCAGCACGGCGTTCAAGCCGACCGGCGACATCATCACCGAGACGCCGGTCTGGTTCCCGACCGACGTCACGTTCGAGCACTTCAAGACGGCGTACCACGCACCGAACTTCCTGAAGCTGGTCGGGAATTCGCTCACCGTCACCCTGCTCGCCGTGACCTTCTCGCTGATCATCGCGCTCTTCGCGTCGTTCGCGCTGGCCCGGATGCGGTTCAAGGGCCGCAAGGGCCTGATCCTGGTCTTCATGATCGCCCAGATGGCGCCGTGGGAAGTCATGGTCATCGCGATCTACATGCTGGTCCGCGACGCGGACATGCTCAACAGCCTGGTCCCGCTGACCCTCTTCTACATGGTGATGGTCCTCCCCTTCACGGTCCTGACGCTGCGCGGTTACGTTGCCGCGGTGCCCAAGGAACTGGAGGAGTCCGCCATGGTCGACGGCTGCACCCGCCCGCAGGCGTTCGTCAAGGTGATCCTGCCGCTGCTCGCCCCCGGCCTGATGGCCACCTCGCTCTTCGGCTTCATCACCGCGTGGAACGAATTCCCCCTGGTCCTGATCCTCAACAAGGACCCCGAGGCCAAGACGCTCCCGCTCTGGCTCTCCCAGTTCCAGAGCCAGTTCGGCGACGACTGGGGCGCCACCATGGCGGCGGCCTCGATCTTCGCCATCCCGATCCTCATCCTGTTCGTCTTCCTGCAGCGCAAGGCCGTCAGCGGCCTCACCGACGGTGCCGTGAAGGGATAACACAGCCCATGACCACCCTCATATCCGCCACGGACACCGTCACCCGCGACGCGCTCGCCGTCCTGCAGCCCGGATTCACCGGCACCACCGCCCCGGACTGGGTGCTGCGCCGGGTCGACGAAGGACTCGCCTCCGTCGCCCTGTTCGGCCGCAACATCCGCACGCCCGAGCAGGTCACCGCGCTCACCGCCCAGCTCAGGGCCGAGCGCGACGACCTCCTCGTCGCCATCGACGAGGAGGGCGGTGACGTCACCCGCCTGGAGGTGCGCACCGGCTCCTCGTTCCCCGGCAACCTGGCCCTCGGCCACGTCGACGACTTCGCCCTGACCCGCGCGGTCGCCCAGGAGCTCGGCCGTCGGCTCGCCGAGTGCGGCGTCAACCTCAACTGGGCGCCGTCCGCCGACGTCAACTCCAACCCGGGCAACCCGATCATCGGCGTACGGTCCTTCGGCGCCGACACCGCGCTCGTGGCCCGGCACACCGCCGCGTACATCGAGGGCCTCCAGGCCGCCGGCGTCGCCGCCTGCACCAAGCACTTCCCTGGGCACGGCGACACCGCGATCGACTCGCACCACGCGATGCCGCGCATCGACGTGGACCTGGAGACCCTGCACGCCCGTGAGCTGGTGCCCTTCCGGGCCGCCATCGCGGCGGGTTCCAAGTGCGTGATGAGCGCGCACATCCTGCTGCCGGCGCTCGACCCGGACCGCCCCGCGACGGTGAGCCCGCGGATCCTCACCGGACTGCTGCGCCAGGAGCTGGGCTACGACGGCCTGATCGTCACCGACGCCGTGGAGATGCAGGCCATCGCCGCGACGTACGGCATCGAGCACGGCTCCGTCCTGGCGATCGCCGCGGGGGCCGACGCGCTCTGCGTGGGCGGCGGCCTGGAGGACGACGGCACGGTGCTCCGGCTGCGCGACGCGCTGGTCCGGGCGGTGCGCAGCGGTGAACTTCCCGAGGAGCGGCTCGCGGACGCCGCCGCACGGGTACGCGCCCTCGCGTCCTGGACGCAGGGGGCCAAGGGGGCCGGTTCGGGGCCGGGCGCGGCAACGCAGGAGGGGACCGCGCCCGGCGCCCAGATCGGCTCCGACATCGGCCTGGTCGCCGCCCGCCGGGCGGTACGGGCGACCGGCTCCGCCGCCCCGCTGGCCGAGCCCGCGTACGTCGCCGCGTTCACCTCCGCGTCGAACATCGCCGTCGGCGACGAGACCCCCTGGGGTGTCGCCGCGGAGCTGGGCCGGCTGCTGCCGGGCACGGAGACCGACACGTACAGCGGCGAGACCGAGGCGCCCGCCGCCGCGGTGCTGCGGGCGGCGGGGGAGCGGCGCATCGTCGTGGTGGTCCGCGACGTCCACCGCCACGCCTGGATGGGCGAGGCGCTCGACGCCCTGGTGGCCCAGCGCCCCGACACGGTCGTCGTCGAGATGGGCGTACCGCAGGCCGCCCCCAGGGGCGCCCTGCACATCGCCACCCACGGCGCGGCCCGCGTCTGCGGTCTCGCGGCGGCGGAACTCATCGTCAGGGGCACGGACGGCCCGGCGGTCTGAGTACCGGGTGTGATGCGGGCGGGGGGCCGCGTCACACCCGTCCGCAGCCCGTGTGACGGCATACGAGAGGGCCGGGGCACCCACCGTGGGTGCCCCGGCCCTCTCGGTCCGTCCGGAAGCTCTACAGGCCCTGCCACGACGGCTTGGCGGCGTACGTGGCGCGGAAGTAGTCCGCCAGCTTCAGCTTCGACGCGGCGGCCTCGTCGACCACCACCGTCGCGTGCGGGTGCAGCTGGAGCGCCGAGGCGGGCACGACGGAGGCGACCGGCCCCTCCACCGTCAGCGCCACGGCGTCCGCCTTGCCCTCGCCGGTGGCGAGCAGGATCGGGTGGCGGGACTCCAGGATGGTGCCGATGCCCTGGGTGATCACGTGGTGCGGCACCTGAGATATGTCGTTGTCGAAGAAGCGCGCGTTGTCGATCCGGGTCTGCTCGGTGAGCGTCTTGATCCGGGTACGGGAGGCGAGCGAGGAGCACGGCTCGTTGAAGCCGATGTGCCCGTCGGTGCCGATGCCGAGGAGCTGGAGGTCCACGCCGCCGGCCTCGGCCAGCGCGCTGTCGTACGCCAGGCAGGCCGCCCGGACGTCCTCGGCGGAGCCGTCGGGGCCCATGAAGGACGCCTCGGACAGGCCGAGCGGTTCGACGACCTCGCGCAGCACCACCGAGCGGTAGGACTCGGGGTGGCCCGCGGGCAGCCCGACGTACTCGTCGAGCTGGCAGATGCGCGCCCGCGAGGCATCGACGGCGCCGGAGCGGACCTTGGCCGCCAGCGCCTGGTAGATGGGCAGCGGGGTCGAGCCGGTGGCAACGCCGAGAAGTGCGTCGGGCTTGCGGCTCAGCAGGGCACCGATGGCCTCCGCGATGAGTTCGCCGCCTGCCTTGGCGTCCGGGACGATGACAACTTCCACGCTGGGCCTGCCGATCTGAAGAGTGAAGTCAGGTGGTATAGACCAATAGGGTTCCAATCTAGCAGAACCCGGTAACGCGGGCACGGCCGGACGTACCCGGGCCGGCCGCGGTCCGCCGGCGGCCCTCCGGGGCCCCGTGGCCGACTGGTCCGAACGGTGTTGCCGACGCACCGGGAGCCCGCTGGGAGGCACTCGACATGTCCGCCGCTTCTCCGGCCGGGGAGAGCGAACGGCCGGGCCGGACCATGGCCGACGAGATGGCCGAGCAGCCCGCGATGCTGCGGCGCATCCTCGACGAGGGCGCCCCCGGGATCCGTGAGGTGGCCGCCGCGATCGCGGCCAGGAAGCCGCGCTTCGTCCTGCTCACCGCCCGGGGCACCTCGGACAAGGCCGGCGGCGAGGCGCTCCAGCCGGTCCTGGACCGGCTGCGAGGCCGCGGCGCGGACCTCTTCGTGGCCGGCCCCGAAGGCCCAGGTCGAGGCGGCCTCCACGGGATTCGTGCCGCCTGCGGCGGGCGTGGCCGAGGAGGTGCAGCCGGTGCTGGAGATCCTGCCGCGCAGATGCCGGCGTACGGGGCGACGATCGCCCGGGGCCAGGACCCGGACGCGCCGCGCGCACTGGCCAAGGTCACCGAGACCCGCTGAACGGTCCCGGGAACACCCGCGGGCCACGGCGCCGGGACGGGACCCTCAGCCCGTCCGGCACCGCAGCCCGGAGTAAGACCGGCCGTCACGGCCGGTCCGGTCGGCCGGCGGTGTGCGGTGCCCCCGGCCGGGGGAGAGGTACCGGCGCGGTCAGGGCAGAGAGCGCGGTACCTCGATCCGCCCTCCTGTGCGGGGAGAGCGGAAGCTCTGTCTTGAGCATTGTGGACTAGACCATTCGCCCGTGTCCATCCGTCGGAGCGCCGTAATTTTCCGGGCTCGTCTTCCTGCACGTACGGTCCGGTCGTTCGGTTCGGAACCACCGCCCGTCCGCGGGTACGCTCGCACACGTGCCCTCCATGAACGACCTCGTCCGCCAGCACACAGCCCTCGGTGACACCGACCTGGAGTGGCTGCATCTGCTGGTCTCGGAGTGGCAGCTGCTCTCCGACCTGTCCTTCGCCGACCTCGTGCTCTGGGTGCCCACCCGCGACGGCACCCGCTATGTGTCGGTGGCCCAGATGCGCCCCAACACCGGCCCCACCTCCTACCAGGACGACATGGTCGGACACCTGGTGCCGCGCGGCCGCCGCCCGCTGCTGGACGCGGCGCTGGACGAGGGCCGGATCGTGCGCGAGGGCGACCCGGAGTGGCGCGAGGAGGTGCCGGTACGGGTCGAGTCGATCCCCGTACGCAGGGAGGGTCGGGTCCTCGGGGTGATCGCCCGCAATACCAACCTGCTCACCGTCCGCACCCCGTCCAGGCTGGAGCTCACCTACCTCCAGTCGGCCTCCGACCTGGCCCAGATGATCGCCGCGGGGTCCTTCCCCTTCCCCGGCCAGCAGGTCGACATGGACGCCTCGCCGCGCGTCGGCGACGGGCTGATCAGGCTCGACGCCGACGGGGTCGTCCAGTACGCCAGCCCCAACGGCCTCTCCGCCTACCACCGCCTCGGCCTCGCCTCCGATCTGGTCGGCCAGCACCTGGGCGGCATCACCGCCGAACTCGCCCCCTCCCGGGGCCCGGTGGACGAGGCCCTGGTCAAACTGGCCAGCGGCTACGCGCCCCGGGAGTTCGAAGTCGAGTGCGCGGGCGGGGTGATCCAGCTCCGGGCGATCCCGCTCAAGCCCAAGGGCGTGCGCATCGGCTCCCTGGTCCTGCTCCGGGACGTCACCGAACTCCGCCGCCGCGAACGCGAGTTGATCACCAAGGACGCCACCATCCGGGAGATCCACCACCGGGTGAAGAACAACCTCCAGACCGTTGCCGCCCTGTTGCGGCTCCAGGCCCGGCGGATGGACTCGGTACGCGGGCGCGAGGCGCTCAACGAGGCGGTACGGCGCGTCGGTTCGATCGCCATCGTCCATGAGACGCTGTCCCAGAATCTGGACGAGCGGGTGGAGTTCGACGAGATCGCCGACCGCGTCATCGCGATGGTCGCCGAGATCTCGCCGGGCAAGGTCACCTGTCGCCGGACGGGACGCTTCGGCATCCTCGACGCCGAAGTGGCCACCCCGCTGGCGATGGTGCTCACGGAGGTCCTGCAGAACGCCCTGGAACACGCCTTCACGCTCGCCGAGTCCGGCACGGTCGAGGTGTCCGCCGTGCGCGGCGGTTCCTCCGCCGGGACGCGGCTGCTGATCACGGTCCAGGACGACGGATGCGGTCTGCCGGAGGGCTTCGACCCGCAGCGCGCCGGCAATCTGGGGCTCCAGATCGTCAGGACGCTGGTGGAGGGCGAGTTGGGCGGGACCTTCGGCATGGTCCCGGCTCCCGAGCGCGGCACCCAGGTCGTGCTCGACATCCCGGTCCGGTCCGAGAAGTAGCCCCGCCCGCCCCTGGGCACGGGCGCCCCGAACACAGCAGTGAGCCCGGACCGTTGTTCACGGTCCGGGCTCACTGGTCATGCATGCGCTTCGGGGGTACTGCGCGCTGCGACTCGGGGGGCGGGGTTGTGCGTACGCTCTGTACGCGCCGCCTGGCTGAGGCTCGTAGCGGTGGCGTCGGTCAGGCGCTGGCGTTACGCGCCCGGTTGCGAGCGGCGCGGCGCTTCATCGCGCGGCGCTCGTCCTCGCTGAGGCCACCCCAGACGCCGGAGTCCTGGCCGGACTCGAGCGCCCACTGCAGGCACTGCTCCATGACGGGGCAGCGACGGCAGACGGCCTTGGCTTCCTCGATCTGCAGCAGCGCAGGACCGGTGTTGCCGATGGGGAAGAACAGCTCGGGGTCTTCCTCACGACAAACGGCGTTGTGACGCCAGTCCATGGCTGCTACCTCTCCTTGGTATTACATACTGTTGCTTGTGAATGTGAACGCTTTCACGAATCCCCCCGCAGATGACGGGCCGACGCCCAGATGAACTGGTTGTGGTCCTGTGAAGTGAGGAGGGGTTCTGGCTCTCAGTGGAGGCCGGTGTTGCGGGCCGTCCCGATCGCCATGTAGAGATTCGCAAACCTCAGCGGCGGATACAACCCCTTCTGGAAACTTTTTTTTGATTCCTCGGTGTCGACTAGGTCACAGCCGTACTTCTATGGGGTGGAGCCCAGCCCAAACGTTCGAGTTAAAGGACTTTGGTCCCTTCCACTCACACAATCACACGCAGTGCACGGCGTACGCCTGTGAACGTCACACTTGTGCGCACTCCCAGGTGGTCGCCATCCATCTGGAAGGGCAGCGGAACCTTTGAATGCAAGGTGAAGTCCGTGAGGTCATGAAGTGAAACGGCGTGCTTGCCGGACGGGCCCTTCTCCGGGCTCGAAGTGAGCAGCTGGGTGCCGTAACGGGCGACCGCCGGAGTGGAGAGCCGCTTCAGTCCGAGCACATCCAGCCCGGTGTCGAAAGTGGCCTTCGGAGACGCGTACAACGGACGATTGCCCAGGTAGGACCAGGGGGCGGTGTTGGAAATTATGGACAGCGCCAGATCGGTGACCGGATCGTGCCCCGGGGTTTCCAATGTCATCACGCCATGCCTGCGGTGCGGCTCGTCGATGAACTGCCGGACCACCTGGCGCACATAAAGGGCGTGCGTCGAGCGCTTTCCGCGTTCGCGTTGCTGTTCGACCCGGCCGACCACGCCCGCGTCGAATCCGAGTCCGGCGCAGAAGGTGAACCAGCGCTCCGGGACCGACTCGTCCTCGGTGCCCGGGGTGCCGGCCGCGAGTCCGAGGCCGACCGTGCGTTCGGTCCGGTTGGCGAGTGCGTCCAGGATCGCGCCGGTCGCCTCCACCGCGTCGTTGGGCAGACCCAGGGCGCGCGCGAACACATTTGTGGAGCCGCCGGGCACCACCGCGAGGCTCGGCAGGCCGTCCGGATCGGGACCGTTGTGGAGCAGGCCGTTGACGACCTCGTTGACCGTGCCGTCACCGCCCAGGGCGACCACCAGATCGATGTCGTCGGAGTCCGCGGCCCGCCGCCCCAGGTCCCGGGCATGGCCGCGGTATTCCGTGGTCACGGCCTCCAGCTTCATCTCGCTGGCCAGCGCATGGATGAGCACATCACGGGTCCGCGCACTGGTGGTGGTAGCAGCTGGATTGACCACGAGGAGTGCGCGCATGACCGCCAGACTACCTACCGCGCGGTATCACTCTGAAGTCCCGCCCCATGACCTTTACGCACGGTGACGGTCCACTGCCGATTCCGACCCCGGCTTCGCTTTCGCGGCGCCGGGATGCCAACCTGCAAGGGTGAGTACTCAGCAGAACACGCCCGACTCGTCGCCCGCGCCGAGGCTCGAACCGGCGAAGCCGAGCAGGATCACTCTCGTTGCCGGACTCACCGCCCTGGAAGGGGCGGCGCTGGCCATCGGCGGGATCTACATGCTGGTGATGGGGCTGCTCGGGCACCCCGAGAGCCCGCAGCAGGCGGAGATGGGCGGGCTGACGCTGATCGCACTCGCCGCGATTCCGCTGGCCGCCGCCCGCGGTCTGCTGCGGCGGCGCAGCTGGAGCCGCGGCCCCGCGCTCATCACGCAGATCATCGCGCTCCCGGTGGCGTGGACGCTGCTGAGGTCGCAAGGTGTGCTGATCCCGGCCGGGATCGTCCTCGCCGCCGTGACCCTGACGGCGCTCTACCAGCTGGTCCGGCCGACGACGGTCGAGGCACTCGGCATCCGCCGGCCGGGCACCACGCCGGAGAGCTGAACCGACGGGCGTGGTGCGCGGCCGGGGCAGCGCCGCGAGTGGCCCCGCCCGCTGCCCCTCGCCCCTCGGCTACTCCTCGACGAGCAGCCGCTCGCGCAGCTGCGCCAGCGTGCGGGCCAGCAGTCGCGAGACGTGCATCTGCGAGATGCCGACCTCCTGCGCGATCTGCGACTGGGTCATGTTGCCGAAGAAGCGCAGCAGCAGAATCCGCTTCTCGCGCGGCGGCAGGTCCTCCAGCAGCGGCTTGAGCGACTCCCGGTACTCGACGCCCTCCAGCGCCTCGTCCTCGGAACCCAGCGTGTCCGCGACCGCGGGGGACTCGTCGTCCGTGTCCGGCACGTCCAGCGAGAGCGTGCTGTACGCATTGGCCGATTCCAGGCCCTCCAGGACCTCTTCCTCGGAGATGCCCAGCCGCTCCGCCAGCTCGTGGACCGTCGGCGAGCGGCCGTGCTGCTGGGACAGCTCGGCGGTCGCCGTGGTCAGCGAGAGCCGCAGCTCCTGGAGCCGGCGCGGCACCCGGACCGCCCAGCCCTTGTCACGGAAGTGGCGCTTGATCTCGCCCACGACCGTGGGGGTCGCGTACGTCGAGAACTCGACGCCGCGGTCCGGGTCGAACCGGTCCACCGACTTGATCAGGCCGATGGTGGCGACCTGGGTCAGATCGTCCAGCGGCTCGCCGCGGTTGCGGAACCGGCGGGCCAGGTGCTCCACGAGCGGCAGATGCATCCGCACCAGCCGATTGCGCAGCTCCGCCTTCTCGGGCGACCCGTCGGGGAGCGCGCGCAGCTCGATGAACAGCGCCCGCGCCCCGCTGCGGTCATGTGGATCGTGGTGCCCGTGCTCGCTCATCTGGCCTGCCCGCTCCGCCTGCGACTGCTCCACCGCGACCGTACGGCCCACCGGCCCGTCCGCCCCGTCCACCGGATGGGGCAGGGCCTGCTGTTCCGGGATGCCTGCTGCGCGCACCACCCCTGGTCGCATCGTCTCGTCCCGCACAGGACCGTCCCCGTTCCCGTTGCTCACGCCGGCCCGGGTCCCGCGCCGCGCTGTTTGTAGAGGCTGATGCTGACCGTACGGTCGTCGGCCACCGAGGAGTCGACCTTGCCGGCCAGTGCGGAGAGCACCGTCCAGGCGAAGGTGTCGCGCTCCGGCGCGCGGCCGTCCGTCGTCGGGGCGGCCACCGTCACCTCAAGAGAATCCTCGACGAGCCGGAAGACGCAGCTGAGGACGGAGCCCGGCACGGCCTGCTGAAGCAGGATCGCGCAGGCCTCGTCGACCGCGATGCGAAGATCCTCGATCTCGTCGAGAGTGAAGTCCAAGCGCGCTGCGAGACCGGCCGTGGCCGTACGCAGCACCGACAGGTAGGCACCCGCAGCGGGCAGCCGGACCTCTACGAAGTCCTGATTCCCGGGCTCGCCTGCGATCTGGGACACCCTCACCTCCAAGGTGGCACAAACTCTTTCGAGGATCCGGGAAGGGTGCCCCGGAGCCATGTGGTACGTCTTCGGTTCTGGTCCGCGACGCTATCGCGACCCATGATGCCGTGTCGCCAGAGCCCCAGCCCATGGCTGTCACTCATGGTAAGCCCATGAGTACACACAGTGGCTAGGGGTCTGCGGCGGTCAATTACGAACAACCGGCGCCGGTTTGACGTACCCAGACGTCAGACGATCGAACCGTCCTCGAAGCACCAGCGCCAACTCTCGCCCGGTTCGAAGCTCCGCATCACCGGGTGACCGGTCTCCTTGAAGTGTTCCGTGGCGTGCTGGAGGGGTGACGAATCGCAGCAGCCGACGTTGCCGCAGACCAGGCAGAGCCGGAGCTGCACGGGGTGGGTGCCCGCGGCCAGGCAGCCCGGACAGGTCACGTTCAGCGGGACCGGTTCGGGGCGCGGCAGTGCGGACACGTGAGGGCAGTCACTCATGATTGTCAGGTTACGACGGATGCGAGGACCGTGAGATGGACGCATTGCCGCTGGTGGCACTGGTCGCGGCCAGTGCGGCGGTCGCGGGCGCCGCCCGCCGGACCCCCGTGCCGGCCCCCCTGCTGCTGGTCACGGTGGGGCTGATCGCCTCCTACCTGCCGGGGGTGCCCACCTACACGCTGGACGCGCACGTGGTGCTGCCGCTGCTGCTGCCGCCGTTGCTCTACACGGCTGCCGTCGACAGCTCGTACCTCGATCTGCGGGCCAATCTCCGGCCGGTCGCGCTGCTCTCGATCGGCTACGTCCTGTTCGCGACCGTCGCGGTCGGCTGGCTGGCGTACCGCCTGGTGCCCGGCCTGCCGCTGACCGCCGCGCTGGTGCTCGGCGCGGTCGTCGCCCCGCCGGACGCGGTCACGGCCGCCGCGATCGCGCGCCGGGTCGGGCTGCCCGGCCGGGTCACGACGATCCTGCAGGGGGAGTCCCTGGTGAACGACGCCACGGCGATCACCGCCTACAAGGTGGCGATCGCCGCCGCCGTGGGCGAGGGCATGAGCTGGGGCGCGGGGATCGGTGAGTTCCTGCTGGCCGCAGTCGGCGGCGTGGTGGTCGGCCTGGCGCTGATGGTGCCGCTGCACTGGCTCCGTACCCATCTCAGGGAATCGCTGCTGCAGAACACGCTGTCGTTGCTGATCCCCTTCGTGGCGTACGCGGCGGCCGAACGCGTACACGCCTCCGGGGTGCTCGCCGTGGTCGTGGTGGCGCTCTACCTGGGCCACCGGTCCTGGCAGGTCGACTTCGCGACCCGGCTCCAGGAGGGCGCCGTCTGGAAGATGGTCGCGTTCATCCTGGAGTCCGCGGTCTTCGCGCTGATCGGGCTCCAGCTGCCCTTCGTGCTGAAGGGGCTCGGCGCGTACGCGGTCGGCGACGCCGTCCGGTACGCGGTGATCGTGTTCCTCGCCGTGGTCGTGGTGCGGTTCATCTGGGTCTACCCGGCGACGTATCTGCCCCGGTGGCTGTCGAGACGGATCAGGGAACGCGAGACCGACACCAACTGGACCGGGCCGCTGATCGTGGGCTGGGCCGGGATGCGCGGGGTCGTCTCGCTCGCCATCGCCTTCTCCATCCCGTTCACCATGACCGACGGCAGCCCCTTCCCGGCCCGCAACCTGGTGCTCTTCCTGACCTTCACGACGGTCATCGGCACCCTGGTCGTCCAGGGGCTCAGCCTGCCGCTGCTGGTGCGGGTGCTGAAGCTCCCCGGGCGGGACGCGAAGGCCGAGACACTGGCCGAGGCGCAGGCCCAGAGCGAGGCATCCGCGGCCGCCGAGGCACGGCTGGAGGAACTGCTGGCCGACCGGCGCAACCAGCTGCCGGGCCCCCTCACCGACCGGCTGCGCACCGTCCTGGAACGCCGCCGCAACGCCGTCTGGGAGCGGCTGGGCGCGGCCAATCCGGTGACCGGGGAGTCGGCGGACGACACCTACCGGCGCCTGGCCAGGGAGATGATCGAGGCCGAGCGCGAGGTCTTCGTGACGCTGCGGGACGAGCGGCGGATCGACGACGAGATGCTGCGGACGCTGCTCAGACGGCTCGACCTGGAGGAGGCGGCCGCCTACCGGGAGGAGTCGGGCGCCCCCTGAGGGCTGCCCGTGACGACCGCCGCGACCGAGGTTCCCGGAGGGAACGCGCCCTCCCCGGCCAGTTCGGTGAGCGCGTACAGCAGCTTGGCGACGTAGAGCCGCTCGACGGGCAGGCCGTGGCGCCGCTCGAAGTCGTCGGCGAAGGCGTGCAGCGCCGGCGTCGTACGGGCGTAGCCGCCGAAGTGGAAGCGCTCGTCCAGCGACCACGAGCCGGCCGGACCGCCGAAGGCCTCCTCCTGGAGCCCCCGCACCGCGTCCCCCAGGAAGCCGCCGCGCAGCACCGGAACGCCGAGGGCGCGCTGCCCCGGCGCCAGCCCGGCGGCGAGACCGGCGAGGGTGCCACCGGTACCGCAGGCCACCGCGACCGTGCCGGCCCGGCCGCGCAGCTCCCGCCCCAGCTCCGCGCACCCCTGTGCGGCCAGGGCGTTGCTGCCGCCCTCCGGGATGACACAGCACTCCCCGAAGAGGCGTCGCAGCCCCGCCAGGACCTCCGGATCACCCTTCGCGCGGTACGTCGCGCGGTCCACGAAGTGGAGGGTCATTCCGTCGGCGGCACACCGTGCGAGCGAGGGGTTCAACGGCCGGCCGGCCAGCTCCTCCCCGCGCACCACCCCGACGGTGGGGAAGCCGAGCAGCCGCCCGGCGGCGGCGGTGGCCCGCAGATGGTTGGAGTAGGCGCCGCCGAAGGTCAGCACGGTGCGTCCGGCGGCGTCCCGCAGATTGAGGGAGAGCTTGCGCCACTTGTTGCCCGGCAGATCGGGGTGGATCAGGTCGTCCCGCTTGAGCAGCAGCCGGACGCCGTGGCGGGCGAAGCGCTCGTCCTCGACCGGTTGCAGGGGTGAGGGGAGCACCGGCTGCAGCCGGGCGAGGTCGAGTGATTCGGAGGGCATGGCGCAATTGTCGCCGTACCGGACGGGCGCCGGTCACTTGAGGCGGTCGTGGATGCGGGCGCGCATCGTGTCCATCGTGAAGCCGCGCGGGTCGACCTTGCCCGGCTGCCACTCCTTGTGGCCGATCACCGAGCGGGAGTTCCAGCCGTGGTGGCGGCAGATCGCGGCGGCGGCCTTCTCGACGGCTTCGAGCTGGGCGTCGGGCCAGGGGTCCTTGCCGTCGCCGAGGTTCTCGCACTCGAAGCCGTAGAAGTGCCTGTTCCCGTCGGTGTTGGCCTCGTTGTCGCCCGGGAGGCGCTTCTCGGCGACGACGGCGCGCAGTACGTCGTCGTCGCCGAGTCCGGCGTGGTTGGCGCGGCCGTGGCCGACCAGGTGGATCCGGCCGTCCTTGGCGATCACGCCGTGGCAGAGCGGGCCGGGCAGATCCGGGTAGCCGTCACGGCAGATGCGTACGGTGGCCGCGGTGCCGCTGGTGACCGTGTGGTGGATCATCACGCCGTTGACCGGGCCCCAGGGGCCCTTGTGGTTGCGGTTGTGAGTGCGCCAGTCGCCGACCTGGACGACGGTGAGCCCCTCGTCCATCAGGACTTCCAGGAACCTGCTCGCGGACATGGGTGAGGACATGGCCGTCTCCTTCGTACGTGGGGGGAACGGGCCTTGATCCGCTTGTACCGGAATGTCGCTCTCCGGGCCATGCCTCCGGTGGCTGTTCGCACCGTGTGCGATCCGAACCGGTCAAATCCGTGAGCAGTGGGCCGGATTCAGTCCTGCGCCAGCCACATGTCGGGGCCGAACACCTCGTAGTGGATGTCGGCCGCCGGGATGTCCTTGGCCAGCAGCTGGGTGCGTACGGAGCGCATGAAGGGCAGCGGGCCGCAGAGGTAGACGTGGGTGCCGGGGGCGACGGCGAGGCCGCTCAGGTCGACCCGGCCGGTGCGGTCGGCGGGGTGGCCGGGCTCGGGGTCCTCGTACCAGAAGTGGGCGGCGGCGTCGGGGAGTTTGCCGGTGAGCAGGGCGTGGGCGTTGCGCATCGCGTGGGTGGCGGGGGAGCGGTCGCCGTGCACGACGGTGACCGGGGCGCGGTGGCCGGTCTCCGCGAGGTGTTCCAGCATCGAGAGCATCGGGGTGCAGCCGATGCCCGCGGAGGCGAGCAGCAGCGGTGCTTCGGCCGAGTCGAGCACCAGGTCGCCGTACGGGGCGGAGACACGTACGACGTCACCGGCCTCCACTTCGGTGTGCAGGTGGTACGAGACCTCGCCGTCGGGCGAGCCGCCGCCCCGCACCCGCTTGACGGTGATCGAGCGGAGCCGCGAGCCGGGGGCGCAGGAGAGGCTGTACTGGCGTATCTGGCGGGCCCCGTCGGGGAGTTCCACCTGTACGGAGACGTACTGGCCGGGCCGGAAGGCGGGCGCGGGCGCGTCGTCGGCCGGGCGGAGCTGGAAGGTGGCGACGTCGTCGGTCTCCTCGATCCGGGTGACCACCTCCCACTCGCGCCACACGTCACCGGCGACGACGCCCTGCCGCGCGTACAGCCGCTGCTCGATCGAGATCAGGGCGCCGGCCATCAGCCAGTAGACCTCGTCCCAGGCGGCGGCGACCTCCGGGGTGACCGCGTCGCCGAGCACCTCGGCGATGGCGGCGAAGAGATGGGTGTGCACGATCTCGTACTGGGCGGGAGTGACGCCGAGCGAGGCGTGCTTGTGGGCGATCCGGCCGAGCATCACGTCGGGGCGGCTGTCCGGGTGCTCGATCAGCTGGGTGGCGAAGGCGGCGATGGAGCCCGCGAGGGCCTGCCGCTGGGCGCCGGACGCCTGGTTCCCGCGGTTGAAGAGGTCGCGCAGCAGCTCGGGGTGGGCGTCGAAGAGCTTGCGGTAGAAGAGATCGGCGATGTCCCCGATGGCCGCACCCACGGCGGGGAGGGTGGCGCGGACGGTGGCGGTCGACGTCTCGGAGAGCATTCGGGACTCCTCGCAGGTGAATTGGTATTTCAGAGTCATATTTTTGGCCAGCGCGAAGCCGGGGGGTGGGTCCGTGGATGCGTCGCGTGGTGTGCGGTGGCTCAGCCGGTGTCCGGGCGGCCGCTGCTGATGCCGATCAGCAACGGTCCGGTGGGGGACGCGACGAGTTCGGTGACGGTGAGCGGATCGAGCGAGGCGTAGAAGGCCTCCTCCGCGTGGCGCAGTGCGCCACGCAGCCGGCAGGCCGAGCGCAGGGGGCACGGGGCGGTGCCCTCGCAGTCGACCACGTCGCCGGGTCCTTCCAGCTCCCGGACGAGCCCGCCGATCGAGGCGGAGCGGCCCGCCGGGGTGAGGCTGAGCCCACCGCCGCGGCCCCGTCGCGCCTCTATGAGGCCGAGGTGCTGGAGCTTGGCGACGACCTTCGCGGCGTGGGTGTACGGCACCTGCATGGTGGCCGCCACCTCCCGGGTGGTCGGCGGATCCTCGTTCTCCACGACGGCGAGGCGCATCAGTACACGCAGCGCCACGTCGGTGAATCTCGTCAGCCGCATGACAAGCACCGTAGATAAGTTGCATCGAGGATGCAACTTAACGGCGCACGCGAACATCGCTCAGCGTTGTGCCCAGCCCAAAGCCGATTAGTCACACTCTTTTGTGTAATGGCGTGACCGCTCTCCGTGCTGAAAGGCTTCTTCACGCAGGTCAGCCGAAGAATCGAGAGGACGACAGATGTCCGTTGGTGAAGAGGTTCAGAACGCGTCGTTGCCGCCGCAGCAGAGTCTGGGGACGGCAGCGGCGCGGAACCTCGCGACGACCACCAAGTCCGCCCCGCAGATGCAGGAGATCACCTCGCGGTGGCTGCTGAAGATGCTGCCGTGGGTGCAGGTGCAAGGTGGTACCTACCGGGTGAACCGCCGACTGAGCTACTCGGTCGGGGACGGCAGGGTGACCTTCGTTCAGACGGGTGACCGGGTCGCGGTCATCCCCGCCGAGCTCGGTGAGCTCCCCGCCCTGCGGGACTTCGGTGACGAGGAAGTGCTGGGCGAGCTCGCCCGGCGGTGCGAGCAGCGCGAGATCGCGGCGGGACAGGTGCTGGCCGCGTCGGGGGACGCGGCGGACAGCGTCTATCTGCTGGCGCACGGCAAGGTCGAGAAGATCGGCACCGGCCCCTACGGGGACGAGACGGTGCTCGGGATCCACGCCGACGGGGCCTACTTCGGGGACCAGGCCCTGGTCGACGGCGAGGCCGTCTGGGAGTACACCGCCCGTGCCGTCACCGCCTGTACGGTGCTGACGCTGAGCCGGGCCGATGTGCTGAACCTCGCCGAGCGCGCGGACTCGCTCCGCGAACACCTCGCCGGACTGCTCAACATCCCCCACCAGCGCACCAACAAGTACGGCGAGGCCGCGATCGACCTCTCCGCCGGCCATGTCGGCGAGGCCGTCGTCCCGCACACGTACGTCGACTACGACGCGGCGCCCCGCGAGTACGAACTGAGCGTCGCCCAGACCGTGCTGAAGGTCCACAGCCGGGTCGCCGACCTCTACAACCAGCCGATGAACCAGACCGAGCAGCAGTTGCGGCTCACGGTCGAGGCGCTGCGCGAGCGCCAGGAGCACGAGCTGATCAACCACCGCGAGTTCGGGCTGCTCAACAACTGCGACTACGGGCAGCGCATCCAGCCGCACGACGGTGTGCCCAGCCCCGACGACATGGACGAGCTGCTCTCGCGCCGCCGCGGTTCGAAGCTCTTCCTCGCCCACCCGAGGGCCATCGCCGCGTTCGGCCGCGAGTGCAACAAGCGCGGACTGGTGCCGGAGAGCGTCGACGTCGGCGGACACCATGTGCCGGCCTGGCGCGGGGTGCCGATCTTCCCGTGCAACAAGATCCCGGTCACCGACGCCCGGACCACCTCGATCATCTGCATGAGGACGGGCGAGGCCGAGCAGGGCGTCATCGGACTCCAGCAGACCGGCATCCCCGACGAGATCGAGCCCAGCCTCTCGGTCCGCTTCATGGGGATCGACGAGCAGGCGATCATCTCCTACCTGGTGACGGCCTACTACTCCGCGGCCATCCTCGTGCCGGACGCCCTGGGCGTACTGGAAAACGTCGAGGTCAGCCGCTGGCGGTAGCCCCTCCGGGGCCCGGACGACGATGTCCGGGCCCCGTCAACCTCCGCCACCGGGCAGCCGTGCCCGGGGCGGCCTCGGGAGGACGTCCCCAGTGAAGACCCACCACGCACCCCAACCACTCACACCCCGTTCCCCGGGCGACGACGCCCCGGCCGCCCCGGTGACACGTGAGGCCGACGGCCCGGCTCCCCCTGCGCCGCAGGGCGCCGACGGCCCGGCCGCCTTCGTGACGGAGGGCATCGATGGCCTGGGCGCCGCCGTGCCCCAGGGCCGGGAGGCCGAGGTTCTCCTCGAAGCGACCCGGGCCCTCGTCGATCCCCAACTGCGCGCCGCCGTCGAGTCCTTGCCCGGGGCCGTCCGCCGCGTCGCGATGTACCACTTCGGCTGGCAGGAGGCCGACGGCACCCCGTCCTCGGGGCCGGCCGGCAAGGCGATCCGGCCCGCGCTGGTCCTCGCCGCCGCCCGCGCGCTGGGCGGCGATCCGGTACGGGCGGTACGGGCGGCCGTCGCCGTGGAGCTGGCACACAACTTCACGCTGCTGCACGACGACGTCATCGACGAGGACCGGACCCGCCGCCACCGGCCCACGGCCTGGGCGGTCTTCGGTATCCCCGACGCGGTCATCGCGGGCGACGCCATGCTCGCCCTCGCCCAGCGGCTGCTCGCCGAGGACCCGGACCCCGCCTCGGCCCGGGCATCGGCGCGGCTCTCGACCTGCATCATCGAGCTGTGCGCGGGCCAGCAGGCCGACTGCGCCTTCGAGGACCGGAGCCCGGAGGAGGTCACACTCGACGAGTGCCTGACCATGGCCACCGCCAAGACCGGCGCACTGCTCGGCTGCGCCTGCGCGCTGGGGGCGCTGTACGCGGGCGCGGAGGACCGGGCGGTCCGCAGGATGGACGGCTTCGGGCGGGAGGCGGGCCTCGCTTTCCAGCTCATCGACGACCTGATCGGCATCTGGGGAGACCCGGTGCGGACCGGGAAGCCGGTCGGAGCGGATCTCGTCGCCCACAAGAAGTCCCTGCCCGTGGTCGCCGCGCTGACCTCCGGCACCCCGGCCGCAGCCGAACTCGCCGCGCTCTACCGGGGATCGATGAACACCCCCGGCGAGGTGGGCCGCGCCGCCGACGCCGTCGAACGGGCCGGCGGCAGGGACTGGGCGCAGATCTGCGCGGCCGACCGGATGGCCCGCGCCGTCCACCACCTGTCCCGGGCGGTCCCCGACCTGGCCCTGGCGGGCGACCTGCTGACCCTGGCCGAGTTCGTCACCCGACGCACCCACTGACCACGGAGAACCGGGAACGGTGAAGGGGGCGGCGGAAGGAAAACGGAACAACGGGAACGGAACGAGGCGCCGAGGTCACAAGGCCCGTGACAGGAAACGGAGGGCGACCGGGCGACTGCCATGGGCACGGGCTACAGTCCGTGCCCATGACAGATGAGTCATGGGCAGGGTGGTACCGGGACCGACAGGGTTCCGACGCCGTCGTCCTCACCACCGATGGACAGCAACTACGCCTCCGCACAAGGGGCATCGACTTCGAGGGCGCGAGCTTCGACGGCCTCACCCCGGCCGTCGGCACGCCACCGGCCGACGACCGGTTCGTCCTGGTGGACGGTGCGCTGAGCGACTGTGTCCTGGAGTGGGACCTGCCGCTCCCGGTCATCTGGGACGGAGCCGTCCACCAGGCCACGCTCAGCTGCCTGTTGTCGCTGCGCCGGCCCGATTCGCATCTCAGCCTGGAGCTGCAGTTCGGCGGCGCGGCCTACGCGTCCCACCGCGCCGAGAGCGACTTCGCGTCCGCGCTCGCCACCATCCAGCGTGCCCTGCCGCCCGGCGTGCGTCTCCAGACCTGCATCGCCTGCGCCTTCTCGGACTACTTCCCGGCCCCGGCCGCGGTGCGCGGTCTGTCCGGCGGCCTCGCCTGCTTCCGGGGCGCCAAGGACGCCTACCGGGGGGCGGCCGGTGAGGGCGATGTCCGGGACCTGTGGGACCGGCGCACCGGATTCGTCCAGGAGATCTGGAGCTGCCGCGAGTACGAGCCCCGCCCGGACACCGGCGCGGGCACCGGGCACCGGGGCGCCTTCCCGCTGGAACACGCCTGAGTCGCATGTCCGGGCGGCACGCCCGATCGATGCCGCCGCCTCGGCCCTGGCCCCCGCCCCGGCCCCGCTCAGCCCGGTCCGGGCCGGGAGGGCGGCGTGGTGGCGTGCCAGTCGCCGGTGGCGTCGATGTTGGAAGTGGCGGTGAGAGCCGCGCGATCGCCGTCACCGGAGCGCAGGGCGTCGAGGAGGTCCTCGTGCCCGCGGGGGTCCGCGCCGTCGAAGCCGTGGTCCTCCCAGTGGGCCGCCATGGAACGGCGCAGGGCCGGACCGAGGGCGGCGTAGAGGTCGCTCAGCAGGCTGTTGCCGCCACCGGCGGCGACCGCCTGGTGGAAGCCGTGATCGGCCTCGATCCATGCCTCCCGGTCGCGCTGCCGCCAGGCGGTGGCGCGCCGGGTCAGCAGCGCGTCGAGACCGTCCAGTCCTTCGGGGGTGATGCGGGCGGCGGCCAGACGGGCGGCCTGGGCGTCCAGCCCCTGGCGGACCTCCAGGACCTCGCCCAGTTCACTGCCGAGGCGCTGGATGGCGCCGGACAGCTCGCTGGTGGCGCGCACATAGGTGCCATCGCCCTGCCGTGCCTGCAGCAGCCCCGCGTGGATGAGTGCGCGAGTGGCCTCGCGGAGCGTCCCGCGGGCGATCCCGAGCTCTTCGATGAGTGCCGTCTCGGTCGGGATACGGGCTCCCACCGGCCATCTTCCCGAGGTGATCTCGTCGCGCAGTCGCTGGATGACGTCGTCGACCAGCACCGAGCGGCGGACGGAGGGGAGAGCCACGGATGGTCCTTCCTGGTGGTGAGCGGGTCCGACCGGGCGAGCGGGTGCGGCGGCGGCCGGGCGGGCCGGCTGAGCGGGTACGGAGGCAATCCTACCTTTAAAGGTTGGACGTTAAAGGTCAGACGTTTTATGTTTCTGTCATGCTGCTCACCCGCCGCCCCTCGAACGCCAGATCCCGTCCGGCCCCCGCCCGGCCGATGTCCCGTGCCGCCGCGACCTGGCTGACCGCCACCGGCATCGTCCTGATCGCCCTCAACCTGCGGCTGGGCATCAGCAGTACGTCCGCGCTGATGGAACAGCTCCGGGCCGAGCTGGGGTTCGGGCCGGTCGCCGCGTCCCTGGTCCCGGCGCTGCCGACGCTGTGCTTCGCGGCGGTCGGCGCGACCGGCGCCATGCTGGCCCGGCGCCTGGGCACCGAGCGCGCCGTCCTGCTGGCGCTGGCGGTGCTGTCCGCCGGGCTGGCCGTGCGCGCGGTGCCCCGGACCGAGGCCTTGCTGGTCGGCACCCTGCTGGGTGCGGCGGGGCCGGCCCTGTGCAACGTCCTGCTGCCCGCGGTGGTCAAGACGCACTTCCCCGCCCGGGTCGCCCTGACGACCGGGGTGTACACCACCACGATGGCGCTCGGCTCGGCCGTCGCTGCGGCCGCGGCGGTCCCCGTCGCCGACCTGGCGGGGAAGCCCTCGTCGGGGCTGGCGGCCTGGGCCCTGCCCGCCGTGCTCGCCCTGGCCGTGTGGGGGCTGCGGCCGGGTTCCTGGCGGGCTGCGGCAGGGCGTGCGGACCGTGGCACGGTCTCGGCCCGGAGCGCCGGGCGCACCCGCTTCGGGCTGCTGGTCACCGCGTTCTTCGCCCTGCAGTCCCTCAACAGCTACGCGGTCATCGGCTGGCTGCCGACCGTCCTGTCCGACCACGGGATGAGCTCCGACCGGGCCGGGATCATGCTGGGGCTGGCGCTGATCGTCGGCGTCCCCTCGACCTTCGTCCTGATGCCGCTCACCAGGACGGCGGCGCGGCTGCGGTCGGCGTTCGTCATGGTCGGCGTCGCGCTGTCGGCCGGGTATCTCGGCCTGCTCTGCGCCCCGTTGGCCCTGCCCGTCCTCTGGGCCGTGCTGACCGGCTTCGGGCTGGGGGCGTTTCCGCTGGTCCTGGCCGTCATCGGAGCGAGCGGCCGGAGCGCGCAGGAGACCGCTGCGCTGTCGACCTTCTCGCAGAGCGCCGGCTATCTCCTCGCCTCGGTGGGCCCCCTGGGCATCGGGCTGCTGCGCTCGGCCACCGGCGACTGGACGCTGCCCCTGGCCGTACTGCTCGCGCTCGCCGCCCTCCAACTGCTCGTCGGACTCCGCCTGACCCTGGCCCTGCCCCGTACCGGGCCCGAAGGCCGGTAGGGCCCGCGAGGAGCGGCAGGCCGGCCCGGAAGCCGTGAGCCGACCCGAAGGGGCCGCCCCGTCCTACGAGGTGGCCCCTTCGGTGCGTCCGGACCTGCGGGGTCAGGAGGCGCTGTGCGTGAACTTCGCCGCGAAGCCGAACTGCCACAGGTAGTTGACCTGACTGCGCTCGTTCGCGTCGGGGTACGGGTTGGTGCAGGACGGGCCGGGGCCGCCGCCCGACATCAGCTCGCTGCACGGGCCGGAGTAGTGGTCCGGCAGGCCGAGCACATGCCCGGTCTCGTGCGTGGTGACGCGGGTCGAGTCGTACTGCTGGTTCTGCGCGTAGTCCAGGAAGATGTACCCGTTGCCGTGTCCGTCGGTGCTCGCGTACGAGCCCCTGGAGTCATTGCCCTCGTAGTACGTGAAGTCGGCGTTCGAGCCTTCCTGCAGCCGGACGGTGGAGACGGAGCTGTTCCAGATCTGCGCGCTGTTGGCTATCTGGGTACGGAAGCTCGGCGCGTTGGCCGTGCTGTAGACGACGGTGACCGACTGGGCGCCGGGGTTGGCCGCCCGCTTCTTCGCCACGGACTTGGCGACCGCCTCGAAGAACGCCTTGTTCGCGGCGGCGTTCTCGTGCGAGCCGGCGTAGGCGGTGTAGCCCGCCTGTGCCTCGGAAGCGGTGCTGACGGGTGCTGAGGCGGGGGCCGAGGAGGCGGCGATCGCGGGTGCCGTGCCGAGCGCGGCCGCGAGGCCGAAGCCGAGGCCGACCACGGCCGACATGACGGTCCTGGGGTGTCTCATGGGGGGTCTCCTACCGGTTACCGGTCCGATGAACCCGTCCGATGATCGGACTCGGACGGGTGCGGTACGGAGAGAGTGTCGGGGAGCGGAAGCCGTGGCGGATGATGTCAACCGGCGATAACACCGCCCTATCGCCACCCCGGGTACTGCCGTCGAAGCATCCGTCAACTCCAGGTGAATTAAAGGACTTTGATGCGATTGGGGAGTCTGGTGCGAGGGTCGTCCGCCGCCCTACGCTCGATCGCATGGAGCTTGAGGTGAGACACCTCAGGGCGCTGTGCGCCATCGCGGACACGGGCAGCCTGCACCAAGCCGCCCGCCGGCTGGGCGTGAGCCAGCCCTCCCTGACCACCCAGCTGCGCCGGATCGAGAACACCCTGGGCGCCGAACTGTTCAGCCGCGAACGGACCGGTTGCCGCCCGACGTTGCTCGGCCGCGCCGTCCTCAGCCGGGCCCGCCCCCTGGTCGACGGAATGACCGCCCTGGTCAGCGACGCGAAGGCGGAGGCCGACGCGGTCCGGGCATCGGGGCCGCGGCTGCGCATCGGCTGCACCGCGAGCCGGGTCATCGGCGGCTGGCTGCGCAGGCTGCGGCTCCGGCTGCCCGGCACCGACATCTCGCTGCGGGTCGACGTATCGGCCCGCGCCCTGCTGCGCGACATCGCGGCCGGCGGGCTCGACGTCGCCTTCGTCCACGAGGTCGAAGGCTGCCCGCTGGCCGTCCCGGAGGGCCTGGAACAGCGCGTACTCCTGGACCGCGAACCGCAGTTCATCTCCATGGCCAGGGACCATCCGGCCGCCGCCCGGCCGGTCGTCGACCTCGTCGATCTGGCCGGCGACCGGTGGATGGTCGACCCCACGGTGGACGGCGAATGGGACGGGCTGCGCCGGGTGTTCGGCGAGGCCGGACTCGCGCCGACCGTCCTGCACGGCGACTACCTCACCGCCGCCTCCCTCGTCGTGCTCGGCGAGGCGGTCGCCCCCTGCCAGCCCACCTCCGGGCCGCGCGACGACATGGCGATCCGCCCGCTGCGCGACGACCCCCTCGCCGTACGGCTGCTGCTGGTGTCCCGGCCGGGCGACGACATGGCGACGGTGTACGGGGAGTTGGAGGCGGCCTACCGGGAGGCGGCCCGGCGCGCGTCCGGGTACCACCAGTGGCTGCTGCGCAACCGCAGCCCGCTCGCCCGCACCCCGTGAAGGTCCGGTTCCCGATTCCGCCGAGAGCGAGGACCGGTTCCCAGCGGGCCGCCCGGCGGGCAGAGTCGGTCGCATGAGGCTTCTGATGCTGGGCGGTACGGAATTCGTGGGTCGGGCGGTCACCGAGGCGGCGCTGGCGCGGGGCTGGGAGGTCACGGTGTTCCACCGCGGCCGGCACGCGCCTCCGGCGGGTGCGGCGGAGATCCTCGGGGACCGCACCGCCGAGGACGGTCTCGCCGCCCTGGCCGGGGCCGGTGAGGGCCCCGGCGGCGGGTACACCTGGGACCTGGTGGTCGACACCTGGAGCGGCGCACCCTCGGCCGTACGGGACGCGGCCCGTCTGCTGGCGGACCGGGCCGCCCGGTACGCGTACGTCTCCAGCCGCTCCGTGTACGACCACTCGGCCCCGGCCGGCCTCGGGGAGGAGGGGCCGCTGGTGGCCGGTGCCTCGCCCGACGCGGGCGGGGACGTCTCGTACCCGCTGGCCAAGCTCGGCGGCGAACTGGCCGCGCTCGACGCCTTCGGTGACCGGGCCCTGTTCGCCCGCGCGGGGCTGATCCTGGGCCCCTGGGAGAACATCGGCAGGCTGCCCTGGTGGCTGGGGCGGATCGCCCGCGGCGGACCCGTACTGGCCCCGGGCGCACCGGACGTGGCGCTTCAGTACATCGACGCCCGCGACCTCGCGAACTGGCTGCTGGACGCGGCCGACAGCGGTCTGCACGGGCCGTACGACCTGGTCAGCCGCGCGGGGCACGCCACCATGGGGCAACTGCTGGACGCCTGTGTGCGGGCCACCGGCTCCGGCGCGGAGCTGCGCTGGACGCCCGCGGAGAGGATCCTCGCGGCCGGCGTGGAGCCATGGACCGAACTGCCGGTCTGGCTGGCGCCGGGCGAGCTGTACGAGGCGATCCACGGGGGCGACGTCAGCCGGGCGTACGCGGCCGGTCTGCGCTGCCGCCCGGTCGAGGAGACCGTCGCCGACACCTGGAAGTGGCTGGAGGAGCTGGGCGGGGTCGCCCCGCAGCGGCCGGACCGGCCCGCGGTCGGCCTGGATCCGGAAAAGGAGGCGGAGCTGCTGGCGGAAGGGGCTTGACGCTCCGCCAGGGGCCGCAGGCGCGCTGCCCCGGTGCCGCCCGCGCATTCGGGGCCATTGAGGTGGTCCGGGCGTGGCATTCATGTCATTTGGTAGGCAAAGCTGCATATTGCCCTTTATGGCAACACATGCGCGTGCGCGCGGAAACGGTATCCGAGCGGCGGTGGCGATGACGGCCGCCGCGGCAATGGTGGGCACGATGGCGTCCATCGCCCTTGCCGACCCACTGCCCGGCGGGCTCGGCCCGTGTCTGGGCAGCGACTGCCCGACGACCTGGCCCGATCCGAACAACGGGCCGGTGACTCATCACGACAGCAACATCAATATCTTCGTCGGCGGCGACTTCCTGGTCCGGGAGGCCGCCGCCGAGGCCGAGGGGAAGATCGTCACCCTCGGGCAGTTCGACATGAACAAGCGCGAGGGAGCCTCGCAGATCTACAACGTCGGCGTGGCGGGCGTGGGTTCGCGGGTGCCGCCCCCCGACGGCTCCGACTACCTGACCGTGGGCGGGCCCCTGACCGTCGCGAACGGCCAGCGGCTGCTCGCCGAGGAGGGGACGAACCACGGTGTCGTCAAGTACGCCCGGACCGTCAGCGGAACGGTGATCCCGGCCCCGCTCCGCGACCCGGACGCGACCGACCCGTACACGGCGCTGCGCGACGAACTGACCGCGGCCAGCCACTGCTACGCGTACGACGACGGCCAGGACCACCGCCGCCCCGCCACGGGCACCGTGGTCAACTCCGGTTTCGACACCGTCTTCACCGGTGACGGCACCTCGCCGCTCCAGGTGTTCGCCGTGGACGCCGACCTGGTCTCGGCCCAGGGCGGCCAGCAGGGCATCACCTTCAACGCGATTCCGGACGGCGCGACGGTGCTCGTCAACGTCTACGGGAGCAGCCGCAACATCAGCACGCTGATGGGTTCGCTGCCGCAGGCCGGACTCCGCGAGCACCTGCTGTGGAACTTCCCGGACGCCACCGAGATCGGGCTGCACGGCACCGGGCAGTTCCAGGGCAGCGTGCTGATCGGTCAGCAGTCCAGTACCGCCACCCTGGACATGAGCGGCACCAACGGCCGTTTCTACACGGCCGGTTCGCTGACCCACACCTCGGCGGGCCAGTCGGGCGGCCAGGAGCTGCACGCATACCCCTTCGACGGTGACCTGCCGACCTGCGGCGAGGAGCCGACGCCCACGCCGACCCCGACCCCGACGGACACCCCGACCCCGACCCCGACGGACACGCCCACGCCAACTCCGACGGACACGCCCACGCCCACGCCGACTCCGACGGACACCCCGACTCCGACCCCCACCCACACCCCGACTCCGACCCCGACCCACTCGCCGGGGCCGAAGCCCACACCGACTCACACCTGGCCGGACAAGCCCCATCCCGGAGGGGAGCTCCCGCACACGGGGGTGCGCGGCGGTGAGTGGATTCTCGGCGGTATCGCCGCCACTCTGTTCGTGGCCGGATCGGCGGCCACGCTGATGGCCCGGAGGGCCCGCCGGCGCGGCTAGTTTGGGCCCATGGCCGAACTGCTGCTGCACCTCACCGAAGGCCCCCTGTGGGAGGCGGCCCGCGGGATCGGGACGTACGAGATGTCCACCCGCGGCCGCACCCTGCACGAAGAGGGCTTCATCCACTGCTCGCTGCCGCACCAGCTCCCCGGCGTGGCCGAGATGCTGTACGGCGCCGGGAGCGGGGCCGGGACCGGAGACCAGGAACTCGTGGTCCTCGTCATCGATCCCGGCCGGCTCCTGGTGCCCGTACGGTACGAGTCCGCCGAGCCCGGCGGCGAGGAGTTCCCGCACATCTACGGCCCCGTCCCGGTGGACGCGGTCGTGGAGGTGCGCCCCTGGCTGCGCAAGGAAGGCGACCCCGCATGAACAATCCACCCCCCACCGGCCCGGAGAACCCGGACGTCCCCATCGTCGCCGTCACCGGCGCGAGCGGAGCCGTCGGCGGCCGGGTCGCACAGCGCCTGACCCGGGCCGGCGTGCCCGTGCGGCTGCTCGGGCGCGACCCGTCCCGGCTGCCCGAACTGCCCGGCGCCGTCGCCGCGCCGCCCGCCCCGTACGGCGACGGGGAGGCGATGCGCCGCGCCCTGGCCGGGGCGCACACGCTGTTCCTCGTCTCGGCGCACGAGAGCCCGGACCGGGTGCGCGAGCACACGACGGCCGTGGACGCGGCGGTCGCCGTGGGCGTCGAACGCATCGTGTACGTCTCGTTCCTGGGCGCCGCGCCCGACGCCACGTTCACCTTCGCCCGGGACCACTGGCACACCGAGGCGCACATCCGGGCCGCCGATGTCCGCCACACCTTCCTGCGCGACAGCCTGTACCTCGCCGGGATCCCGGCGATGACCGGCGCCGACGGGGTGCTGCGTGGCCCCGGCGGCGACGGCCGGGTGGCGGCGGTGGCACACGACGACATCGCGGACGCCGCGGTCGCCGTCCTGCTGGCCGACACCGAGAGCGCCGGCACCCGCTACGACGGGATCACCTACGACCTCACGGGCCCCGAGGCGTTCACCCTCGCCGAGGCGGCCGAGGAGCTCGGCAGGGTCACCGGCCGGACCATCAGCTACGTGGCGGAGACCCGCGAGGAGGCCTACGCCTCCCGAGCGCAGTACGGTGCCGAGGACTGGGAGGTGGCCGGCTGGGTGACGTCCTACGAGGCCATCGCCACCGGCGAGATGGCCACGGTCTCGGACGCCGTACCGGACCTCACCGGGCATCCGGCGACGAGCCTGGCCACGTTCCTGAGTGAACATCCGGACTGCTACCGGCATCTGCTGACGACGCGCTGACCCCGCGGTGGGCGGTGCCGGAGAGGGAAAGGGGCTCGCGGCCATGCGTACGGAGACTCCGTGGGGCCCCTGGGATCCGCCTCCGCCGGACGAGGCCGCCCGCCTCTTCGCACCGCTGCGTGTCCCCTGGTGGATCGCCGGGGGATACGCGGTCGAGTTCGCCGTGGGCCACGCCTTCCGGGACCACGCCGACATCGACGTACTGCTGCTGCGCCGTGACCAGCTCGCCGCCCAGCGGCTGCCGGCGGGCTGGGAGTGGTGGGCCGCGGACCCGCCGGGCACCCTGCGTCCCTGGCTCCCCGGCGAGATCCTGCCGCCGCACGTGCACGACATCTGGTGCCGCCCCGGTCCCGCCGAGCCCTGGCGCATCCAGCTCATGCTCGACGACACCGAGGGCGGCGACTGGCTGTTCCGCCGCGATCCCCGCATCCGCCTGCCGCTGGACCGGCTCGGCCGCCTCTCCGCGGACGGCGTTCCGTACCTCTGTCCCGAGGTGCAGCTCCTGTACAAGGCGGGGGCCCCACGTCCCAAGGACGAGCAGGACTTCGCGAAGGTGCTGCCGGTCCTCGACGCGGATCAGCGCGCCTGGCTGACCGGGGCCATCGCCCTGGCCGAGGACGCCGGGCACCCGTGGGCGGTCCGCCTGCGCGCCCACCCGGCGGGCTGACCGGGCGCCGGGCGGCCGGCGCTTCAGTTCACGTACGCGCCCGCGCGGGCCGCCGCTTCGGCGGCCCCCGCGGCCCGGTCCGCCGCCGCCTCGTCGAGCGGGTCGCCGCTGGCCAGCAGCCGGTAGTAGAGCGGCGCCGACACGGCGCGGATCACCTCGTCCGCGTCGGTGCCCGCGGGCAGTTCGCCGCGCTCGACGGCCTCGGTGACGCAGCCGGACCACTCCTCGATGCGGATCGCGTAGAACCGGTGCAGCGCCTCGGCGGTGCGCGGATCGCAGGTGGCCGCGGCGATCACGGACCTGAAGAGCGCGCCCTGCCGTGGATCGGAGAGGGTCGTGGCCACCAGCCGGGCGTTGGCCCTGAGGTCCTCGGTCAGCGAGCCCGTTGCGGTACGGGGCGAGGACTGTTCGGCCATGTCGTCGAGCAGGTCCGCGATCAGGCCGGTGGGGGTGGACCAGCGCCGGTAGACGGTCGTCTTGCCGACCTCCGCGCGGCGCGCGACATCGGCGAGGTCCAGCCGGTCGAAGCCGTGCTCGGCCAGGGCGTCGCCCGCCGCCCGCAGGACCGATTCACGGACCCGGGCGGTACGGCCACCGGGCCGCACACTGCCGGGCTCCACACCCTCAGAAGCCATAACGGGTCTCCAGTTCCATTAACAACTCTTCCTCTGCTACGGTGACTCCACTTTAACGGAACTCCAGTCCCATTAAAACTCTCCGTGGAGGAACCCCATCATGTCCGCACCCAGCCGGGCCCCGGCTCCGACCGGCACGGCCGACGCCGCCGTTCCCGTCGCCTCCCCGTCCGAAATCCGTATGACCGGACGGCAGAAACTTGTCCTGACCCTCCTCCTCGGCGCCCAGTTCATGATCGCCGTGGACTTCTCGATCCTGAACGTCGCGCTGCCGGTGGTCGGCGAGGGGCTCGGCTTCTCCCTCTCCCATCTCCAGTGGATCGCCACCTCGTTCGCGCTCGCCGCCGCCGGCTTCACTCTCCTCTTCGGCCGTATCGCGGATCTCGTCGGCCGCAAGCGGCTGTTCCTCGCAGGCATGGTCGTCCTCGGCCTCTCCTCCGCCCTCGGCGGTCTCGCCGCCTCGCCCGAAGTGCTCCTCGTGGCAAGGGTGTTGCAGGGGCTCGCGACGGCGGCCGTCACCCCGGCCGGGCTCGCGCTGCTGACCACCGCCTTCAAGGAGGGCCCGCTGCGGGAACGCGCCCTGGGGCTCAACGGGGCACTGATGTCCGCCGGATTCACCGCCGGGGCCATCCTCGGCGGCCTGCTCACCGATCTGCTCTCCTGGCGCTGGGCGTTCTTCATCAACGTGCCGGTGGCCGCCCTGGTGGTCGTCCTCGCCCCGGCCGTCATCACCGACTCGCGGCCCGCCGTGCGCCCCCGGCTCGACTTCCCCGGCGCCGTGACCGTCACCGGCGGTCTGCTCCTGCTCGTCCACGGGCTGACGCAGGCCGGCGAGTCCGGCTGGACCGGGCCCACCACCCTGGCGGCGCTCCTGGCCGGGCTGGTGCTCCTCCTGGCCTTCCTGGCGGTCGAGAAGCGGGCCGCGGCACCGCTGGTCCCCGTACACATCCTGAAGCGGCGCAGCGTCATCTGGGGCAACACCGCCGGCCTGATCGCCTTCGCCACCGAGACCTCGCTGGTCTTCCTGCTCACCCTCTACCTGCAGGAAGTCCTCGGCTACTCACCGCTCGCCACCGGTCTCGCCTTCGGCGTCCTCGGCATCGGCACCGTGCTCGGCGGCACCCTCGGCGGCCGAGCCGTCGGCCGGTTCGGGAACCGTACGACCATCGTCACCGGCGGGGCCGTCCAGGCCGTCGCCACCCTGTCCCTGGTGGCGCTCGGAACGTCGGGGGAGTGGATCGCGCTCCTGCTGGTGGCCACCTTCGTCGGCGGCGTCGGCAACATGCTGATGATCGTCGGCTTCATGGTCACCGCGACCTCCGGCCTCCCCGACGAGGAACAGGGCCTGGCCACCGGCCTCGCCACCATGACCCAGCAGGTCGGCATCACCATGGGCGTCCCGGTCCTGAGCGCCGTCGCCACCGCCCGGATGTCCGCACTCGGCGACACCGGTCCCGAGGGGGTTCTCCCGGGGGTCGCGGTCGCGATCCTGGTCAACTCGGCGCTGGTGGCGGCCGGGGCGCTGCTCGCGGGCGTCTTCCTCGGGCCGCAGCGGGCGGGGGCCGGGACGCGGCGGTGAGGAGCGGCGTGCGGGAAGCGGGAAGC
>NZ_JBHXTM010000079.1:0-30704 GCF_042677325.1 Streptomyces sp. NPDC127117
GGCCTGGGTCCGGGCGGCTTGAGTCCGCGGCGGCTTGAGCCCCGGCGGCCTGGGGCCGGGCGGCTTGAGTCCGCGGCGGCCCGAGCCCCGGCGGCCTGGGTCCGGGCGGCTTGAGTCCGCGGCGGCCCGAGCCCCGGCGGCCTGGGTCCGGGCGGCCTGAGTCCGCGACGACCCGAGCCCGGGAGGGCCGCCCACCGGCGGCGCGTTCCGGCGGCGCGCCCAGTGCCCCTCCCCCGTACCCCGAGCCGGGGCGGGAGCCGGAAATCCTCGGCCGACCAGGCTGTTCGCCCGGGTGGCGGGAGTGGTGGCGGGCGACCCCATAGGATTGGGGGTCGGCGGCACATTTCCACCTGCCGCGCGACGCCTGGCACGCACGCTCGCCGCGTCGCCGAATCGCCCACGTGGCTCCGCCACGAGGGCGCTCCGGCGCCTTGCGATCGCACGCACCGGACGCCGCGCGGCCCGTCCTCCGGACGGACGACGGAAATGTGCCGCCGGCCCCCGGCCGAAACCACACACCAACCCCTGAGGATCGCTGCATGCCTGGCATCACGCGCGAGGAGGTCGCCCACCTCGCCCGGCTGGCGCGTCTGGAGCTGAAGGGCGAAGAGCTCGATCACTTCGCCGGTCAGCTCGACGACATCATCGGCGCGGTCGCCCGCGTCTCCGAGGTCGCCGACCAAGACGTACCGCCGACCTCCCACCCGCTGCCGCTGACCAACGTCATGCGCGCGGACGAGGTCCGTCCGTCGCTCACCCCCGAGCAGGCGCTCTCCGGCGCCCCGGCCCAGGAGCAGCAGCGTTTCAAGGTGCCGCAGATCCTGGGGGAGGACTAACAGCCATGACGGACCACAGCACCATCATCAAGCTCACCGCTGCCGAGATCGCCGCGAAGATCGCCTCCGGCGAGCTCACGGCCGTCGAGGTCACCGAGGCCCACCTGGCCAGGATCGGCGCGGTCGACGAGAAGGTCCACGCCTTCCTGCACGTCGACCGCGAGGGCGCGCTCGCGCAGGCCCGCGCCGTCGACGCCAAGAAGGCGGCCGGTGAGAAGCTCGGCCCGCTGGCCGGCGTCCCGCTCGCGCTCAAGGACATCTTCACCACCGAGGACATGCCGACCACCGTCGGTTCCAAGATCCTCGAAGGCTGGATCCCGCCGTACGACGCGACCCTCACCAAGAGGCTGAAGGCCGCCGACGTCGTCATCCTCGGCAAGACCAACATGGACGAGTTCGCCATGGGGTCCTCCACCGAGAACAGCGCCTACGGCCCGACCGGCAACCCGTGGGACCTCACCCGCATCCCGGGTGGCTCCGGCGGCGGCTCGTCCGCCGCGCTCGCCTCGTACGAGGCCCCGCTCGCCATCGGCACGGACACCGGCGGCTCCATCCGCCAGCCCGCCGCCGTCACCGGCACCGTCGGCGTCAAGCCCACCTACGGCGGGGTCTCCCGCTACGGCATGGTGGCCTTCTCCAGCTCCCTGGACCAGGGCGGGCCCTGCGCCCGTACCGTCCTGGACGCGGCCCTGCTGCACGAGGTCATCGGCGGGCACGACCCGATGGACTCCACGTCCATCGACGCCCCGGTCCCGCCGGTCGTCGAGGCCGCCCGCAACGGCAGCGTCGAGGGCATGCGCGTCGGTGTCGTGAAGCAGTTCGCCGGTGAGGGCTACCAGGCCGGTGTCGTCCAGCGGTTCAACGAGTCGGTCGAGTTGCTGAAGTCGCTCGGCGCCACGATCGTCGAGCTGGACTGCCCGTCCTTCGACCTGGCGCTGTCGGCGTACTACCTGATCGCGCCGTCCGAGTGCTCCTCCAACCTGGCCCGCTTCGACGCCATGCGTTACGGGCTGCGCGTCGGCGACGACGGCACCAGGTCCGCCGAGGACGTCACCGCGCTCACCCGCGAGGCCGGCTTCGGCGACGAGGTCAAGCGCCGCGTCATCCTCGGTACGTACGCCCTCAGCTCCGGCTACTACGACGCGTACTACGGCTCGGCGCAGAAGGTCCGCACCCTCATCACCCAGGACTTCGAGAAGGCCTTCGAGCAGGTGGACGTCATCGTCTCCCCGACGACGCCCACCACCGCCTTCCCGATCGGCGAGCGCGCCGACGACCCGATGGCGATGTACCTCGCGGACCTGTGCACCATCCCGACCAACCTCGCGGGCAACTCCGCCATGTCGCTGCCCTGCGGCCTGGCCCCCGAGGACGGCCTGCCGGTCGGGCTGCAGATCATCGCCCCCGCCATGAAGGACGACCGTCTCTACAAGGTCGGAGCCGCCGTCGAGGCCGCCTTCGTGGAAAAGTGGGGACACCCGCTGCTGGAGGAGGCTCCGTCGTTGTGAGTGCACTGACCAAGGCCAAGGGCTTCAAGAAGTCCAAGACCGGCACGTACCTGTCCATCGGCACCACCGCCTTCGGGGCCGTCAGCGTGCTCAAGCAGGCCAAGAAGGCACGCTACGAGCACGACACGCTCCGACTGATCGACGCCGTTGTCTCCGCCGCCGCCATCGCCACGGGTGTCGCCCTGCTGCTGCGCGAACTCAAGCGCCTCGGCGACGACGACGTACTGCTGGGCTGAGAGGGAAGTTTCACCGTGACTGTCACCGACCTGGTGTCGTACGAGGACGCGCTCGCGTCCTACGACCCCGTCATGGGCCTGGAGGTCCATGTCGAGCTCGGCACCAAGACCAAGATGTTCTGCGGCTGCTCCACCGAGCTCAAGCAGGACGCCAACTCCCAGACCTGCCCGGTCTGTCTCGGCCTGCCCGGCGCCCTGCCGGTCGTCAACGAGATCGGCGTCGAGTCCGCCATCAAGATCGGCCTCGCGCTGAACTGCGAGATCGCCGAGTGGTGCCGCTTCGCCCGGAAGAACTACTTCTATCCGGACATGCCGAAGAACTTCCAGACCTCCCAGTACGACGAGCCGATCGCCTACAACGGCTACCTGGACGTCCAGCTGGAGGACGGGGAGATCTTCCGGGTGCAGATCGAGCGCGCCCACATGGAGGAGGACACCGGCAAGTCGACCCACGTCGGCGGAGCCACCGGCCGTATCCACGGCGCGTCCCACTCCCTGCTCGACTACAACCGGGCCGGCATCCCGCTCATCGAGATCGTCACCAAGCCGATCGAGGGCGCGGGCGCCCGCGCCCCCGAGGTCGCCAAGGCGTACGTCGCCGAGCTCCGCGAGCTCATCAAGGCGCTCGGCGTCTCGGAGGCCCGCATGGAGATGGGCCAGATGCGCTGCGACGTCAACCTGTCGCTGCGCCCCAACGGCACCGAGACCTTCGGTACGCGCTCCGAGACGAAGAACGTGAACTCGCTGCGTTCCGTCGAGCGGGCCGCCCGGTTCGAGATCCAGCGCCACGCGGCCGTGCTGTCCTCCGGCGGCACGATCGTGCAGGAGACCCGGCACTTCCACGAGGAGGACGGCTCCACCACGGCCGGCCGCATCAAGGACAACGCCGAGGACTACCGCTACTTCCCCGAGCCGGACCTGGTGCCGGTCGCCCCGGCCCGCGAGTGGGTCGAGGAGCTGCGCAAGGGCCTTCCCGAGCTGCCCCGGCTGCGCCGGGCGCGGCTCAAGGAGGAGTGGGGTGTCTCCGAGCACGACATGCAGTCCATCCTCAACGCGGGCGCGGTCGACCTGATCGTCGCCACGACCGACGCGGGCGCCCCCTCGGACCAGGCCCGCAAGTGGTGGATGGGCGAGCTGGCCCGCAACGCCAACGAGACCGGCCGCGGCCTCGACGAGCTGCCGATCACCCCGGTGCAGGTCGCCAGGGTGGCCGAGCTCGTCACCTCGGGCGACCTCAACGACAAGCTGGCCCGCCAGGTCATCGAGGGTGTCCTCGCGGGCGAGGGCGACCCGGACACCGTCGTCGAGAAGCGCGGCCTGAAGGTCGTCTCCGACGAGGGCGCGCTGTCCACCGCGGTCGACGAGGCCATCGCGGCCAACGCGGCCATCGCGGACAAGATCCGCGGCGGCAAGGTCGCGGCGGCGGGCGCGCTCGTCGGCGCGGTCATGAAGGCCACCCGCGGCCAGGCGGACGCGGCCCGGGTGCGCGAGCTGATCCTGGAGAAGCTCGGCGTCGAGGGCTGACCCCTCCTCCGCAGGCACGTCCCCCGAGGGGCGGCACACCCGTGAGCCGGGTGCGCCGCCCCTTGGACTTTCCCGCACGACCTGTTGGACGTTCACCACCGGGCCGTCCGGAATCCTTCCGCGCGCCACCCGGCTTGATTAGCTTCCCGGCTGTACGACAGGACTCGGGAGGCTCACTTGACCACGGACATTTCACGGCGACGGCTCTTCGCACTGGGCGGCGGTGCACTCGGCGCCGCGGCGGCGGGGTCGCTGCTGCCGCCGTCGCTGCAGGCCGCGATCGCCGCGCAGCCGGCACACCCGGCGGGGTCCGGCGGCCGTGACGGGCTCGGAGCCATCAAGCACGTGGTGATCCTGATGCAGGAGAATCGTTCCTTCGACCATTACTTCGGGACGCTGCGGGGCGTACGCGGCTTCGGTGACCGCAACGCCGTCGAGCTGCCCTCGGGCAAGCCGGTCTTCGAGCAGCCCGCGGCGCTCGGCACCTCCGTGCTGCCGTTCCCGGTCCGCGACGCCGCCGAGACGCAGAAGAAGGACCTCCAGTACATCGGCGCGCTCGACCACTCCTGGAGCGGTGGCGGCAAGGCGTGGGCCGGCGGGTGGATGAACGGCTGGGTGACCGCCAAGACGGCCGCCACCATGGCGTACTACGACCGCCGCGACATCCCGCTCCACTACGAACTGGCCGACACCTTCACGGTCTGCGACGCCTACCACTCCTCCATCCACTCCTCGACCAGCCCCAACCGCAACCATCTGTGGAGCGGCAAGACGGGCAACGAGCCGAACGGCAAGCGGGCGGTCGGCAACGACGCGTACAGCGAGGGCACCCACCCCGGCTACGACTGGGGCACGTACGCGGAGCGGCTGGAGAAGGCCGGGCGCAGCTGGCGCACGTACACCGAGTGGGAGAACTTCACCGACAACCAGATCGAGTTCTTCGCCACCTTCAAGGCGGTGGCCCGCAAGGCGCTGGCGAAGACCGGCGGGCACACCTTCATGGAGTCGTTCTACGCCGCGGTGCGGGACGCCGACGCCACTGAGCGGGAGCGGCTGTTCGGTCTGCTGGAGGAGGGCGTCGCCACCCTCGGCAAGACCGAACGCAGCCTGTTCGAGCGGGCGTTGCGCCGGGTGGAGACCGGGACGCTGGCCGACGAGTTCGCCAAGGACGTGGCGGCGGGCACCCTTCCCGAGGTCTCCTATCTGGTGCCCTCGGCCGTCGACTCCGAGCACCCGAGCGTCTCCTCGCCCATCCACAGCGCGACGATCGTCTACAAGGTCCTGGACGCGCTGGGCAAGCACCCCGACGTGTGGCGGCACACCGCGGTCTTCATCAACTACGACGAGAACGACGGCTTCTTCGACCACGTGCCGCCGCCGGTCGCCCCGTCGGAGGTGACCGAGGAGCAGTGGGAGGGCAAGCCCACCGGCCTCGGCATGCGGGTGCCGATGCTCGTGGTGTCGCCGTGGACCATCGGCGGCTACGTCTGCTCCGAGGTCTTCGACCACACCTCCGTGGTCCGCTTCCTGGAACGCTGGACCGGAGTGAAGGAGCCGAACATCAGCGACTGGCGGCGCACCGTCGCCGGCGACCTGACCTCGGCCTTCGACTTCTCGCGCGGGCGGCGCCGGCCCGAGGTGGAACAGCCGGGCGTCATCCCGCCGTTCAGCGGCCGCTGGTCGCCGAAGCCGCCGGCCGTCCAGCACATGCCCGTTCAGGAGCCCGGCGCCCGACCCGCCCGCGCGCTGCCGTACCAGCCGGACGCGCAGGCGAAGGTGGTGAACGGCGAGGTGCGGGTGGCCCTCAGCAACACGGGGCGCTCGTCGGCGCACTTCGCGCTGTACCCGTACGCGGGTGAGTTCCCCGTACCGCAGCACCGGGACGTGAAGGGCACCGCGCAGTGGACGGTGCCGGTCACCGGCGCGGCCTACCGGTTCACGGTGACGGGGCCCAACGGCTTCCGCCGCGAGTTCGCCGGGCCCGCGAAGGACGGCGCCTCGGCCGGTGCCGAGGTCGCGTCGCGGGTCGATGCCCATGAGCGCGACCTGCACCTCACGCTCCGCAACACCGGCCGGACCACGCTCACCTTCACGGTGCGCCCGCTCGGCTACGTCGACGAGGCGGACCTGCGGGACTGGACCCGGACCGTCAAGGTCAAGCCGGGACGCAGCCGCACGGTGGTCCACTCGGCGGCCGACGCGCACGGCTGGTACGACCTGGACGTCACCGTCGACGGGGATGACGCGTTCCGGCGCCGGCTGATGGGGCACATCGAGAACGGCCGGGCGAGCGTCTCGGGCTGACGGGCCGCCCGGCAGGCTCTTCGCACGGGGCCGGTGCCCACCGGAACCACCGCGGCGCGGCCCGCGTGTCCTTGATCATGAACGAACTGATCGAGAAATGGGCCGGAGTCACGGCGGGCGCCGCCCCGGAGGAGGCGGACCCCGTCGTCCTGGAGTGCGCCCGCCTGCTCGCCGCCGAACCGGACGGCGAGCAGGCGGTCCTGCTGACCTTCGGGCTGGTGAACATGGCGCCGTACGTCCTCGGGCGACGCGGCGCCGACGTCGAGCGGGCCGTGGCGGACGCGCTCGGCGCCGCCGCCGAGGCCATGGACGAGCAGTGTCTTCAGGCCGGCGGGTGCGGGCACGCGGCCCATCCCTACACCGACAGCCTGGAGGAGTGGGACACGGACACGGACGGGCTGCTCGACGCACCGGACGTCGAGATTCCGTTCGAAGACTGGGACGGCGCCGAGGCCTGCCCCCGCAACGCCGCCGGGTGGGCGCGGACGGCCGCCGATGTGATCCTGCCGGGCAGCACGGACGGCATCCCCGAGATCGTCCCCGAAGGCCACCAGAGATACATCCGCAGCCTGGGCAGTGTGCTCAACGACTATCCGAACGGTGATCCGTTCTGGGACCTGGAGATCCACGCCGGGCCACCCGGCGATCTCTCCCGGGCCGCTCTCGCCGGCTATGTCGTCGTCGCCCATGCGAACTGCTGGTACGCGGGGTCGGGCCGGATCAGACAGCGGTCGCTGCTCGACGACATGATCGAGGGCCTGGAGTCCGTACTGCCGCTGCTGCCGGACGAGGCCTGCGCGCACGAGGACGGCGAGCACCCAGCACTGCGCTCCGGCAGCGACGAGCAGGCCGCCGAGGGCATCCGCCTGCAGAGCCCCGGCGGCCGGACCGTCCTGCGCGAGGAACACGCGGACGGATACGGGGCCTCGCTGGAGGCATGGACCTGCACCACCTTCCTGCGTGCCCTCGCCGTCGAGGCCCGTGACCATCTGCGCGAAGCGGTCGACAGACTCTTCGGCACCCGGGAGACGGCGCATCTGGACCCGGTGTATCTGCGCCCCGACGGCCGCCTCGACATCAATCCGCTGAGCGAGCGGCATGTCCCGTTCAAGGACGAGACAGCCTCCGAGGAGGCGGCGCTCTGGGCGGCCCGGCGGTACGAGCAGCTCGGTCCGGACGGACCCGCGCTCGACCGGACCGTCCTGCTGCTCCTGATGGGCACGGCAGCCGACTCCCTGGAGCTGTCGTACGGAATCGCCCGCGAGATCCTCGGCATCCTCCGTACCACCGCCGCCACCCTGCCCGGCGGCGCATGCGACCACGCGGACGGCCATGCGCCCGCCCGTGAGCGCACGTCCGACCGCTTGGTACGCATCGCGCATCTCTACGCCCCCGACGCAGGCCCCGCCCCTGGCTCGGACTCCGGCCAGGGTTCCAGGAGCGAGGTGCTGACCTGCCCCGTCCATCTGGCCGAGGTCGTGACGAAGGGCATCGCGGAGATCGAGGAGCAGTTCGAGGAAGAACTGGAGGCGGAGGAGGAACGACTGGCCGAGTGAGGTGGCCGGAGGCTGCTGCGACCGGGGGATGCGGCAAGCTCTGCGGCCATTGTGAGTAAGGCCACGAAAGAGACAAAGGATCACTTTCGGCTGCCAGAGTGACGGTTCTCAGGTCATGCGCTCTTTGCGGGTAATTCGTGCTTCATGCCGGCAAAGGACCACGAACCAGCAGGGAGCACGTCCGTTGGCTGCCATCGCCCGCTGGTGCATCAGGCACCGTCTCATCGCCGTCCTCATCTGGCTGCTCGCCCTCGGCGGCGCGGCCACCGCGGCGGGCTTCGCGGGTTCCGCGTACTCCAACGACTACGAGGTCCCCGGTACGGAGTCCGGCCGGGCCACCGAGCTGCTCAGGGCCGGCTTCACGGATCTCGGCGGTGACACCGACACCATCGTCTGGCACACCACCGACTCCACCGTGCGGGCCGCCGACGTCCGGCAGACGATGACCCGGACCCTGCACGCGGTCGAGGAACTGCCCGGGGTCGGCGCGGTCACCGGCCCGTACGGGGCCTCCGGCACCGCCCAGATCAGCGCCGACGGACACACCGCCTACGCCACGATCACCTTCGACCGGCAGGTCGAGGAGATCCCGGCGCAGCAGGCCGAAGCCGTCGTCGACACCGCGAAGGCGGCCGCCGCCGACCATCTCCAGGTGGAGCTGGGCGGCCCGGCAATGGCGCTCACCGAGGCACCCTCCGTCCACCTCAGCGAGGCCGTCGGGGTCGTCGTCGCGGCCATCGTCCTCTTCCTCGCCTTCGGCTCGCTCGCCGCCAGCATGCTGCCCATCGCCACCGCACTGGTCTCCGTCGGCACCGCGTACGCGGGCACCGTGCTGCTCGGCCATGTGATGACCGTCGCCGACTTCGCGCCCATGCTGGGCATGCTGATCGGGCTCGGCGTCGGCATCGACTACGCGCTGTTCATCGTCACCAGACACCGCAGAGGGCTGCGCGGGGGCCTGTCGGTCACCGAGGCCGCGCGGACCGCCGTCGCGACGACCGGCCGCGCCGTGGTCTTCGCCGGGGCCACCGTCTGCATCGCGCTGCTCGGCATGCTGATCCTGCGGCTCGGGTTCCTCAACGGTGTGGCGATCGCCGCCTCGCTCACCGTCGTACTGACCGTGGCCGCCTCCGTCACCCTGCTCCCCGCCCTGCTGTCCTTCATCGGTATGCGGGCCCTGAGCCGGCGCGAACGCAGACAACTCGCCGAGCACGGCCCGCAGCCCGAATCGCCCACGGGCTTCGCCGCCCGCTGGTCCGCCTTCGTCGAACGCCACCCCAAGCTGCTCGGCGCCCTGGCCGTCGTGGTGATGGTGGTACTGGCGCTGCCCACGTTCTCCCTGCACCTGGGCAGCTCCGACCAGGGCAACAACCCCTCCTCGTCGACCACCCGGCAGGCGTACGACCTGCTGGCCGACGGATTCGGACCCGGCGTCAACGGGCCGCTGACGATCGCCGCGCGGCTGGACGGCGCGGACGACCGGCTCGCGATGGACGGCCTGCCCGCCACGCTGCGGTCCACCGAGGGTGTGGCCTCGGTCGGCCCGGTCACGTACAACAGCAGCGGTGACACGGCCTTCGTCACCGTCGTACCGAAGTCGTCACCGCAGTCCCAGGAGACCAGCGAGCTCGTCGACCGGCTGCGCACGGACGTCCTGCCGAAGGCAGAGGAGAACAACTCGCTCCAGGCCCATGTCGGGGGAGTGACCGCCAGTTACGACGACTTCGCCCGGATCATCATCGGCAAACTCCCGCTCTTCGTCGGCGTGGTCATAGGGCTCGGCTGCCTGCTCCTGCTGCTGGCCTTCCGGTCGATCGGCATTCCGCTGAAGGCCGCGGTGATGAACGTTGCCGCCGTCGCCTCCTCGTTCGGGGTCGTCGTCGCGATCTTCCAGTGGGGGTGGGGGAGCGAACTGCTGGGGCTGGGCAGTTCGGGGCCCATCGAACCGTTCCTGCCGGTGATCATGGTGTCGGTGCTCTTCGGACTGTCCATGGACTACCAGGTGTTCCTGGTGGGGCGGATGTACGAGGAGTGGCTGGAGACCGGGGACAACCGGCGGGCCGTCCGGGTGGGCCTCGCCGAGACCGGCCGGGTGATCAACTCCGCGGCCGTGATCATGATTTCGGTCTTCCTGGCGTTCGTCCTCAGTGGGGACCGGGTCATCGCGATGTTCGGCATCGCACTCGCCGCGGCCGTCCTGCTGGACGCCTTCGTCCTGCGTACGCTGCTGGTCCCCGCGCTGATGCATCTGCTGGGCGGGGCGAACTGGTGGCTGCCGCGCCGGCTGGACCGGCTGCTGCCACGGATCAGCATCGAGCCGCCCGAGCAGGGCCTGCCGCATGCGAAGATCCCGCAGGCGGCACAGTCCGCGCAGTTGGTGGAAGCGGTTCGAGAAGGAGCATGATGTTCGCGATATCCCTGGGTGACGACGGAGCGGAACTGCGTCCGCTGGAGGTCTGGCAGGCGCAGGAGTTCCTCGACCACATGGACCGGGCCCGCGCGCTCGTCGATCCGTGGATCCCCTTCGCCTCCTTCGCCACCGACCTGGACTCGGCGCGGGAGCTGCTGCGGCGGTACGCGGAGAAGCAGGCGGCGGACGCCGGGCGGATGTACGGCATCTGGCTGGACGGCACGCTCGTCGGCGGCGTCATGTTCCGGATCTTCGACGCGGAGTCCGGGAACTGCGAGCTCGGCTGCTGGCTGGAGCCGGCGGGCGAGGGGCGCGGACTGATCACCCGGGCGGCCCGGAAGCTGATCGACTGGGCGGTGTACGAGCGCGGCATGCACCGCGTGGAGTGGGACGCGTCCGCCGCGAACACCGCCAGCATCGCCGTGGCGAAGCGGCTCGGCATGACGCGCGACGGGGTGCTGCGCGAGAACTACCTGTACCGCGGCGAGCGGCACGACTCGGAGATCTGGTCGGTGCTTGCCAGGGAGTGGCGGGCACGGAAGGACTGAGCGACGGCCGTGCCGGCACTTATGCCCCGGGACCGAACCGGGCCGGTGCGTACTTGCTCTGGCGCTCGCGGTACGAGCGGGCGAGGTGGTGCTGGAGCCGGATGTGGCGGAACTGGTACACCGCGCCGGTCTGGCGCAGCACGCCCCTGCGGTAGGCGTCGTCCAGGAAGGCCACCGTGTCCCAGGGCAGCTTGCCGGTCAGGGGCAGCCAGACGCGCGACAGGACCAGCCACCGTCCCCAGGCGGTGAACGAGAGCGCGTACGAGCACGCGCCCCCGAGCCCGCCGACGGTGCCGATGGCCAGCCCGTCCGACAGCCGCCAGTTCAGCGTTCCGAGCACCCCCTGGAGCAGATCGGTGATCAGGAATCCGCCGAGCGTGATCGCGAGGGTGAGCATCGGCACCAGGACGAGGACCTGCCGGGCCACCGTCGCCCGGTTCGAGACCAGCAGGCCGACCGGGGTGGCCGCCGAGGTGACGTCCAGCGGTGCTTCGAACGCGGCCATGAGCCCGAAGACGAGTCCGGCGCCCGCCCCGAAGATCAGCCCGAGGACCAGCATGTTGATCAGCGTGCCCTTGATCACCACATCGTCGGCGAGCGGAATCCCGTAGTACAGCCAGCGCTGGAGGGCGAGGGCGGACGCGCACCCGACGCCCATCACGAATCCCCCCAGCAGAACGGCGCCGAACCGGGCGGTGAAGGTGCGGACCGGTCTGTGGCCGATGCCGGTGCCCGCACCGGGCAGCCGTAGCCGCACATGGGCCGGTTCGAAGGCCGCGGTGCCGAACCGGGCCAGGATCGCGTGGACGCACCCGAAGGCGAGGCCGGCGGCAATCCCCAGCGAACCGCCCAGCAGCAGCGCTTCGCCGATGGGAAACGGCAGGTTGATCAGATTGACGAACCACTCGGCGAAAGCGACGCAGAGCGCCGACGACACCACCACCGACAGCAGGCGCGTGGACAGCCGCAGCGAATCGCCGATCCGCCACCAGGCGAGGTCCTGCTGGTCGCGGTCGAGCCGGGCCAGATGGTGGGCGAGGTAGCCGAGCCAGTGCTCGGCGCGCTCCGGATCCCGGTGCCGCTCCGGGCGGCCCACGGCGCTCCGCTCGGCGACGCGGTGGCGGTAGACCGTCGGCACGAAACCCGCCAGCAGGTGTTCCTCCAGGGAGTTCTCGTCGGGGAACCGCTCGGTGTCCAGCAGTTCGGCCGGATCCCTGCCGGGCGTCCCGCTGTACATCGTCCGAGCCAGAATGATCATGAGTGGGGTGCTCAGCACCCTGGCCAGCGGGGTGTCCGCGCCGCTCTCCCCGGCGCGCAGCCGTGCCAGGACGGGGTTCCACACCGCCCCGCTACCGCCGTCGCCGCGAGGGACCGGGCGGGCCGTCCGCGGCAGGTAGGCGGCGAGGTCGTCGAGGGTGAGATCGGTGAGTTCCAGACCGGCGGCCCACACCAGCGGGGTACCCGTCTCCTCGACCGCCTCGGCGAACTCGCCGCGCCGGCTGGTCAGCACGAGCGGGAGCGAGGTGGCGTTCAGCGTTTCCAGCGCGGTGCTCCGCAGACCTTCCGCGATCTCGTCGAAGCCGTCCAGGACCGGCAGTACGAGATCGGCGTCGACCAGTGCGGCGGCCAGCGTCGACCCGTCGGGGGCCCTGCGGGTGAGATGCGGATGGTCGCGGACCAGGAGGTCGATCAGCCAGTCCCGTAACGCGATGGCCGTGGGATCCCAGGACCCGAGGCTGAAGATCACCGGCACCCGGTCGTGCGGCTCCCGGGCTTCCAGCTGGTCCAGGACGAACCTGATCGTCAGGATCGACTTGCCGGAACCTGCCCGGCCGAGCACCACCAGCCGCCCGGACAGAATCCGCCGGTAGACCTCGGCCACGCTGCCCAGATCGCCGCTCAGGTCCATTTCCTGCGAAATCGCGCCGGGCGGCAGACGCTGGATGTTCTCCGAATGGTCGGTCAGGGATTCGGGGGCGTCCTGCCAGCGCACGGGAAGCGGAAACGGGTCGTGGACCCGGCGGTGTTCCTCCTCGCGCTGCCAGCGACGCCTGATCTCCTTCGCCAATTCCGTTGCGGCGTCGGCGAGATCACTGTGAATCGGGAGCCGGGTGCGGGTTCCGTTCTCCTTCGGGCGGGAACTCTGCGCGGGAATGGATATGGGGGCGGGAGCAGGATCTGGTGCGGGCTCAGCGGCGGGTGCGCGCTCCCGAACGGATTCGGGAAATGTCTCAGGAATGGTCCCGGGAACGGATACGGCGAGTTCCGTCGTCGATCCCGCGAGTGTGGCCGCGAGCCGCTGACGGTCCTCCGGCCCGGCCTCCAGAGCGTCCGCCAGCAGGTTCACCGTACCCAGCCGGTGATCGCTGGATCTGCCCGTCTCCAGTCTGCGGATCGTACGCACGCTCACCCCGGAACGTGCCTCCAGCTGCTCCTGCGTCAGCCCCGACCGCTTGCGCAGTCGACGCAACAACGTGCCGAGCTGATCCGCCACTTCGCCATCCCCTCCACCACCGAGCGCGGCCGGCGATGAGCCTATCGTGACGACCGGTCATATATGGCCGGTCGGCTGTCCTGTCCTGCGAGCAGCGCGAACGCCACGATCAAGTGGTGCCCGGCCGGAGCGCCGACACGGGGCGGCGCACTGTGCAGGGCATCGGAGAAGCGGCCGGCGCCGGGGACGAACGGACCCCGGCGCCGGGCCGGAACCGCCTCTCATGGCTTTCTCCTGCAACGACCAATGAGGAGTTGACATGGCCTATCGATTCTGGTGCGGCGAGTGCGGTTTCAAGACGCCGTGGCTCGGTGAGTCCCAGGGTGCGCAGCGTCAGTTGGACCACTACCTCAAGCAGCATCCCGGAATTCCCGCCGGTGGCCATGTGGAGACCAATCGGAAGAACCCGGAGGGCGGTTTCGGATTTCTTCAAGTGGCGGGAATCGCCCTCCTGGTGCTGATCGTCGTCGTCTCCTGCCGGCACTGAGAAGCGACCTGAATTCGACCGCACAACCGGAACGGCCATCCAACCGAAAGGGACGGTAAAGAGAATGAGCGTGCTCGATGTTTTCGGGGCAGACATCGCGATGAACAGGGAGAACCCGGACGCCGAAGGTGCGGCCGGGCAGCAGCCCTCGCCGGCACAAAAGCGCCGCCACCGGCGCCGGCTGCTGCCGGTGGCCGGCCTGACCTGCCTCCTGCTGACCGCCGCCGGCACGGCGAACGCAGCCGCGGCCACCGGCTCCTCGGCCGCCGCCCCGGCCACCGGCTCCTCGGCCGCCGCCCAGACCCCGGCCGAGATACTGCAGGCCGGGGCCCAGCAGGGGGTCGCCGACGGGTACCCGGGCGTGATCGGCATGGTCCGGAAGGGCGACACCGCCCAGTACGTACATGCGGGAGTCGGCAACCGCGCGACCAAGGTGCCCGCGGACCCGAAGGCGAAGTTCCGGATCGGCAGCAACACCAAGGCGTTCATCTCCACCGTGCTGCTCCAACTGGAGGGCGAGAAGCGGCTCTCGCTGGACGACACCGTCGCCAAGTGGCTGCCGGGGGCGGTCGCCGCCAACGGCTACGACGGCTCGAAGATCACGATCCGTCAGCTGCTCAACCACACCTCGGGCCTGCCCGACTACCTCGGCTCCCTGCAGATCAACGGACCGTACTTCCTCAACACCAACCCGAGGGAGGTTTTCCCGCCGCAGACCCTGGTCAACGTCGCCCTCGGCATGCGCGCGCCGGCGTCCGCACCGGGGGAGAAGTTCGGCTACTCCAATACCAACTACGTGCTCGCGGGCATGGTGATCAAGGCCGTCACCGGTTCGGAACCGGCCGCGGAGGTCCAGCGGCGCATCATCGAGCCGCTCGGTCTGAGCGACACCAGCTTCCCCACCTCCGACCCCGCGCTCTACGGCAACTACCTCAACGGCTACGTGATCCGGGCGATCCTCATCGATGACGGCACGGTCTCCAATGTGCAGGTCACCGGGAGCGCCGGTGCCATGGTGTCGACCATGGACGACCTGGCCGCGTTCTCCCGGGCGCTGATGACCGGGAAGCTCCTTGAGCCCGCGCAGATGGCCGAGCTCAAGACCACCGTCCCCGTGACCGCCGACGTCGGCTACGGGCTGGGCATCGAGCACCTGAAGCTGTCCTGCGGGAAGTGGGCCTGGGGACACAACGGCGCGGTGCTCGGCTACTTCAGCGAGTGGCTGAGCAGCGAGGACGGCACCGAGCAGGTGCTGCACACGAACAACGAGTTCCATCTGCTCGCCGGTACACCGGGGCAGACCCACACGGGCAAGGCCATGACGGACGCGTTCTGCGCGCTCTGAGGACCGCGACCGGAGGGGCTCTCCCGGCGGCCGGGCCGACACCCGGCCCGGCCGCCGGGCCGGGACCTTCCCCCGAAGCGGGGGCCGACCGCCCTCGGAGAGGACACCCGATGAGAACACCGCGGACCGCCTGGCGGATCCGTACGCGGACGGCCGTCGCCGCCGCCGCGCTGACCATGACCGCCACACTCGCGGCGCCGCTCGCGCACGCCGAGGGCTCCGCCCCTCCGGTGCTGTCCGACGGATTCGGCCTGACCCAGGTCGCCGGGGGCACCCAAGTGCACTCGGACACCGACTTCACGATCACCGTGACCACCCCGCAGGTCGCGGGGCCGCACAAGATCCGCATCTTCCTGCCCAGCGGCTACCGGACCGAGCCCGGCAAGCGCTGGCCGGTGACGTACTTCCTGCACGGCGGGCCCGGAAACCCGGACGACGCCGCGGCCGTCCCGGCGCTGCGTTCGGACTCGATGATCACCGTCGTGCCGGACGGCGGCCGCAAGGGCTGGTACGCCGACTGGCTCATGCAGAACACCGCCGAGGGCGCCGCGAACTGGGAGACCTTCCACCTGAAGCAGGTCGTCCCCTTCATCGACGCCAATCTGCGCACCATCGCCGACAAGGACCACCGGGCCGTCGTCGGGCTGTCGATGGGCGGGTTCGGCGCCCTGCACTACGGCGAGGCCCGGCCCGATCTCTTCGGCCACGTCGCCTCGCTGTCCGGCGGCATCGACTTCGGCATGGCGGAGGTCCGTGCGGCGGTCCTGGCCACGGAACTGAACGTCACGGGCGCCTGGTGCGCCGTGAGCACCTCCACCCCGTCCGGGACCGGCCAGTGCACCGGTTACGGTCCCACCGTCGACAGCGACGCGATCTTCGGCTCCCCCTACCCGGTCCTGAACGCGGACCGGATCTGGAAGGCGGTCGACCCCGCCGCCCCGGCCAACCTGGCCAAGCTCGCCGGTGCCGAGGTCACGCTCTACACCGGCGACAACGACGTGATCGACCACTTCACCGCGATCGCCGCCAGGAACGTCAAGTCCCGCATGGACACGCTCGGTCTGCCCGGCCGCCTGGTCGACTACGGCGACGGGTCGGCGCTGTCCCCCACCTGCGACGGCGGCCACAACTACGGCTGCTGGGCGCCCGCTGTCGCCGACTACGTACCCCGCCTCCAGGACTCCTTCGAGGCGAAGAGCTGACGCGGAGGACAACGGCTCGGCAATGGCCCCGGCCCCGGCCCCGGCGGGCGAACGCTCGCCGGGGCCGGGGCCCACCCATGGCGCGGTCGCGCGGAGCGTTCGTTAAGAGGGTTCTCATACGGGCCGCCTAGCGTGCGCAACATGAACCCCAGGACCCCCACGAACCCCACCGCTCCCGCCGACCCCGAAGCATTCGCAGCAGCCGATGCAGCAGATGCAGCAGATACGTCCGATGCCGAGGAGACCGTGACCAAGAAGGCCACGGCCGAGGAAGCCTCGTACGACCTGGACAAGGCCACCGGGGAAGCGCTCACGGAGGACGGGGCCGAGGACGAGGACCTGGACCTGGACGGCCTCGACGACGACTCGGCCGAGGAGCCCTCCGGCCTCGGGGCGGCCGCCGCCGCCGTGGTCGCGGCCGGTCTCGGTGTCGTCGCGCTCACCGGGTCCTGGACCGGCAAGGTCGCCGCCGAGCGCGAGACCCTGATCGGCCAGATCAAGACCTCGGGAGGCGGCACCGCGGCCCAGCAGATCTCCGAGATCTACGGCGACGCCTGGCACTCCACCGCCCTGGTCAACGGACTCTTCGCGCTGCTGGCCCTGCTGGTCGGCATCTTCGCCCTGGTCCGCCCGGCCTTCGGCGCTCCCTCCGCGCAACCGCAGCCCGGCTGGGTCCGCGCCGTCGCGACCGCCGGCATCGCGCTCGGCGTCCTCGGCCTGCTGATCTCCGTCGGCATGTACTTCGACCTCATCGTGCCCCTGCCGACCGCGACCGCCGCCCAATAGGCACGACGGCCCGGGGACCGTCCCGCCGGGGACCGTCCCGTAGGGCATCCGCCGAAAGACCCTAGGGCACCCCGCCCCGCGAAGATGCGGATCTTGCCCGATGTGGCGGCACCCCCTGGGAGACGACAGTCGGGGCACGGCAGAGAAACCCTGCCGCCCCCGGCCCGAACGGGCCGTCGTCCCAAGGGAGAAGCACATGTACGCGTACCGACTGCACGAGCTGCGCGCCGCCGAACTGCGCCGGCGGGCCGAGCGGGACCGGCTCGTCCAAGAGGCCCTTCGCGCCCGCCGGGCCGCCCGCCGGGCCGCCCGGAACTCCGGGCACAAGGAGACCGAGGGGTCGGTGAGTACCGACCGGAAGCGATTCGTCCACGCCGCGTGAAGGCCGTGCGACGACGCCCGATGAATCCGGTGACCGGCGAACTGGTGCCCGCCGAATCGGTGCCCGGCCGAGCGGTGCCCGGCGAGCCGGTGCCCGGCCGAGCGCTGGCCGGCCGTCCGGCTCCGGGATCTGTGTGCCCGGACCCGTATGCGATGCTCGGCGGCGTGGAGACCAGGTCCGTCAGTCCCGTGTTCGTCGGCCGCGAGGGCGAGTTCGCCTCGCTCGTCGATGCGCTCGGCCGCGCCTGCGCGCAGGGCGGCGGCCCGGACGGGGCGGACACCCCCGGCGAACCGCAGGCGCTGCTCATCGGTGGCGAGGCGGGGGTCGGCAAGACCCGGCTGGTCGAGGAGTTCCTCGCGGCGGCGGTACGCCGCGACGCGGTCGTCGCGGTCGGCGGCTGCGTCGAGATCGGTGCCGACGGCCTGCCCTACGCCCCGTTCTCCACCGCGCTGAGGGCCCTTCGCCGCACCCTGCCCGCCGAGGTCGCCGCCGCCTGCGCCGGACAGGAGGGCGAGCTGGCCCGGCTTCTTCCCGAACTCGGCGAGGCGGACCGGGACGCGACCGACGAGCACAGCACCGCCCGGCTCTTCGAGCTCACCGCCGGACTCCTGGAACGCATCTCCGCCGGGCGCCCCGTCGTCCTCGTCCTCGAAGACCTGCACTGGGCCGACGCCTCCACCCGCCACCTCCTCGCCTACCTCTTCCGCGCCGTGCGCGACGGCCGCCTCGTCGTGATCGGCACCTACCGCTCCGACGACATCCACCGCCGCCACCCGCTGCGCCCCCTGCTCGCCGAACTGGACCGGCTGCGCACCGTCCACCGGATCGAGCTCGCCCGCTTCAACCGCGCCGAGGTCCGCCGCCAGCTCACCGGCATCCTCGCCGCCACCCCCGAGGCCACCCTCGTCGACGAGATCTTCGAACGCTCCGACGGCAACGCCTTCTTCGTCGAGGAGCTCGCCCGCAGCCTGGAGAGCGGCGACCACTCCCGGCTCTCCGACTCGCTGCGCGACCTCCTCCTCGTACGCGTCGAAGCGCTCCCCGACGACGCGCAGAAGATCGCCCGGATCGTCGCCGAGGGCGGCTCCACCGTGGAGTACGAACTGCTGGCCGCGGTCGCCCGGCTGACCGAGGACGAACTCATCGAGGCACTGCGGGCGGCCGTCGGCGCCAACCTGCTGCTCGCCACCCCGGAGGGCAACGGCTACCGCTTCCGGCACTCCCTGGTCCGCGAGGCCGTCAGCGACGACCTGCTGCCGGGCGAACGCTCCCGGCTCAACCGGCGCTACGCCGAGGCCCTGGAGGCCGACCCCACCCTCGTCCGCGCCGGGGAGCGCGCCACCCGCCTCGCCAGCTACTGGTACGGCGCACACGACGCGGCCAAGGCCCTGCCCGCCGTGCTCAGGGCCTCCGTCGAGGCCCGCCGCCGCTACGCGTTCTCCGAACAACTCCGCCTGCTGGAACGGGCGATGGAGCTGTGGGACGACGCCCCCGACGACGTACGCCGCACCCTGCGGCCCATCGACTACGCCGAGAGCTACCCGGCCTGCGGCTGCGACCCCGACACCACCCCGCTGCGCTACCTCGACCTGATGGCCGAGGCCACCGTCGCCGCCCGGTTCGGCGGGGAACGCGAACGCGCCCTGGCCATCGCCAAGAAGGCCATGCGGGTACTGGAGGGCGAGGACGACCCGTTGCGCGCCGCCTGGTTCTGGGTTCAGCGCTCCCGGCTGGTGCAGGACCTCACCCGGGGCGACGGCCGCGAGGAACTGGCCACCGCCCAGGAACTCGTCCGCGGCCTGCCCCCGTCCGCCGTGCACGCCGACGTCCTGATGAGCGTGGCGGGCTGGGGCGCCCTGCACCGCCCGGGCGCCGAGACCCTGCTCGCCACCGACCGGGCGGTGGAGTACGCCAGGCTCGTCGGCGACGAGTACATCGAGCTGCACGCCCGGCTCACCCGCGGCTGGCTCACCGCCGAGGCGGGCGGGGTCGACGAGGGCATCGCCGAGATGTACGCCGTCCGCGACCGCGCCGACGAACTGCACCTGGTCGGCATCATGAGCCGGGCCGGGATCAACCTCCCCTCCACCCTCGAATCCATGGGCCGCTCCCTGGAGGCCGTGACCGCCGCGGACCACGGCATCGCGATCAGCCTCAGCCACGGCATCGCCGACATGGAGGCATGGGTCCGCTGCAACCGGGCGACCTCGCTGTTCTCCCTGGGGCACTGGGACGAGAGCCGGGCCACCACCGACGCGGCGGCCCGCGCCGCCCGGTACGGCAAGGCCCAGGGGCTGGTGGCCTCCCGCCGCACCGAACTCGCCCTCGCGCAGGGCGACCTGGCCGAGGCGGAGATCCAACTCGCCCTGACCCGAAGCTGCTTCGGCTCCCGAGACCCGCAGCCCCAGCACGTCATCGACCCCGCACGCCACGCCATCGCCCTCGCCGCGCAGCAGGGCAGGCTCGCCGAGGCGCGGGCCGAGTTCGAGGCCCGGTCGGAACAGGGCTTCCCGCCCGGCACCCAGCGGTACGCGCTGCCGCTGCTCCATGTCGCCGCCGCGGCCGAGGCCGACGCCAGGGGCCTGCCCGCCGCCGACCCCGGCCGGCCGGCGATCCTGGCGGCCATCCGCGCCCACCTGAAGCGGCTGCCGATGCTGGTCCCGGTCTGGGCCGCCCACGGTCTCCTCGTCGACGCCGAGCTGGCCAGGGCGGAGGGCATCGACACCCCCGCCCACTGGTCCCGCGCGGCCGCCGCCTTCGCGCCGCTGCACCGCCCGTACGAGCTGGCCCGGATCCACCACCGCTGGGCCGAGGCCCTCCTCATCGCCTCGGGCGACCGGCCCGCCGCCACCACGCTGCTGCGCGGGGCCCACCGCACCGCCGTGCGGCTCGGCGCCCGCCCGCTGACCGAGACCATCGAGCTGCTGGCAGGCCGCGCCCGCATCACCCTTGCCGCCCCGGACCGCGGTGCCACCCCCGAACTCCCGCCCGCCGTCACCGTCCCGGACCACGAAGGCACCGGCGGCGACGCGGCGGACCCGGAGCGTGTCGAGGACCGGCTGCGCGAGGCGGCCGCCTCCGCGGTGGAGTCCTTCGGGCTGACCCGCCGCGAACAGGATGTGCACCGGCTGGTCGCGGAGGGCCACACCAACCGCAGGATCGCCGAGCAGCTCTACATCTCGCCCAAGACGGCGAGCGTGCACGTCTCCAGCATTCTGGCCAAGCTCGGCGTCTCCAGCCGGGGCGAGGCGGCCGCCCTCGCCCACCGGCTCCGCCTCTACCCGGATCGCGGCGACAGCTGACGGGGAGGGGGCGATCCGGGCCCGCCCCGCTCACTCAGGACCGCGCGCCGTCCCCGCCCGCGTCCGCGCCCTCTGCTGCCGTGGCCCCGGCTGACCCTTGATCGGCCTGATCGGCCTGATCGGCCTGATCGGCCTGATCGGCCTGATCGGCGTGATCGGCCTGATCGGCCTGATCCGTCTGATCGGCAACGGCGCTCGTGTTCCCGCCCGCGCCGGAGGCCCGGACGACCACCTTCCCGGAGGCCAGGTCTATCGGGCCGCGCCCCGGGTCACCGACGCCGAGATCCACCCGGGTCAGCTCCAGCCGCTTCTGTTCGTCGGAGGCATGCTTGCGGCCGGGTGCGAAGAGTTCCTCGAAGAAGTTGAACACCGGCCGCACGCCCTTTCACCTGCTGTAGCCGCTACCGCACCGCCAGCACCAGGATCCTGTCGTCTCCCGGCTTCGGGGTGCCGCGGGTGTCCGTATTGCTCGTGACCAGCCAGAGCTTGTCGCCGCCCGCGGCGAGCACGGTGCGCAGACGGCCGTACTTCCCCCGCAGGAACGACTGGGGGGCCGCCAGAGGTTCCTTGGCGCCATTGCCGGACAGCGGAATCCGCCAGAGCCGCTCACCGCGCAGGCCCGCCATCCAGATCGAACCCTTGGCGAAGGCGATCCCGCTCGGGGACGCCTCGGACGTCTTCCACTGTGCCACGGGATCGATGAAGCCCTTCTTCCCCGCCCTGCCCTCGGCCTCCGGCCAGCCGTAGTTCCCGCCCGGCACGATCCGGTTCAGCTCGTCCCGGGTGTCCTGGCCGAATTCGGACGCCCACAGCTGCTTCTGCCCGTCCCAGGCCAGCCCCTGCACATTGCGGTGCCCGTACGAATACACCACGGAGTCGGCCTCCGGGTTGCCGTGCAGCGGCTGCCCGTCCGGGGTCATCCGCAGGATCTTGCCGGCCAGCGACTTCTTGTCCTGCGCGAGGCCGTCGTCGCCCGTCTCCCCGGTGCCCGCGTACAGCATGTGGTCCGGGCCGAAGGCGATCCGCCCGCCGTTGTGGATCGACCCCTTGGGGATGCCGCGCAGGATCGTGTCGGGCGCGCCCAGCAGCCGGCCGGGCGTCGTGCCGTTCTCGTCGTACTGCATGCGGGCGATGCGGTTGTCGGACTCGGTCGTGAAATACGCGTACACCATGTGGTCCGCGCCGTACGTGGGGGAGACCGCGATCCCCAGCAGTCCGCCCTCACCGGCGGGCGACACCCCGGGCACCGCCCCCAGCAGGGTCTTCCCGCCGGTCTTCGCGTCGATCCGGGTGATCGTGCCCTTGTCACGGGAGGAGACCAGCAGATCGCCGTCCGGCAGCTCCGCCAGTCCCCAGGGCGACTCCAGGCCCTCGGTGAGCGTCGACACCACCTTCACCGAGCCCTTGACGGGCGGCAGGGCGGGCGAGGCGGACGGGGAGGCCGGCCGGTCCGGGGCCGTGGGGGAAGCGCTCGCTGCCGACGGCGTCCGCCCGGCGCCCGCCGTGCTGCCGGAGCCGTCGGCCGAGGAACACCCCGCGGTCAGCACCAGCGAGCCGGCCGCCAGCGCGGCCACCGTCCCGCGGCGCAGGCCCCCGCCCCGCGGCCCGGCGGGGCCTCGTACAGATCCGAACAGAACACCGCGCACAGCACCGATCCCTTCGACGGCCACCTGACTACTGTTCTTACACCGCGGCCCCGCCCCGGGGTTCCCGATGCCCGCCGATTCTGCCGCCCGGCGCGCACCCGCGAGGGCGGATCTCAGTCCCACGACCCCTGCGCACCGGGCAGCGCGGCGATCTCCGCCAGGTCACGCGCGGTCAGGTCCAGCCCGGCAGCCCCCGCGTTCTCCACCGCCCACCGCTCCCGTTTGGTTCCCGGCACCGGCACCACGTGCGGCCCCTGCCGCAGCACCCAGGCCAGCGCCACCTGCGCGGCACTCGCCCCGTGCCGCTCGGCGATCCGCCGCAGACCGACCACCACCGGCTGGTTCGCCGCCATCATCTCCGCCGTGAACCGGGGGTGCCGGGCCCGCAGATCGTCCGGCTCGAAACCCTGCCCCGGCGTCAGCGTGCCGGTCAGATAGCCGCTCCCCAGCGGCATCGCCGCCAGCAGCCCCACACCCCGCGCCGAACACCACGGAAGCAAGGACTCCAGCGCCTCCGGCGACCAGACCGAGAGCTCCGCCTGCACCGCGCTCACCGGGAAGACCTGCTGCACCCGGTCCAGCTGACGGATCGTTTCGTCGTACATCCGCGACCCCGGCCGGCGTGAGGCCCGCGCCCCGATGGCGCAGAGCCCGAGCGCCCGCACCTTCCCCGCCGTCACCAGTTCCGCCATCGCGCCCCAGGTCTCCTCGACCGGCACCTCGGGGTCGGCCCGGTGCAGCTGGTACAGATCGATCACATCGGTCTGGAGCCGGCGCAGCGAGGCGTCGCAGGCCCGTCGCACATAGCCGGGACGGCCGTTGGCCACGATGTGCTGGTCGCCCACCAGCAGTCCGCACTTGGTGGAGACGAACGCGTCCGACCTGCGGCCCTTCAACGCCCGCCCCACCAGCAGCTCATTGGTGAAAGGGCCGTACATGTCGGCCGTGTCGAGCAGTTGGACACCCGCGTCGAGCGCGGCGTGCACCGTACGCAACGCACGGTCACCGCGTTGCTGCGAGGCGCTGTACGCCCAGCTCATCGGCATACAGCCGAGACCGACCGCCCCCACGGCGAGCGCCGCCGCACCGAGACTCCTGCGCTCCAACTCCCCGACCCTCCCCAGGCCCGCCGCCGAACCGGGCCCATGCCCCGCCTCGCGGGACCGCACCGCACCCCAAAGTAACCTCTGCCGCCCGCCCGGCCGTGCACGGCCTCCGGCGTTTAGCCTCCTGACCATGACTTCGACGAACACTCCCGACGTGACGAAGACGCCCGACGTGTGGCTGCCGTTCCCGGCCGACGAGGTGCCAGGGCTCCCCGAAGGGCTCAACTACCGGCTCTGGGACGGCGGACCGGACTACCCCGCCGACCCGGCCGACTGCGCCTTCTACGTCGTGCCGTACATGAAGGGCGCCGCCGTCGCGGTCCGGCCGCTGGCCGGCATGACGTCCGTCCGGGTCGTGCAGACACTCTCCGCGGGCATCGACCACGTCGAGCCCGCGCTCGGCCTGCTGCCGGCCGGGGCGCTGGTCTGCAATGCCAAGGGGGTCCACGAGGCGTCCACCGCGGAACTCACCCTCACCTTGATCCTCGCCTCCCTGCGGGGCGTTCCCGGCTTCGTCCACGGCCAGGACAAGGAGGAGTGGCGGTCCGGCTTCTACCCCGCGCTCGCCGACAAGTCCGTGCTGATCGTGGGGTACGGATCCATCGGCGCCGCCATCGAGGACCGGCTCGCGCCCTTCGAGTGCGCGCGGGTGGTGCGCGTCGCGCGCTCCGCGCGGACAACCGCACGCGGCCCCGTGCACGCGCTCGACGATCTGCCCGCGCTGCTGCCCGAGGCCGATGTCGTGGTGCTGTCCACCCCGCTGAACCCGTCCACGCAGGGGCTGGTCGACGCGAAGTTCCTGGCCACGATGTCGGACGGGGCGCTGCTCGTGAACGTCGCCCGGGGCGGCGTCGTCGACACCGAGGCGCTGCTGATCGAACTCCGGTCCGGCCGGCTGCGGGCCGCCCTCGACGTCACCGACCCGGAACCGCTGCCCGCCGGCCACCCTCTTTGGCATGCTCCGAACGTCCTGATCACTCCTCACGTGGGCGGCAGCACGTCGGCCTTCCTGCCGCGCGCCAAGCGGTTGCTGGCCGGGCAGCTGAGCCGGTTCGCCGCGGGGGAGCCGGTGGAGAACGTGGTACGCACCACCGGCTGACCACGCTGCGCAGGCCCCTCGTCGCGCACCGTTCCGGAGAACTCCCAGGTCGTCACGGAGAGTAGAGGAACTATGTCCCTGCGTGACGAGTCTGGTGTATCGTCCCGAAAGGGGCGCTGCGCCGTGGAAGGGACGGCGCCGGGGAGGACGCGACACGCGAGGGGGCGACGGGCGATGTACGGCCGATGGGTGCACGATCCGACACCGCCGGGCAGCCGACGGGGACCGGCGGGACGCCGGGTGCGCGCGCACCCGACGACACCGGGGGCGCCCCGGTGAGCGCGCCGGCCGACGCCCTCGGGGCCCTCCTCTCCAGGAGGTCGGCCGTGGGCGGCGCGTCCGCGCTGGTCTGGCAGATCCTGCTCGGCGTCGTCTGGGCCGGATACGCCGTGGGAGCGGTCCTCGGCTGGGGCTCGCCGCAACTGGCCCTCTTCATGGGGGACTTCGGCCTCAGCGCGGCGGCGCTGATCGCGGCCGTCTCCTGCTACCGGTACGCACGGGCCGGCTCCGGCGGGTTCCGGCCCGCCTGGCTGCTGTTCGCGCTCTCCTCGTTCATGGCCTCCGCCGGCAACGCCGTCTGGGGCTGGTACGAGGTGGTGCTCGGGCGCCCCGTACCCACCCCCTCGCTCGCCGACGTCTTCTTCCTCTGCTTCGCCCCGCCCGCCATCGTCGGGCTGCTGGTCCTCGCCAAGCGCCCGGTCACCCGGGCCGGCTGGCTCTGTCTCGCGCTGGACTCCTGGCTGATCGGCGGCTCGCTGCTCACGCTCTCCTGGAGCCTCGCCCTCGCCCACACCGCGCAGCTGGTGGACGCCGAGGGCGCCAGTGTGGCCCGCGCGGCCCTGGCGCTGGCCTATCCGCTGCTCGACATCGTGCTGGTCTCCATGGTGCTGGCGCTGCACTTCCGGCGCTCCAACGTCAACCGCTCCGCAGTGAACACCGCCGTCGCCGCACTCGCCCTGACGGTCCTGTCCGACGCCCTGTTCACCTCACCGCTGCTGCGCCAGACCTACCACTCCGGCCAGATGCTGGACGCGGGCTGGTTCGCGGGCTCGCTGCTCCTTGCGTACGCCCCCTGGGGCGCCAACAAGGCCGCGGACAACGCTTTCCCGCCCCGGAGCACACAGCCCACCAGCCGCCCCATCGCGGGGTCGCTGGCCGCGCTGACGCCCTATCTCGCCGCCGCGGTCTGCACCCTCGGCATCCTCTACAACGCCGTCGAGGGCCGCCGGGTGGACCGGGTGGTGATCCTCACGGGCTGCACGGTGGTGCTCGCGCTGGTCGTACGGCAGGGCATCATGCTCGTCGACAACATCGCCCTCACCCAGGAACTGGCGCAGAAGGAGAACCACTTCCGCTCCCTGGTGCAGGGCTCCAGCGACGTGATCATGATCGCCGCCCCCAACGGCGTGCTGCGCTACGTGAGCCCCGCCGCCGCGGGGGTGTACGGGCGCGAGGCCGACGAGCTGGTCGGCGCCGAGCTCGCCTCGATCATCCACCCCGACGACCTGGGGCGGGTGGTCCACGAAGTGCGCCGGTTCCTCGCCGCCCCGCCGAGCGAGGAGCCCACCACCCGGATCGAGTGCCGCTTCAGATCCGGTACGGGGGACTGGCTCAATGTCGAGTCCACGGTCAACCGCCATCAGGGCGGGCTGATCCTCAACAGCCGCGACGTGACCGAACGGGTCCGCCTCCAGGCCCAGTTGCAGCACAACGCCGAGCACGACCCGCTCACCGACCTGCCCAACCGGGCCCTGTTCACCAAACGGGTCCGCCAGGCCCTCGGCGGCCGCCGCTCCGGCGACTCCGGCACCGCCGTGCTCTTCATCGACCTCGACGGCTTCAAGGCGGTCAACGACCGCCTCGGCCACCAGGCGGGCGACGAGCTCCTCATCCAGGCCGCCCGCCGCCTCCACGAGTCCGTCCGGTCCGGCGACACCGCCGCGCGCCTGGGCGGCGACGAATTCGCGGCGATCATCCTCGGCGACGGCACCCGCGACCAGCCCGCCCGGGAGTGCCAGGTCCACGAGATCGCCGACCGGCTGCGCCTCACCCTCTCCCAGCCCTACCGGATCGGCGCCGGTGAGGTCAGGGTCGCCGCGTCCATCGGGGTCGCCTTCGCCGAACCCGGCATCACCCCCAGCGACCTCATGCGCAACGCCGACCTCGCCATGTACCGCGCCAAGGCGGGCGGCAAGGACCGCGTCGAGCTGTACGCCCCGCAGATGCAGGCCGATGTGGTGCGCCGCTCCGAGCTGGCAACCCGGCTGCGCACCGCCCTGCGCGACGGCGAGTTCGCCCTGCTCCACCAGCCCGTCGTGCACCTCGCCAGCGGTACCGTCGCCGCCGTCGCCGCCCAGGCCCGCTGGCGGTCCGCCCAGGGCATCCTGTTCACCCCGGCCGAGTTCCTGCGCGTCGCCGAGGACAGCGACCGCACCGCCGAGCTGGGCCGCTGGCTCCTCGAAGAGGCCGTCGAGCAGGCCGCCGACCGGGCCAGGGCCGGACACCCGGTCTCCGTCGCCGTGCGGCTCTCCGCCCGTCGGCTCCTCGACAAGGGCATGCCGTTCGGTTCCGTGGAGGCACTGCTCACCCGGCACGGACTGCCCTCCGGGGCGCTGATGATCGAGGTCGCCGACAGCGACCCCCGGATCTCCTTCGACGAACTGGAGCAGCGTCTCGTGGCCCTGCGCCGCATCGGCGTCCGCATCGCGCTCGACGGTTTCGGCAGCGGCTACGCCGCGATCAACGCCCTGCGCCGCCTCCCCATCGACGTACTGAAACTGGACCGCGGTCTCGTCGAGGGCGTGGTGGAGTCCGCCCGGCTGCACAAGATCACCAGCGGCCTGCTGCGCATCGCCTGCGATCTCGGCATGCAGTCCGTGGCCGACGGGGTCGACGTACCGGAGCAGGTCCTCGCGCTGCGTGCCATGGGCTGTACGCACGGCCAGGGAATGGCCTTCTCCGGGCCGCTCGACGAGTACCGGCTGCGCCGCGCACTGGCCCGAGGCGAGTTCCCGGTGCCCGGCAGCGCCATGGCCCAGCCCGTCCTGACGGGCGGCTCGATTCCGCTCCTCAGCGGCTCACATGCTGAGACGCCCGTCCCACCCACTTGACACGCCAAGTGCGTCGGAGAGAGGGTCATTGCCATGCGCACCCGAATTCTCGTACTTGGAAAGCGCGTCGGCTGAAGCAGAGTCCCACGATGGCACTCTGCAGACCACACCGACGCGCTCCCCTCGCTTGCCTCACGGCACGAGGGGTTTTTTGTTGCACCGGCACCACGCAAACTGTTGCAAAACACCCGCAGAAACCCTCAGCTTCGAGAAGAGAATGCCGATGACCGAGCAGGCCACCGGGGCCCACCATCCCCAGCCGCGGGCCCGTAACGGCGGATCGTCCCCCGCCACCGTTGAGCACGTCACGGGCGCGCAGTCCCTCATCCGCTCCCTTGAGGAGGTGGGGGCCGACACGGTATTCGGCATTCCCGGCGGCGCCATCCTTCCGGCGTACGACCCGATGATGGACTCCACCCGGGTCCGCCACGTCCTGGTCCGCCACGAGCAGGGCGCCGGACACGCCGCCACCGGCTACGCGCAGGCCACCGGCAAGGTCGGCGTCTGCATGGCGACCTCCGGCCCCGGTGCCACCAACCTGGTCACCCCGATCGCCGACGCCCACATGGACTCCGTCCCGCTGGTCGCGATCACCGGCCAGGTGGCCTCCAAGGCGATCGGGACGGACGCCTTCCAGGAAGCCGACATCTGCGGCATCACCATGCCGGTCACCAAGCACAACTTCCTGGTCACCAGGGCCGAGGACATCCCGCACACGATCGCCGAGGCCTTCCACATCGCCTCCACCGGCCGTCCGGGCCCCGTCCTCGTCGACATCGCCAAGGACGCGCTCCAGGCGCAGACCACGTTCAGCTGGCCGCCGACCCAGGACCTGCCCGGCTACCGCCCGGTCACCAAGCCGCACGCCAAGCAGATCCGCGAGGCCGCCAAGCTGATCACCCAGGCCAAGCGCCCGGTGCTGTACGTCGGCGGCGGTGTCATCAAGGCGGGGGCCACCGCCGAACTCAAGGTCCTCGCAGAGCTCACCGGAGCGCCCGTCACCACCACGCTGATGGCGCTCGGCGCATTCCCCGACAGCCACCCGCTGCACGTCGGAATGCCGGGCATGCACGGTGCGGTCACCGCCGTCACCGCGCTGCAGAAGGCCGACCTGATCGTCGCCCTCGGAGCCCGCTTCGACGACCGCGTCACCGGCAAGCTGGACAGCTTCGCCCCGTACGCCAAGGTCGTCCACGCCGACATCGACCCCGCCGAGATCGGCAAGAACCGGGTCGCCGACGTGCCGATCGTCGGGGACGCCCGCGAGGTCCTGGCCGACCTGGTCCAGGCCGTCCAGGCGGAGCACACCGACGGCCACGTCGGCGACTACGAGGCCTGGTGGAAGGACCTCAACCGCTGGCGCGACACCTACCCGCTCGGCTACGACCTGCCCGAGGACGGCAGCCTGTCGCCGCAGCAGGTCATCCAGCGGATCGGCCGGCTCGCCCCCGAGGGCACGATCTTCGCGGCGGGCGTCGGCCAGCACCAGATGTGGGCCTCGCACTTCATCCAGTACGAGCAGCCCGCCACCTGGCTGAACTCCGGCGGCGCCGGAACGATGGGCTACGCGGTCCCGGCCGCGATGGGCGCCAAGGCCGGCATGCCGGACCGCACCGTCTGGGCGATCGACGGCGACGGCTGCTTCCAGATGACCAACCAGGAACTCACCACCTGCGCGCTCAACAACATCCCGATCAAGGTCGCGATCATCAACAACGGCGCGCTCGGGATGGTCCGCCAGTGGCAGACCCTGTTCTACAACCAGCGGTACTCCAACACGGTGCTGCACTCCGGCGCGGACACCGAGGGCGTCCCGGCGAAGGGCACCCGCGTCCCGGACTTCGTCAAGCTGTCCGAGGCCATGGGCTGCTACGCGATCCGCTGCGAGGACCCGGCCGACCTGGACAAGGTCATCGAAGAGGCCAACTCCATCAACGACCGCCCCGTCGTGGTGGACTTCATCGTCCACGAGGACGCCATGGTGTGGCCGATGGTCGCCGCCGGAACCTCCAACGACGAGGTCATGGCCGCCCGCGGGGTCCGTCCCGACTTCGGCGACAACGAAGACGACTGAGAGACAGAGAGAGACCGACTCCATGTCCACCAAGCACACGCTCTCCGTCCTGGTCGAGAACAAGCCCGGTGTCCTCGCCCGGATCACCGCCCTGTTCTCCCGCCGCGGCTTCAACATCGACTCGCTCGCGGTCGGCACCACCGAACACCCCGACATCTCCCGCATCACCATCGTCGTGAGTGTCGAGGACCTGCCCCTGGAGCAGGTCACCAAGCAGCTCAACAAGCTGGTCAACGTCCTGAAGATCGTCGAACTCGAGCCGTCCGCTGCGATCCAGCGAGAGCTCGTCCTGGTGAAGGTCCGCGCCGACAACGAGACCCGCTCCCAGATCGTCGAGATCGTCCAGCTGTTCCGCGCCAAGACCGTGGACGTCTCCCCGGAGGCCGTCACGATCGAGGCGACCGGCGGCGCCGACAAGCTGGAGGCCATGCTCAAGATGCTGGAGCAGTACGGCATCAAGGAGCTGGTCCAGTCCGGCACCATCGCCATAGGGCGCGGCGCGCGCTCGATCACCGACCGTTCGCTGCGCGCCCTCGACCGTACGGCGTAGCCGCCACCCCTCTCGCCGCTCGTATGGCGAGACCCGAAAACGTATCTGACGCACCCCGCCGTACGGTGGGACGCAACACCTGCACACCAAGGAGAAACCCAGTGGCCGAGCTGTTCTACGACGACGATGCCGACCTGTCCATCATCCAGGGCCGCAAGGTCGCGGTGATCGGATACGGCAGCCAGGGCCACGCCCACGC
>NZ_JBHXTM010000080.1:0-30499 GCF_042677325.1 Streptomyces sp. NPDC127117
GCCCAGGCTGCCGCCCCCGGCCCCGGACCGTCCGAAGGGGCCCCCCCCCCCCCGCCCCCCCCCCCCCCCCCCCACCCCGGCCCCGACGGTGGGGCGGCCTGTGTCGCCGCCCCCCCCCCCCCACCCTCATATATGTCTGCGCCCCTCTACCCCTGTGGCACGGGGCCACCGAGTCGCCCGGAGCTACCCCTGTCGCTCGGGGCCGCCCCTGCCACTCGGGGCCACCGCTGTCGCTCGGGGCCCCTGCCGTTTGGGCTCAGCCCGCGAGGAGCTTCTTCACCGAGGCGGCCACCCGGCCGCCGTCCGCACGCCCGGCCACCTTCGGGTTCACGATCTTCATGACGGCACCCATCGCACGCGGCCCCTCGGCCCCGGCGGCCCTGGCCTCCTCCACGGCGGACGCCACGATCGCGCCCAGCTCGTCGTCGCTCAGCTGCTTCGGCAGGTACGCGTCGAGAATCTCGCCCTCCGCCTTCTCACGCTCGGCCTGCTCGGTGCGGCCGCCCTGCGCGAAGGCCTCGGCCGCCTCACGGCGCTTCTTCGCCTCCTTGGCGATCACCTTCTGCACCTCGTCGTCGGAGAGCTCGCGGGCCGTCTTGCCGCTGACCTCCTCCTTCGTGATGGCGGTGAGTGTCAGCCGGAGCGTGGACGAGGTCAGCTCGTCACGCGCCTTCATGGCCGTGGTGAGGTCTTCCTTGAGCTTGGACTTGAGCGTGGTCATGTGCTGATTGTGGCAGGTACGGGGCGACCGGCGCCCGCCGGTTTTCTGCTGGCCGCACGGTGTCTGCGACGATGGACGCATGCGCGCACGCTACGGAGTACCCCTGAAAGTCACGGCAGTCGGCGCGGCGATCGGCGCAGCCGGCATCGCCTACGCCGCCGGATTCGAGGCCCGCTCGTTCCGCCTGCGACGGGTCGCCATTCCCGTACTCCCGCACGGGGCACGCCCGTTGCGCGTGCTTCAGGTCTCCGACATCCACATGGTGAGCGGTCAGCGCAAGAAGCGCGCCTGGCTCCAGTCGCTGGCCGGCCTGCGCCCGGACTTCGTCGTGAACACCGGCGACAACCTCTCCGACCCCGAGGCCGTGCCCGAGCTGCTCGACGCCCTCGGCCCGCTGATGGAGTTCCCGGGGGTGTATGTATTCGGCTCCAACGACTACTACGGCCCCAAGCTCCGCAACCCCGCCCGCTACCTCCTCGAAAAGGCCCGGGGCAAGCACGGTCTCAACGGGAACGCGCCCGCGGTCGGCGTCGTCCACAACCCCTGGGAGCCGATGCGCGACGCCTTCGACGAGGCGGGCTGGCTGGGCCTGTCCAACACCCGCGGCCGCCTCAAGATCGACGGCCTGGAGCTCGCCTTCACCGGCCTGGACGACCCGCACATCAAGCGCGACCGCTACGCGGAGGTGTCCGGCGGCCCCGAGACGGGCGCCGACCTCTCCATCGGCGTGGTCCACGCCCCCTACCTGCGCTCCCTGGACGCCTTCACCCAGGACGGCTACCCCCTGATCCTGGCCGGTCACACCCACGGCGGCCAGCTCTGCATCCCCTTCTACGGAGCCCTGGTCACCAACTGCGACCTGGACACGGACCGGGTCAAGGGCCTCTCCACCCACTCCGTCGACGACCACCGCGCCTACCTCCACGTCTCCGCCGGCTGCGGCACCAACCGCTACACCCCGGTCCGCTTCGCCTGCCCACCCGAGGCGACCCTCCTGACCCTGACCCCCCAGGACTGAGCCCTCCGTCCCGGAGCCCGGCCCTTCCCCCGCCGGCAGCGCAGAAACCGGATTTCGTCTGCGAGCGCGAGTGGGCTAAAGTAATCGATGTCGCCGGGACACCGGCGGCGATCGGGGTGTAGCGCAGCTTGGCAGCGCGCTTCGTTCGGGACGAAGAGGTCGTGGGTTCAAATCCCGCCACCCCGACAGCCAGAAATACCAGGTCAGGTCCGGTACTGAGAGATCAGTACCGGGCCTGATTTGTTGCGTCGGAAAGGGTTGGGCAGCAATGACGCACTCCGCGGGACCGCCTCCTCGCGGGCGCGGCCGTTCGGAGATGCGGCGCCGACCGAGACCGCAGAGTTCGCGGACGCTTGTTCTCGGGATCTGCATGGCCGTCGGCGGGCTTGCCGGAGGTGTGCGGCAGGTGGTGGACGGCGGAGGGGGCTGGGCGGCTCTCGGAATTCTTGGGGTGGGGATTCTCGGCGTACTCGTCGTCGTGAGGTACTTCGTCGGCGATGCGGAGCGCTGACGGCCTTCCGCCCCGGTCGGGCCAGGAGCCCGAGCCTTCTGCGGGCGACCCCGGCCATGATCTGCCGGACAGGCTCTATCCCAGGTTGCGGGCCCGTTCGAGGACCTCGGCCGGGGCCTTGGCCACTGAGCCTGTGTCGTACGGGGGTTGTGGGTCGTACTCGGTGTAGAGCTGGATCGCCTGGGCCGTGGTGTCGTCGCTGAGCAGGGCGGCCAGCCGGAGCGCCATGTCGATGCCCGAGGAAACGCCGGCCGAGGTGATGATCCGGTCCTGGCGGACGACGCGTTCGGGGGTGTAGACGGCGCCGTACGCCTGCAGTTCGTCGATCACACCCCAGTGACTGGTGGCGGTCAGCCCGTTCAGCAGGCCGGCCGCACCGAGTACCAGGGCTCCGGTGCAGACCGAGGTGGTGAAGCGGGTGCCGGTGTGGATGTGGCGGACCCAGTCGAGGAAGTCGGGGTCGTCGGCCATGGTCCAGGCGCCTCCCCCGCCGGGGATCAGAAGGACGTCGCAGTGTTCGACTTCGGAGTACCTGGTCGGGACGTGCACCGGCAGTCCGCCCAGTACGTCCTGAACCAGGCCGGGTACGGGGGCGACGAAGCGCACGGTGGCGTCGGGGACGTGGGCCAGGATCTCGTACGGCCCGATCGCGTCGAGGGGTTCGAAGCGGTCGAAGAGCGGGATCACGATGTCCATGTGCCGCATCTCAGGGGGAGGTGGTCGGGGGTTCCGGTGGGTTCGTGAGGGGTTCGGGGCGCGGCTTGGGCGAGCAGGCAGTCGAGAGGGCGCTCAGCCCCTGGCGAGGGAAGGTGTCGCGGGCGGCCGGTGCGGGCCATAGGGCCGATTCGTCGAGCAGGCCGATGAGGCCCGTCGGCCGTGACCGTCTCCACGGCCCAGGGCCGGGCCGCGAGCGCGTCGTGTGCCGCCTGGGCGGAGGGGCGATGATGCGGTCCTGCGGATCGCTGGGCAGCGGGGGCACTCGTAATCACTGACCCTCACCAGCAGCGCGGGAGGCGCCCGGCGCGGTGGGGAAGACATCCGGGCCGGTGCCGGAGGCGCCCGGGTCGGCGCGCAAGGCATCCGGCGCGGTCCGCTGTCGCCGCAGGTCCAGGGCCGCGAGCACCGTGCGCTCCGCGGCGAGCAGCAGGGCGAGCGCGACGGCGGCCACCAGGCCCCAGCCCACGTCGGGGGCCCACAACAGTGTCATCGCCGGGGTGCCGCCCAGCGTCGAGGGCAGCCACCACAGGAGCGCCGCGAGGGTCAGCGCGACGGCGACCGACACAGTGGTGGTCAGTACGATCCTGCGCCGGGAGCGGGCGCGGGCCGCCGCTCGCCGTCCGGGCAGGCGGCGCAGGGTCGGGGCAGCCACGCACAGCAGCAGCGCAGCGGCGAGACCGGCCAGGCCCCACGGCAGGACGACGGCGAGCGGGTCCGTCGGCGTGGTGCGCGCGGTCACTCCCGACAGCAGTTGCGCCGCCCCGAATGCCGCGTCGCCGAGCTCCTGGGCGCGCAGCTGGTGGTAGGCGTTCTGCAGGACGATCACGGCCCGGCCGCTGTCGGGCAGCATGACGACCATGGTGTGGTGGCCGGGCAGCGCTCCGCCCTTCCAGACCATGCGCTCTCCGGTGCCCTTGAGCGTCCCGACCGACCAGCCCAGGCCGTAACGGCCCACGCTGCTTTTGACGTGGCCGCGCTGGGTCTCGGCCGTGCCCTTCGTCGAGAGCACCCGCCGTCCGTCCAGCCTGCCGCCGTCGAGCTCGGCAAGGACGAACCGGGTCAAGTCCCGCAGGCTGCCGCCCATATGACCGAAGGGAACGCCCGAGGTGTCGTAGGGCGCGTCGAACCGCACCGGAACACCGAAGACGGAACGGTGGCCGGGCGCCACCCGTTCCCGCTCGAAGTCCCGCTCGGTGGCGACGGCGTGCTCCATGCCCAGCGGGTCGAAGACCCTCTCATGCAGGTAGCTGCCGAACGGCCGCCCCGAGACCTCTTCGACCAACGCGCCGAGTACGGCGTAACCGGCGCTGGAGTACGCGTAGGACGTACCCGGCCGGGCGGTGGGGGCGATCCGCGCGAGATCGCGGACCGCGTCGGCGAGTGCGCCCGGCGCGTTGTCGTAACGGTCGCCGATCTCGCCGTCGGCGGAGGCGGGGATGCCGCTGGTGTTGAGAAGCAGGTGCCGGACGGTGATGCGGGCGGACGCATCCGGGTCGGCCAGCCTGAACCGGGGCAGGTAGGTCCGCACGGGTGCGTCGAGGTCCACCCGGCCCGCCTCCACGAGCTGCATCACGGCGAGACCGGTGATCGGCTTCGACACCGAGCCCCACAGGAACGGTGTCTCCGGTGTGACGGCCCGGCCCCGGCCGTCCTCACCGAAGCCGCGCCGGTGCACGACCCGGCCGCCCTCGATCACGGCGAGCGCGGCGCCGGGTGTGCCCGTCGTGTCGAGCCTGCCGCGGACGAACGCGTCGATCTCCGACAGGGTCGCGGCATCGTCTGTGGACGCGGCATCGTCCGTAGACACGGCATCGTCCGTAGACACGGCATCGTCCGTAGACACGGCATCGTCTGTGGACGCGGCATCGTCCGTAGACACGGCATCGTCTGTGGACGCGGCATCGTCCGTAGACACGGCATCGTCGGCGGGCGCATCGCGGGGCGCCGCGCCCACCGGCGCCGGCGTCCGCAATCCCGGGCTTCCGGCCGCCACGGCAGGTGGGGCGAGTCCCGCCAGCACCCCCGCCACGAGCAGCACCGCCCGGACCCGCTTCCCCAGCCCCGCCCGCCGTCGGCGCCCCCGCTTCGCCCTGCCCGTCGCCGCCATGTCCACAGCCATGTTCGTAGTCACGCACCACCCCCGCGTTCGCGTCCGTTTTTACAATATGAGCATATTGTTTAAGCGTCCCGCAAGGGTGGCGGCGGATACCCTGGCGGCATGCCGAAGGTCGTCGATCACCAAGCCAGGCGCGTTCAGGTCGCCGACGCCGTACAGGAATTGATCACCGAGCAGGGCCTGGACCGGGTGACCATGGCGCGGACAGCCACCACGGCGGGCGTCTCCGTGGGCCACGTACAGCACTACTTCTCGACCAAGGACGAGATGCTGCTGTTCACCCACGAGCGCGTCGTACAGAAGACCCTCGACCGGGTCTCCGAGCTGGGCGAACGCGCCACGCGCCAGCGGCTGCCCATCCGCGACGTGGTGATCGAAGGGCTCGCCGAGTGGCTCCCGGTGGACCCTCGCCGCCGCTCGGCGCACCGGGTGGTGCTGGCCTTCCTGGGTCGCACCGTCGACAGTCCGCAGCTCGCCCGCGCCCACGCCGAGACGGGCCGACTCATCCGCTCGATGCTCGCCACGGCCGTCCACAACGGGAAGGAGTGCGGCGAGGTCCCGCACGACACCGATGCGGCCCTCGCCGCCCTGGACCTCCACTGCCTGACCGAGGGACTGGCCCTGGAGCTCGGGTCCGACCCCGACACCGCCCCCGACGCCGGCACCTCTCGCGCCGCTCTCGACCTCGTCGCAGCCCGCGTACGGACCGTCTTCCCCGGCCGCTGCCGCCAGTACGAGTGAGCGAGTGACCTGGAGGGACAGGCGGGAGCCGAGCGTGGTCGTGGGGAGTCGCACTCGGCGACCGCCACCCGGAATGCACCTTTCTTACCCACATGCGAGTCTGGTGATGGCCCATCGTCCGAGATCCGCAACAGGAGGCACGATCGTGGGCAAGAAGCAGAGTCGGCAGAACCGCGGTGCCCGCACCGGCGGCCACGAACGCAGCACTGCTCCGGAGACGAAGGAGCAGACGCAGCCAACGGCTGCTCAGGAGACGGTGCACGCGATCTCAGAGCAGGTCTCCCACCGGAAGCAGCGGAGGTTCGGCCACAACTGATCCTCGGATTGACCAAGACAACCGCCCTCTGCGGTAGCACCCACCTCGTGGGATCGCCACCGCAGAGGGCGTTTCTGTTTGTGGGCACCCACCGCAGGGGCCACCTGAAGGGGTCACCTCAGGGCTCTGCCCCAAGACACCGCCCCCAAGGTGCCGCCCGAAACGGCCATCTGAAAGGGCCGCCCGAAAAGGCCGCCCGAAAGGGCCTGCCTAGAGGGCCTGCTTGAAGGGGCCGACCAGGAGGGCCACCCGAGTAGCCTCCCTCCCGCTGCTCGCGCGCCGCCCGCCCCCTTCCTCGCACCCTCCCCGCGCGCCGCCCGTAAACCCCCGCGACCCCCCCGGCGCGCCCTCTCCCTCCCCCCTGCCTGCCTCTCGCTCGCCCCGCGCGGCCACACCCGACCTCCTGCCGTCACACCACCCATTCGGGGTGCGGCCGGAGGTTTATCTACGCGCGGAGCTACGGCGCCCGAACGATCATTCGGGCATATCAGACCAGTTCTTCCGTAGCTATTACCGGCCGGTACCGATAGCTGCTAGAAACGTGGCGCTCAATCAACCCCCCACCCACCCCCCACACTTCGGAGGGCTGACAGCCATGTCAGTACGGAGATTCTGGGCGTCCGCATCCACTCTGGTCCTCGCCGCCGTGGCCGCGCTGGGCGTTGCCCAGCCGGCCTCGGCCAACTCCTCGGCCGCCGCCGACGGTTACGTCGCCCTCGGCGACTCGTACTCCTCCGGCGTCGGCGCGGGGAGCTATCTGTCCGACAGCGGTGACTGCCGCCGCAGCACCAACGCCTACCCCTACCTCTGGGCGGCCGCGAACTCGCCTTCCTCCTTCGCCTTCGTGGCCTGTTCGGGCGCCACGACCAGCTCGGTCGCCGGAACCCAGCTGGGGGCGTTGAACTCGTCCACCGGTCTGGTCAGCGTCACCGCCGGCGGCAATGACGTCGGTTTCGCCGATGTCATGCAGGACTGCGTGCTGTCCGGTGAGGCCGCCTGCCTCAGCAGCGTCGGCTCGGCCGTTTCGCAGATGCAGAACTCGCTTCCGTCCGGCCTGAGTTCGCTCTACGGTTCCATCCGGTCGCGGGCCCCGCAGGCCCACGTCGTGGTGCTCGGATACCCGCGCTTCTACCAGCTCAGCGGCAGCTGCATCGCCGGGCTCTCGGAGAAGGAGCGGACGGCGATCAACAACGCTTCCGACGTGCTGAACGGGGTCATCGCCAAGCAGGCGGCCGACGCCGGATTCACGTTCTCCAGCGTGGTCGACGAGTTCACCGGGCACGAGCTGTGCTCCGGTGACGCATGGCTCCACAGCGTGTCGATCCCCATCTACAACTCGTACCACCCCAAGGCCGCCGGTCAGTCCGGCGGTTACCTTCCGGCCTTCCGCTCGGCCGCGTAGGACGCGGACGACGGAGGTGCAGAAAGTGCGGCGGACTGCCGGGGATCGCCCCGGCAGTCCGCCGCACTGCTGCCACGGCCCGGTCAGGCGGGGGCCGACGCGGCGTCCCGCCGGTGCAGGGCCAGGGCCGTGAACGCGGCGAGTACGGCGGTGGCGGCGGCCACCCACCAGCCGTGGCGGAACGCGTCGAGCGCCTCGCCCGGCCCGTCCGGCGCACCGAGCAACGTGACCATCAGCGCCACCCCCAGCACCGAACCCGTCTGGCGGGCCATCGTCGTGACGGCCGATCCGGTCGCGAAACGGGTGGGCGGGAGAGCCGCGGCAGCCGCGCCGACCAGGGTGGGCAGGGCGAGGCCCACACCGATGCCAGTGATCATCATGCCGGGGAGGAAATCGCTCGCGTAGTGCGGAGCCGTGTCGAGCGCGGCGGCCCACCAGGCGAGCCCGCAGCCGAACAGCAGGCAGCCGAGTGCCGCCGTGCGGCCCGCCCCGAGCCGGCGGACGACCGGTCCCGAGAGAACGGCGAGCACGGGCACGGCCAACGGCCCCGGCGCGATGGCGAGTCCGGTACGGATCGCCGAGTACCCCCACACCTGCTGACACCAGAGCACCGATGTCAGCAGCATCGCCGCGAACGCGACGGTGAAGAGCAGCGCCGCGAGGGTGGCGGTCGCGAAGACCCGGCAACGCAGCATCGGCAGTTCGACGACCGGGGCCGGGTGCCGGGCGGACCGTATCCAGAAGCCCGCGGCGAGAACGGCCGTCGCGATCAGCGCAACCAGGACCCCGGGCGAACTCCAGCCCCAGGCATCGGCCTTGACCAGGGCGAGTGCCAGCGCGGCGATCGCGAGGGTGAGCAGCACCGCCCCGACCAGGTCCGGGAAGGGGCCCTCGCGGTGCGGGCGGGCATCGGGCAGCAGCCGGGCGCCCGCGAGCAGCCCGATCACACCGACCGGCACATTGACGAGGAAGACCCAGCGCCAGTCGGCCTCCACGAGCACGCCCCCGACCACCGGACCGAGGCCGGCCGCGATGCCGCCGATCGCCGCCCAGCTCCGGATGGCCCTAGGGCGGCGCTCCGCCGGGGTGTTGACGAGCAGGAGCGCGAGGGACGTCGGCATGAGCGCGGCGGCTCCGGCGGCCTGCAGCGCACGGGCGGCCACCAGCCAGCCGACGCCCGGGGCCACGGCGCAGAGCGCGGAGGCGACGGTGAAGACGGCCAGCCCGAGGAGGAAGCCGCGGCGGTGGCCGTACCGGTCGGCGAGCCTGCCCGCGACGACGAGCAGGGCGGCGAAGACGATCGCGTACGCGTTGAGCACCCAGGACAGCGAGGAGAGGGAGCTGCCGCCGAAGGCGTCACCGAGGGCGGGAACCGCGACATTGACGATGAACAGGTCGAGATTCACGACGAAGACGCCGGCCGCGATGATCCAGACGGAGGCCCGGGAGGAGGCAGAAGACGAAGAAGGGGAAGGGGCCGGGGCGGCTCCGTGAACGGCCGCCGTATCGACCTCGGAGACGAGTGGGTTTGATTTTCCAACTGTCATGACGGCAAGGTAGCGCCAGTGAGTTTGAGATGGCAACCTTGTGGTGATGAGTGCTGCACAGGAACCCCACGCCCGTACCGCCCCGACGGTCGCGCTGCCCGGCCGGCCCTGCTCGGCCGCCGCCGCGCTGCACGTGGTGGGTGAGAAATGGGCGCTGCTCGCCGTGCGCGAGATCTTCTTCGGCAATCACCGGTTCGAGGCGATCGCCCGTAACACCGGCGCGCCCCGTGACCGTCTCGCGGCGCGGCTGCGCTCGCTGGAGCAGGCCGGAGTGGTCGAGCGGCGGCCCTACAACGAGCGCCCGCCGCGGTACGAGTACCACCTGACCGAATCAGGGCGCGATCTCGCGCCGGTCATCCGGGCCCTGCTGGACTGGGGCGACCGGTGGGTGCTGGAGGACCGGCCGGTGGTCATGGTCCACGAGCCGACCGCGGATGCCCGTACGCCCGCGGGCACGCAGCCGCCCGCGCACGCGCACGATCTCGATGCGGCGTGGATCTGCCGCACCTGCGGCGAGGAAGTCGTGATGAACACGCTGGCGGTCGATGTCCGTGCCCCCGGATGGGACCGCTCGGGCCCCAGGGAGCCGAGCCCGTCCGACACCTGAGTACGAGGTCGGTGCCTGAGCATTGGGTCAGCGCCTCAGCACAAGGTCGATGCCTGAGCACCAGGTCAGCGCCTCAGCACAAGGTCGATGCCTGAGCACCAGGTCAGCGCCTCAGCACGAAGGCGGCGCTTGAGCACGAGGCAGACAGGGGTCAGTCGTCGGGCACGCGCGTCAGTACCGCTCGACGAGGTGTTCCCGGCCCGCCGGGGGTTCGTACGGCTCGGGCCAGAAGTCGGTGATCTCGCTGATCCGCCCTGCCGCGTCGAACACGAAGAAGTGAACGGCGGGCAGCTCCTCGGCGCCGACCGTGAAGCGCGTACGGACGGCTATCTGCTGCCCCTGGGCGTCGGCCACCACTCGCTCGACGCGGACCCGCCAGTCTCCCGGGTACTCCCGGTTGAACCGCAGGTACCGCTCCTTCCCGCGAATGCGTTCGCGGGTTTGCGGCAGGTCGTACAACACCTCGTCGGCGAGCGTCGTGGCGAAGGCGTCCCAGTCGCGGGCGTCGGCCGCGCTCCAGTACGTCTCCACCACGCCGCGCAGATCGGCAGTCGTTGTCATGGGTCCGAGTCTGGACCCCGCCACTGACAATCGGCTCTTGTTCAGGAATCGGCCGCCTTCGACGCCTTGATGGAGTACATCAGCGGGATGCGCGGCCGGTCCGCCGGGAAGCGGTAGAAGCCGTCGCTCTGCCGTTCCAGCGTCGGGAATCGGGCGAAGAGCGAGGCGTCGTGCTCGTGCAGGAACTCGATCCGCAGCCCGGCGGCGGCCAGCGCCGACACCACCTCGCCGATCGGGTGCTGCCATTCGACGCTGCGGTTGTGGACGGTGGGCGCGTCGAAGTCCGCGTACGTGCCCGGCGTCTCGTCCACCCATGCGTCGCGGCTGAAGTAGTCGTGCTCGACCCTCGTGCCGGTGGCGTCGTCGAGGCAGTCCGTCATCGGATGGAATTCCGCGAGGTAGAGGAATCCGCCCGGCGCCACGAGCGATGCGGCGGTCTCGGCCCAGCGGCGGGTGTCGGGCAGCCAGTTCAGCGCGCCGATGCCGGTGTAGACGATGTCGTACGACGAGTCGGGGACGGCCTCCGCGGCGTCGTGGACGTCGGCCGCGACGAACGCCGCCCGGTCCTGGCCGAACCCGAGCTCACGGGCCAGGGCGCGCGCCGTCTCGACGGCCGGTTCGGAGAAGTCCAGTCCGACGACCTGCGCCGCGCCGTGCCGCGCCCAGGAGAGGGTGTCGACGCCGATGTGGCACTGGAGGTGCAGCAGCGACTTGCCCGTGACGTCCCCGACCTCGGCGAGTTCGAAATCGCGCAGGGCGTCCTTCCCGGCGCGGAACGATTCGAGGTCGTAGAAGTCGCTCGTGGCGTGGATGGGAACGCGCTCGTCCCAGTGCGCACGGTTTGCCTCGTGCCAGTCGGCAGGGGTCGGTACATGCATGCCGGGAGGTTATCCACAGGCTGCGGACGAAGCGAACGGATTGTCGGCGTTCCGACGCAGAATGGGGGACATGACTGAGATCACTGGCTCGACAACGGCCCCTTCCGCCCAGGACCCCACTGCCGCGGCGGCGGCCGCCTCCGCACCGGAGTGGGAGCAGCGCTTCCGGGCGCCGCGGGTGTCGTTGCCCGACTGGGCGGAGGACGCCCCCGACCGCGCGCTGTTCGTCTCCAATGCCACGGGTACGTACGAGCTGTACGCGTGGGACCGCGCCACCGGCGAGCAGCGTCAGGTGACCGACCGGCCGAACGGCACGACGGACGGGGTGCTGACGCCCGACGGGGAGTCGGTCTGGTGGTTCAGCGACACCGACGGCGACGAGTTCGGGGTGTGGATGCGCCAGCCGTTCCACGGCGGCGAGGACGGGCAGTCGGGTGACGAGCCGGCCACGCCCGGTCTCGGCGCTTCGTACCCGGCCGGGCTCGCGATCGGGCGGGACGGCACGGCGGTGGTCGGCCGCTCGACCGACGAGGACGGGACGACGGTCCATGTCGTGCGGCCCGGCGCGGCTCCCGTGGAGATCTACCGCCACCGCGAGTCGGCGGGCGTCGGTGACCTCAGCCATGACGGGAGGCTGATCGCCCTGGAGCACACCGAGCACGGCGATGCGATGCACTCCGCGCTGCGCGTGGTGCGGCCGGACGGGACGACGGTCGGCGAGCTGGACGACACGGAGGGCGGCACGAAGGAGCTGGGCCTGTCCGTGCTGGGCTTCGCCCCCGTGGCCGGGGATCCGAGGCTCCTGGTCGGGCACCAGCGGCGGGGCCGCTGGGAGCCGATGATCTGGGATCCGACGACCGGCACGGAGACGGAGCTCGCGATCGATCTGCCCGGCGATGTGGTCGCCGAGTGGTATCCGGACGCCTCCGCGCTGCTGGTCGTGCACGAGTTCGAGGCCCGCAGCGAGCTGTGGCGGTACGAGCCGGAGGCGGGCGGCGCCCCCGTCCGGGTGGAGACCCCCGCGGGTTCGGTGTCGGGTGCCACGGCCCGGCCGGACGGCACGGTGGAGTACCTGTGGTCCTCGGCGGCGCAGCCGCCCGTCGTCAGGTCGACATCGGGAGCGGTGGTGCTCGATCCGCCCGGCTTGAAGGCCCCGGCGTCCGTTCCGGTGGAGGACGTGTGGGTGGACGGACCCGGGGGCCGCGTCCACGCTCTCGTCCAGCGGCCGGCCGCCCCGGCGGAGGGGCCGTTCCCCACGGTCTTCGAGATCCACGGCGGCCCGACCTGGCACGACAGCGACGCCTTCGCCTCCGGCCCCGCCGCCTGGGTGGACCACGGCTATGCGGTCGTCCGGGTCAACTACCGCGGTTCCACCGGATACGGCCGGGCCTGGACGGACGCGCTCAAGCACCGGGTCGGCCTGATCGAGCTGGAGGACATCGCCGCGGTAAGGGAGTGGGCGGTGAAGTCCGGCCTCGCGGACCCGGAGAAGCTGGTCCTGGCGGGCGGTTCCTGGGGCGGCTATCTGACTCTGCTCGGCCTCGGCACGCAGCCGGACGACTGGGCCCTCGGCCTGGCGGCGGTCCCGGTCGCCGATTACGTCACGGCGTATCACGACGAGATGGAGAACCTGAAGGCAATGGACCGGACGCTGCTGGGCGGCACGCCGGAGGAGGTCCCCGAGCGCTTCGAGGCATCGTCCCCGCTGACGTACGTCGACGCGGTCCGGGCGCCGGTCTACATCTCGGCGGGAGTCAACGACCCGCGCTGCCCGATCCGCCAGGTCGAGAACTACGTCGACCGGCTGAAGGACCGGGACGCGGTGCACGAGGTGTACCGGTACGACGCGGGACACGGTTCGCTCGTCGTGGAGGAGCGGATCAAGCAGGTCCGCCTGGAGCTGGACTTCGCCCGACGCCACCTGACCACGGGGACGGTCCCGTCAGGCTCGTAGCGGGCAGACCGGCGGACGCCAGTTCTGTCCTGGGACCGGCGAGCGCCGAGCGCCTGTTCCGTCTTGTACGGAGACGAGGGCGGGGGGCGAGGGCGAGGGCGAGGGCAGGGGCTAGGGCAGGGACGGAAGCGGGGGCAGGGACGGAAGGGGGCAGGCAGGGCCGGGGACACGTTTGCCAGTCGGCACCCCGCTCCGGGCGGCCGGAGCGGGGACCGTACCGTGGAGGGGTGTACCGGTTCCTGCTGACCCCGCGATGGTGGGGGATCAACCTCTTCGTCGTGCTGGCCATCCCGTTCTGCGTGTTCATGGGCACCTGGCAGCTCGGCCGCTTCGAGGACCGCGTGCAGACGCACGACGCCGCCGAGAAGCAGCCCGCCCCCGGCACGAGGCCCGCCAAGCCGATCGACGAGCTGCTGCCCGTCGACACGGTGACCTCCGGCCGCCCCGCCACCGCCACCGGCCGGTACGCCGATCAGTTCCTGGTGCCCGGACGGAAGTTGGACGACAGGAGCGGCTTCTACGTCCTGGACATGCTCCGTACGGACAGCGGCAAGGCTCTGCCGGTGGTACGCGGCTGGCTGCCCGGCGAGCCCGGCCGGACTCCCGTGCCCGCCGCGCCGACCGGCAAGGTCACGGTGACCGGGGACCTGCAGGCGTCCGAGACCGCGGGCACCACGGGCGTCGAGACGACGGGCGGGCTCCCCGACGGCCAACTGGGCATGATCAGCGCCGCGTCGCTGATCAACCTCGTCCCGTACGACGTCTACGACGCATGGGTGACGCTCCAGGACACGGGAGCCGGCGAGCTGCGTCCCGTACCGGCCGCCGCGGCGCAGGGCACCGGGCTCGACCTGAAGGCGTTCCAGAACCTCGGCTACACCGGCGAGTGGTTCGTCTTCGCCGGGTTCGTGCTCTTCATGTGGTTCCGGCTGGTCCGTCGCGAGGCCGAGGCGGCGCGTGACCTGCAACTGGGCCTGGTGGAGGAAGCAGCAGCCGCCGCTCCCGAGGCCGCGTCCGGGACGCGGCCCGAGAAAGAGGCAGAGCCCGGCAAGGACACCGTGGGCACGGGAACGGGAACGGGCACCGGCCTCGCCTGAGACACGGACGACACGGACGACACGCGAGGGGCCCGCAGGATCGGTGATCGATCCGGCGGGCCCCTCGCGTCATGCCTTGGCGTGCCCCTGCCCCTGCCCTCGCCCCTGCCCCCACTCCCGTGTCATGTCGCGGGAGCCAGTACCCCGGTCCGGTAGATCGTGCCCGAGCAGGCGTTGGCTATCTTCGTCTCCGCGACCGGCGCCCCGGGCTCCGGCGTGTGCATCACCGCGACGCTGCCGTCCTGCGTACTGCCGCCGTCCTCGCCGCCGAACTGCGTGACCGTCTCCGACGTCCCGTCACCGCTCCCCGTACCGGCGCCGGCCGCCGCCGCGCCACTCGCACCGCCCGCGTCGTCGGTCGGCGTCGGGCTCGGCGAGCCGCCGACGGTCGGGCAGGTGTCCTTCGGTACCCAGGCGAACTTCACCTCGTACGACATCGACGGCTTCAGCAGCACCGTCTCCTGCTCCTGCGAGGGGTCGGGCAGTCCGGCCGCCGCGTCGCCCGCGGTGTGCTGGACGACCGCGATCCGGGCCGGGTCGGCCGCGCCGATCGCCTGGAAGCCCACGCTGCCGCTGCTGCTCACCGCGCAGTCCGTGCCGGAGACGTTGGAGATCCGGAAAGTGCCGTAGACCGTGCCGTCGGCACCGGCCGCGCCGGTCTCGGCCGAGGCGACACCGAGCTGCCCCGGGTCGCAGGTCCGCATGGCGGCCACCGCCGAGCCGGACGGGTCGGCGACCCCGCCGGACAGGTTGCCGTCGGCGCCCTGGCCGCGGCTGTCGGAGGGGCTGCTCGTACTGCTGGGCTGATTCCGGCCACTGTCGGCCTGCCCATCGGTGTTGCCGCCGCTGTCCTTACCGCCGGACTGCGAGTCGTCGGTGCCGCTGCCGCCCTGCGCCTGCTCACCGTGCCCGGCTATCGCGGGGTTGGCGGTGTCCGAACCGTCGGAGTTCGCGACGTGGACGAAGGCGGGTACCGCGGTGCCGATGAGCAGTGCCGCGGCGGCGAGACCGACGACGGCCTGGCGTCGCTTGGCGCGCCGGACGGGAACCGCGCGTTGCAGATGGTCGAGCGTGCCGTCGCTGGGCTCGATGTTCCGGACGGCGCCCCGCAGCATGCGGCGCAGTGCGACCTCGTCGAGCTCCGCGCCACCACCGGCACCGGGGGTGGTACCCGGACCAACGTCCTGGCCGGCCCCCGAGCCGAAGAGGCTGCTCAGACTGCCGAGCTCAGCGGTCTCAGCCACCTCACCGTTCTCACCAGCGCTGCCGGTCCCACCGGTCTCAGCAGCCCTGCCGACTCCATCAGCCCCGCCAGAGCCTCCAGCGCTGCCGGTCCCACCGGAGCCACCAGCCCCGCCAACGCCACCAGCCTCGTCAGCCCCGGCCGCCCCGGCTGCCCCAGCCGCCCCAGCCGCCCCAGCCGTTCCAGGGTCGTGGTTCACAATTCCGTTTCCAGTCCGGTCATTCCGACGCTCACGCCGATGCTCCCGTTCGGGGCCGTTCTCGCCCTCGGGGCCGTTCTCGCCCTCGGGACCGTTCTCGTACTCGGAACCGTTCTCGTACTCGCGCCGGCTCATCCCTGCGCCTCCATCACGACGCGCAGCGCCGCGATCCCGCGGGAGCCGTAGGCCTTGACCGAGCCCAGGGATATCCCGAGCGTCTCGGCCACCTGGACCTCCGTCATGTCCGCGAAGTAACGCAGCACCAGCACCTCCCGCTGGCGCCGTTGCAGCCCACGCATCGCCTTGATCAGCGCGTCCCGCTCCAGTTGGTCGTACGCGCCCTCCTCCGCGCTCGCCATGTCCGGCATGGGCTTGGAGAGCAGCTTCAGCCCGAGGATGCGGCGGCGCAGCGCGGAGCGCGAGAGGTTGACGACGGTCTGGCGCAGATACGCGAGCGTCTTCTCCGGGTCACGTACCCGGTTGCGGGCCGAGTGCACCCGGATGAACGCCTCCTGCACCACGTCCTCGCAGGAGGCCGTGTCGTCCAGCAGCAGGGCCGCGAGCCCGAGCAGCGAGCGGTAGTGGGCCCGATAGGTCTCGGTGAGATGGTCGACCGTGGTTCCGGCAGCCACGCTCTCCTCAGCGCCCTCGCGCTGCGCGGGCAGCCGTGCGGGGCGCGCAGCGGGCATGGGCGCAATCACCGGCATACCGCCGGGTGCGCGGGGCCGTCGGAGCGGACGCACCGAAGCGCCGCGCAAGGGGCCCACCACTGTGATATCGAGAACCTCTGCCACGCCAGTTGGACACGTTTCCCCCCGTCAGGGTTGTACGCGCGCGGCACCGCGTTCGCCGCTGTGCGACATGCCCTCATACGTACCTGCACTTCCCCGAACACCCTGAATGCCCCGAATTTTTCGCCCCGCCGCGCCAGAGGTGACCGCATAGACGCGTAGTCCCCGGTCGGCGGTTGCAGCAGGCCGAAAGTCATCGTCGGATACCCCGACACCCCATCTCAAGAGGTTGAGACCTTCAACTTACTCACAGGACGTTCACAGAGAGTACAAAACAGGTTCGATCAGGACCTGGGGAACTCCGCGGCCACCGATTCGGCGATCTGCGCCACGTTCAGCGCCGCCCCCTTGCGGAGGTTGTCGCCGCAGACGAAGAGCTCCAGACCCCGGGGATCGTCCAGTGACCTGCGCACTCGTCCCACCCAGGTCGGATCGGTACCGACGACGTCGGACGGCGTCGGGAAGTCTCCCGCCGCCGGGCTGTCGTAGAGCACCACGCCCGGTGCCGTCGCCAGGATCTCGTGGGCCCGGTCGACCTCGATCTCGTTCTCGAACCGTGCGTGCACGGACATCGAGTGCGTCGCGATGACGGGTACGTACACACAGGTCGCCGCGACCCGCAGACCCGGCAGGTCGAGGATCTTGCGGCACTCCTCGCGGATCGCCAGTTCCTCGGAGGACCAGCCGTCCCCGGCATCGGTCCCGGCCCAGGGCACCACATTGAGGGCGACCGGAGCGGCGAAGGGGCTGCCTTCGGTGTCCCCCAGGGCCCTGCGTACGTCCCCCGGCTTCGTGCCCAGTTCCGTACCGGCGACCAGCGACAGTTGTTCGCGCAGCGCCGCGACGCCGTCCCGGCCCACTCCGCTCACCGCCTGGTAGGAGGAGACGACCAGTTCCCGTACGCCGAATTCGGCGTGCAGCGCGCCGACCGCGACGATCAGCGCGAGCGTCGTGCAGTTGGGGCTCGCGACGATGCCGCGTGGCCTGATCCGTACGGCGTGCGGATTGATCTCGGGCACGACCAGCGGAACGTCCGCGTCCAGCCGGAACGCGGCGGAGTCGTCGATGACGACCGCGCCCTTGGCGGCGGCGATCGGTGCCCACTGCGCGGACACCTCGTCGGGCACCAGGAACAGCGCCACGTCGACGCCGTCGAAGACGTCCTCGGTGAGCTGGAGGACCTCGCTCTCCTCGCCGCGCACGACCAGCTTGCGGCCGGCCGAACGCGGCGAGGCGATCAGCTTCACCTCGCCCCAGACATCCGCGTGCTGCGAAAGGATCTGGAGCATGACGCCGCCGATCGCCCCGGTCGCTCCGACGACCGCGAGCGAAGGACGGCGCGCGGTCATCGGCCGGTGCCCCCGTAGACGACGGCCTCGTCGGAGTCGCTGTCGAGACCGAAGGCGGTGTGCACGGCGCGCACGGCCTCGATGACGTCGTCGGCGCGGGTGACCACCGAGATGCGGATCTCGGACGTCGAGATCAGCTCGATGTTCACACCGGCGTCCGACAGCGCCTCGAAGAAGCCCGCCGTGACACCCGGGTTGGTCTTCATGCCGGCGCCGACCAGCGAGATCTTCGCGATCTGGTCGTCGTAGCGCAGCGACTCGAAGCCGATGGTGCCGCGGTTGCGCTCCAGCGCGTCGATGGCCTTGCGGCCCTCGGCCTTCGGCAGCGTGAACGAGATGTCGGTCAGACCGGTCGACGCGGCGGAGACGTTCTGCACCACCATGTCGATGTTGATCTCCGCGTTCGCGATGGTGCGGAAGATCGCGGCGGCCTCGCCCGGCTTGTCGGGAACGCCGACGACGGTGATCTTGGCCTCGGAGACGTCATGGGCGACTCCGGAGATGATCGCGTGCTCCACCTTCTGGTCCCCTTGCGGCTCGTTGCTGACCCAGGTTCCGCGCAGTCCGGAGAAGGACGAGCGGACGTGGATCGGAATGTTGTAGCGGCGTGCGTACTCCACGCACCGGTGCAGCAGCACCTTGGAGCCGGACGCGGCCAGCTCCAGCATGTCCTCGAAGGAGATCCAGTCGATCTTCCGGGCCTTCTTCACGACCCTCGGGTCGGCGGTGAAGACACCGTCCACATCGGTGTAGATCTCACAGACCTCGGCATCCAGCGCGGCCGCGAGCGCGACGGCGGTGGTGTCGGACCCGCCGCGGCCAAGGGTGGTGATGTCCTTCTTGTCCTGGGACACACCCTGGAACCCCGCGACGATCGCGATGTTCCCCTCGTCCAGCGCCGTACGGATACGGCCCGGCGTCACATCGATGATGCGCGCTTTGTTGTGGACCGAGTCGGTGATGACGCCTGCCTGGCTACCGGTGAACGACTGGGCCTCGTGGCCCAGGTTTTTGATCGCCATCGCCAGCAGGGCCATGGAGATCCGCTCTCCGGCGGTCAGCAGCATGTCGAACTCACGCCCGGCAGGGATCGGGGATACCTGCCCGGCGAGATCGATCAACTCGTCCGTCGTGTCGCCCATCGCTGACACCACGACAACCACCTGGTTGCCGTTCTTCTTGGCATCGACGATTCGCTTGGCGACGCGCTTGATGCCCTCGGCATCGGCTACGGAGGAGCCTCCGTACTTCTGCACGACAAGGCCCACGTGCGCTCCTCGCTCAGTCCATTACTGCGGTCGGCTCAGTTTAACGAGCAGTCCGGAATCGCCCCGCTGATACCACATGGTGAGATGTCCCGCTCAGCACGTGATCATCGGCGTGTCGCTCCGGACCGCTCGTACAGGTGTGTTGCCCGGCGAACGGGCTCGCATGCCGTATGTGGTCCAGCCCACACGCCTGGCGGTCCGGCTCCACGATTCACCGGCCCCGCACCTCTAGCGTGAACCGGAACCCGACCATCCGCCCACCGGAGGCCCGCCATGCGCAAGCCGCTGCGCGCACTGCCCCTGCTCCTGGCCCTCGCCGCACTCCCCCTGACCGCGTCCCCCACCCACGCGGGCGGCACCTGTTTCGCCACCCACGCCGACGCCCCGATCTACGCGGGCGCCAACCCCTGGACCGACATCGTCGGCTACCTGGACCCGGGCATCCCGGTGAACGCCACCCGCCAGGGCGTGGACGAGCTGTGGCGCGTATCGCGCACGGACAACGGCGCACCGCTGGGCTTCATGCGCGACGGCGACCTGCGGTGCGACGGGGGCTGAGCAGCCGCCCCGCCCCGCCGACAGAGCCGACAGCCGACAGCCGACAGCCGACAGCCGACAGCCGACAGCCGACAAACGACGGAGCGGGGCACGCCCGCCAGGAACGCGCCCCGCCCCTCTCTCACCCGTCGGCCGCGCCCGCTACCACAGGGCGCTGACCTCGGCGGCGGTGAGCGCGCCGGAGAAGGCCCGGACCTGGTCGACGGCGCCGTGCAGGTACTCGCCCCACCCGTCGGCCGTACGTCCCCGGCCCACCTGGAGGCCGCCGCCGCTCGTCCAGCCGTCATGGAATTCGGCGGTGCCCGCGGTCTCGGCGTAGCCGTCCACGTAGAGCGTGATCCGGTTCATGGTGTCGTCGTGGACGACGGCGATCCGGTGTCCGGCTCCCTGACCGCCGTCCGGGGACTCGATCCGGGCGACCACCGTCTCGGCGGCTCCCGGCTCGTCGGCGTGGGACATCACCAGTTCCCAGCTGTATGTGGACGGCGTGTAGCGGACCTTGAAGGCGTCGCCGCGTTCCCCTCCCTGGGAGAGCGCGGTCATCGGGTGGTCCGGCTCCTGGTCGGCCAGCCGCACCGTCGCACTCACCGTGAAGCTGCCGCCGGTGTCGACGACCGGCTTCTCCGTGGCCGCGTAGCCCGAGACGCCGTCCAGGTTCAGATGGCCCTCGTCCGCGAGGGGCCAGTCCCCGGGGTCGCAGTCGAGGTCCAGCGGATCGCAGGGTTCGTCGAGCCGGAAGATCGAGGCGCCGGGCCCGAGCTTCAGCGGCTGTCCGCCGCCCGACTCCGCGCTGAGACCCCCGGGTGCCGTCTCCAGCGCCCAGTGACCAAGCGACTGTGCCTTACGGGCCGCGAGCGCCGCGATCTCGTCCTGCACCGCCACCCGGTCGTAGACCCGCACATCGCCGATCTCGCCCTGCCAGCGGTCCCGGTATCCGTCCGTGCCCTGCGCCCGGCCGATCTGGAAGTTCCCGTCGCCCGCGACCGGGGTCGCGGCCTGCTCGTCGCCCACTGCCCTGCCGTCGACGTACAGCCGGGCCTTGCCCGTCCGGGCGTCGTACCGGCCGAGCACGTACGCCCACTTCCCCGCCTCGGGCGCACCCCCGGTCAGCCGTGTGCCGCCGAAGCCGAACGACCAGACCGGCTTGCCGTCGGTCTGCCGGAGGCCCAGCGTGAACGCGGGCCCCCGACCGGTGTCCTGACTGACGACGGTCCGGGTTCCGTCCACCGCGGCGGGCCGCACCCAGGCCCCGACCGAGAATGTCCCGTCCGTCGCGACGACCGGGGCGTCGGGCGTCACGAAGCCGTGCCCCGTACCGTCCAGACGCACCGAGGAGGCCACGTCCGTGCCGGACGGAGCGTCCCCGCCGAACGCGGCTCCCGCTCCGGCCCGCGCCACCGGGCCGGCCTCCGCGGCCGCCGTCCGCGAGCCCGCCGCGTCGGCCAGCTTCCAGCGCGCGACCGGCGCCCGGCCCGATCCCACCCGGAACTGGTAGTTCGCCGGTTCACTGCCGTTGCCCGCACGGTCGAAAGCCTGGACCGCCAGGCCGTGCAGCCCCGGCGACCGGGGAAGGTAGTCGATGTCGGCCGCGCCGTCCGGCCCGGATGCCTGAACGGTCAGCTGCGGGCCGCCCAGGAAGTTGTAGCGGTAGAACTCGACGTCCTCGGACGGCGAAGTGATGTGGAAGGTCCCGTGCACACCGACGCCGTCCGTCCAGGCGTCACCGTCCGGATAGTCGCCCGACGACACCACGGGCTGCGCGGGCGCCTCCTTGTCGTACACGAACTCGCAGACCGTGCCCGCTCCGTCGGAGCTCCAGGGCGACACCGCTTCGCCGTCGTCGGCACGCACCCGCCACGAGATCACGGTGTCCGCGGGAATGTCGTCCGGCAGCGTCCAGGAGAACGAGGTGCCCTGTTGCAGGACGACGGTCGTGTACGTCAGCCGCTGCTCGGCACCCCCGGCGCCCTGCCACCACGCCTCGAACTCGCCCTTGACCTTGCTCGCCGCGCCGGGCTGGTCGTCCGCCTCCGGATCGCGCAGCACAGCGGTCAGTTCCGGCGCGGAGCGCACGTACGGCCTGTTCTCCCCCGCGGCACAGTCCTTGCCCGAACTCTTCAGCTCCGGGATCGACGGCTGGTCCGGCGGCAGGTTCGTGGCCGCGACGGCCATGCCCGGTGTCGCCAGCATCGCCCCCACGACCGCCGACGACACCACCAGCCATCTGGATCTTCGCCGCCCCGCCGCGCTTCTGGTCACTCGCATGTGCCCTCCCCTTCACCGGCCGTGATCGTCACAGGCCGAGGGGAGGCTAACAACGAGCGCCGACAGCGTCGCGGGGTTTATGCGCGGTCACCGCGTCCCGCCCTACTGCACCGGCCGCAGCCCCAGAGGTCCCGCGATTTCCTCGGCCATCACGCGGCCGGCTTCCTCGGCCAGGTCGTCGTCGAGGGTTTCCGTGTCGGTGTCCAGGCCGTCCAGCTCCTGGAGGGGCTGGTTGAGGCGGATGTGGGCGATCAGGGACTGGAGGGCGCGCAGGGTGGCGGAGGCGGTGGAGCCCCAGTTGGAGAAGTAGGAGAACTGCCACCACCACAGGGCCTCGGTGGTGCGGTCCTCCTCGTAGTGGGCCAGGCCGTGGCGCAGGTCGGTGACCAGGTCGGCCAGGTCGTCGGAGATCCGGGCCGGGACCGGGGCCTTGCGGGGCTCGTACGGGTCGAAGACCTCGGAGTAGACGTCGATCGGTTCCAGCAGGGCGGCGAACCGCTCGCGCAGGCCGTCGGCGTCCGGCTCCGCGCCCAGGTCCGGCTCGTAGCGCTCGTCGGGGACGATGTCCTCGTACGCGCCGAGCCGGCCGCCCGCCAGCAGGAGCTGGGAGATCTGGAGCAGCAGGACGGGGACGGCCTCCTCGGGCTCCTCGACCTTGGACACCTCGGTCACCGCGACGATGAACGTCTTGATCTGGTCGGCGATCTGGACGGCGAAGTCGTCCGGGTCCTGCGTGACGGAGTTCAGCGTGGCGTCAGACATCGAGGGGACCTCCCGTGGGCACGGTCGCGAACGGTGAGTAGAACATAGCGTCGCTGAACGTAAAGCCGCCGTGAGTCGCGGGAACGGTCCTCGAAACGGTTACGGGAAGAACATCGGAAGACGTAAAGGCGTCACACATCGAGCAGGCGCCTCCCCTCGAAGGCGCGGCCCAGGGTGACCTCGTCCGCGTACTCCAGGTCGCCGCCGACCGGCAGGCCGCTGGCCAGTCTGGTGACCCGCAGGCCCATCGGCTTGACCATCCGCGCCAGGTACGTCGCGGTGGCCTCGCCCTCCAGGTTGGGGTCGGTCGCCAGGATCAGTTCCGTGATCGAACCGTCGGCCAGGCGGGCGAGCAGTTCGCGGATGCGCAGATCGTCCGGGCCGACGCCCTCGATCGGGCTGATCGCGCCGCCGAGCACGTGGTACCGGCCCCGGAACTCACGGGTCCGCTCGATCGCGACGACGTCCTTGGGCTCCTCGACGACGCAGATGACCGACGGGTCGCGGCGCGTGTCCCGGCAGATGTTGCACTGCTCCTGCTGGGCGACGTTGCCGCAGACCGAACAGAACCGGACCTTGTCCTTGACCTCCAGGAGGGCATGGGCGAGGCGGCGCACATCGGTCGGCTCGGCCTGCAGGATGTGGAAGGCGATCCGCTGCGCGCTCTTGGGACCGACGCCGGGCAGCCTGCCCAACTCGTCGATGAGGTCCTGAACCACGCCTTCGTACAACGGGAACGCCTTCCTTTCCTGTCCTGAACGGGCTGTTTCTGAAGGGGCTGTTTCTGAAGGGCCGGTTCTGGAGGGCCGGTTCTGGAGGGCCGGCTCTGGAGGGCCGGCTCTGGAGGGCCGGCTCTGGAGGGCCGGTTCTGGGGGGCCGGTTCCAGAAGGTCGGCCGGGTCAGAAGGGGAGGCCGGGCATGCCGCCCAGGCCCTGGGCCAGCGGGCCCAGCTTCTGCTGCTGGAGCTGCTGCGCGTTCTCGTTCGCGGCCTGGACCGCGGCGACGACGAGGTCCGCGAGCGTCTCGGTGTCCTCCGGGTCGACGGCCTTCGGATCGATCACCAGATTGCGGAGCTCGCCGGAACCGGTCACGGTCGCCTTCACCAGACCGCCACCCGCCTGACCCTCGACCTCGGTCCTGGCCAGTTCCTCCTGGGCCGCGGCGAGGTCCTGCTGCATCTTCTGGGCCTGCTGCAGCAGTTGCTGCATATTGGGCTGACCACCACCGGGAATCACGGTCACTCCTGGCAATTCGACGACAAAATGTTTCGGTACGCCGAGCCTACGTGGTCACCGGGCAGCTCGCCCCACTCACTGGCGCGCAACTCTTTCGGGTGAGTTTCAGGCAGCCCTTGCCGGCCTCCTATACCTGATCACAGGCCCTGCGCACCCGGGAACACCGCGTTTTCTACCCCATGGCCCACCATTCGGCGGTAGGAAGGGCGTGCACATCAGGTCACACAGGCGCACCGGTCGTCGCGCAAGGTTACGTACGCGGGACTGTCGGCCACGCCGGAGAGCAGTGAGCACCCCGCCGTCGAAACACATCGCCACTTCAGGCGTCGCTACGCAGAAGCAGAGGAGTACCCGGTGAGTCAGCCGGAGATGCAGCCCGAAGGGCCGCCCCGCAACGAGCCCGGTCCGGCCGGCTCGGCCGGTTCCTCCGGTTCGGCACGCGGCCGGGATACCCGGGGCGGGAACGGCCGGGGCGGGGATCTGACCGGTAGGCCGTTCCCGCTCGGCGACTGGGGCGAACCCTCCGACCGCCTGGACGAGCTGTACCGCTGGGTCGAGTCCGACGCGCTGCGCACCGCCGACTGGTACCTGAACGACCGGGTGCGCAAGCGCCGCGGGGCCAGGACGCTACGGATCGGCACCGCGATCGGGACGGTCGCGGGCACCGCGCTGCCGTTGCTCGATCTGACCGGGGCGCTGCCCGGGGCGGCGGGCTGGGGCTATCTGTCGCTGCTGCTGGGCGCCGCGTGCATGGCGTGCGACCGGTACTTCGGTCTCACCTCCGGCTGGATAAGGAATCTCGCCACCGCCCAGGCCGTGCAGCGGCGCCTCCAGGTGCTGCAGTTCGACTGGGCGTCGGAGTGTGTACGTGAGGTGCTCGGCCCGACCGAGGGGACGGCCAGCGAGGCGGCCGAGCGGTGCCTCGGGGTGCTGCGGCGGTTCTCGGAGGACGTCACGGAGCTGGTGCGCACCGAGACCGCGGACTGGATGGTGGAGTTCCGGGCCGGACCGGCGCCGATGGGGATGCAGGCGCTGTCCTCGGGCACCGGGAGCGGTGGGCGTTCGGATCAGGGGGCGCTGTCGGGGCGGTTCCCGCTCCAGACGATGACCCGGCCGAACATGCCGCGCCAGCGCCCGCCGGAGTCACCCCGATGACCTCGCGATGACCGCACGATGATGACCGCCGGGATCGCCGTGACGACCCCGGCGGATCGCCGCGGATCACGGCCGGGCAGGCCCGGGGCCGCGTCGGCCCCGGGGCCTCAGCTGAAGATGATCATCGAGCCCTGGGCGAGGCTGCGGGTGGCCGCCGCGTGCAGGCCCAGCCAGACGTGCCGCTCACGGGCGAACGGACTGTGGTCGTACGGGATCGGCGCCGCCGGTTCCTCCAGGGAGGTCGGTGCGACGGGCGGCAGCGGGGCGGGCGGCGGGTTCGCCGGGTCGATGCCGATGGCCGGGGCGACGTACTCCAGCTCCCGCAGCAGCCCGTGCGAGGAGCCGAGCGGGCCGCCGCCCGCCAGCAGGTCGTCGTTGGAGAGCGGGGCGGCGAAGTCCAGTGGGACGTACGCCCCGGCGTGGTCGTAGTGCCAGACCAGGTGGGACTGCTGGGCCGTCGCCTCGAACATCTCCAGCAACTGCTCGTAGTCCCCGCCCAGTTCACCGACCGGTGTGACGGCGAGTCCGCTGAGCTGGAGCAGGAAGGCGCGGCGCAGGAAGTGCAGGGCGTCGTAGTCGAAGCCCGCGATCGGGGCGACGTCGCCCGTCAGGCCCGGCATGTAGGCGTACACGGGGACGGGCGGCAGTCCGGCCTCGCCCAACGCCTTGTCGTAGACGGCTATTTCTTCGGCGAACGGATTGTCGGGGCTGTGGCACAGCACATCGACGAGGGGGACCAGCCACAGGTCACAGGCCACGAAGTCTCGCTCTCCCCTGGGTGCGCATGGAACGTTCGGGATGGTCGGGACAGCGTAATGCGGTGTGCGCGTTGCGCACAGTGGCCAGTAGCGATGAGGGGCCTACGCCCCCGGCGCCCCGGGGTCCGGCTCCTGCCCGCCGCGCCCCGGATGTTCGAGCTCGCCGGCCGCGAGCCGGTCCGCCCAGTTCAGCGCGTGGGTGTTGTAGTCGTCCAGCACCGCGCGCACCGCGTCGTGGTCGCCGAGGGTGATCGCCGCGACCAGGTCCGGATGACCGTGCCAGAGCCAGTCCCGGGCCCGCACGTCGTGGCGCAGGTAGGGCACCGCGAACACCCAGGCCTGGACGCGCAGCCGGTGCAGGAAGTCGTTGATGTAGGGGTTGCCCACCAGGGCGCCCAGCTCGCGCCAGAACCGCAGGTCGTAGCCGATGAGGATGTCGAGGTCACCGCCGCGCGCCGCCCGTGCGGCCTCCTGGGCCCTGCGGCGCACCGGAACCAGGCAGTCGTGGTACCCCGTGAGCTGTGCGGTCGAGAGCGAGGGGCCGAAGAAGATGCCGCGGACGACCCCGTCGATGACCAGGCTGCGGGCCTCGACCAGCGACCGGTAGTCGGCGACGGTGAATTCCCGTACCCGGAAGCCCCGGTGCTGGTCGGATTCCAGGAGTCCCTGCGCGGAGAGGTCGAACAGCGCCTCGCGCACCGGGGTCGCCGATACGCCGTACTGCTCGGCGATCTGCTTGACCGTGAACTCCCGCCCCGGCTGCAGACGCCCGGCAAGCACTTCGTCACGCAGCGCGTCCGCGATCTGCTGCCGCAGCGTACTGCGGGTCACAGCTCCGCTCGCGCCCATGGCGCCCCTCCCCGTTTTTCGCTTCCGGTCACCTTAAGCCAGGGCTGCTGTGCCCGGATCCGGGCAGGGGAGGGGCGTCGTACCGAGGGCTCGTGCTAGGGCCTCTCGTTCGGGTCATGCCGGGCTCGTGGCACCCGGGTCACGCTGTGTGCTCGTCCGCGACCGAGAGCGCCGCGTCGAGGGCCGCGAGGCCCTCCTTGGCCTCGGCCTCGGTGATGTTGCAGGCCGGGACGGCGTGCGTGCGGTTCATGTTGATGAAGGGCCACAGGCCGTTCTTCTTGGCCGCGGCGCCGAAGGCCGCCATCGGCGCGTTGGCCTCGCCCGCCGCGTTGTACGGGACCAGCGGCTCGCGTGTCTCCTTGTTGCGGACCAGGTCCAGCGCCCAGAACGCGCCGAGGCCGCGGACCTCGCCGACCGACGGGTGGCGCTCGGCGAGTTCGCGCAGGCCGGGGCCGAGGACCGTCTCACCGATGTGGGCGGCGTTCTCGATGACCTTCTCGTCCTCCATCACATGGATGGTGGCGACGGCGGCGGCGCAGGCCAGCGGGTGACCGGAGTACGTGAGTCCGCCCGGGTAGGCGCGGGTCTCGAAGGTCGCGGCGATCTCGGCGGAGATCGCGACACCGCCGAGCGGTACGTAACCGGAGTTGACGCCCTTGGCGAAGGTCATCAGGTCCGGCACCACGTCGAAGTGGTCGGCGGCGAACCACTTGCCGGTGCGGCCGAAGCCGGCCATGACCTCGTCGAGGATGAAGACGATGCCGTACCGGTCGCAGATCTCGCGGACGCCCGCGAGGTAGCCGGGCGGCGGCGTCATGATGCCCGCGGTGCCGGGGATCGTCTCCAGGATGATCGCGGCGATCGTGCCGGCGCCCTCGAAGGCGAGGGTGTCCTCCAGGTGCTGGAGTGCGCGGGCGCACTCCTCGGCCTCGGTCTCGGCGTGGAACGGCGAGCGGTAGAGGAACGGCGCCCAGAAGCGGACGACGCCCGCCGAGCCGTTGTCGGACGGCCAGCGGCGCGGGTCACCGGTCAGGTTGATCGCGGTGGAGGTGGCGCCGTGGTACGAGCGGTAGGCGGAGAGCACCTTCGTACGGCCGGTGTGCAGCCGGGCCATCCGGACGGCGTTCTCGACGGCCTCGGCCCCGCCGTTGGTGAAGAAGATCTTGTCCAGGTCGCCGGGGGTGCGCTCGGCGATGAGGCGTGCGGCCTCGGAGCGCGCCTCGATCGCGAACGCGGGGGCGAAGGTGGCGAGTTTGCCCGCCTGCTCCTGGATCGCGGCGACGACGGTGGGGTGCTGGTAGCCGATGTTGGTGTAGACGAGGCCGCTGGTGAAGTCCAGGTAGCGGTTGCCGTCGTAGTCCCAGAAGTACGCCCCCTCGGCGCCGGCGACGGCGAGCGGGTCGATCAGGCCCTGGGCGGACCAGGAGTGGAACACGTGCGCGCGGTCGGCGGCCTTCACGGCCGCACCGGCAGCGGGGTCGACATGCGGGGCATGCGGGGCATGAGGGGTCATGCGGCGAGCGTAGGCCGTGCCGGGAGCGGCCCGACATGGCCACCTTGTATGGCATGGGGCGCTCCGCTGGGCAGGGTGTCGGGTTCCCGGCATACGGGGCAGGGCCGGCCAAAGCCCGGGACGGGGCGCCGGGCGGCCTGCGCGCGTTCCCGGCCGAAGCCCGCAACCGGCCCCGCCACGTGCTGCGTGGATCCCTATGATCGAGCGAGCCACGCCAGGCATCGCTCAGTTCGAACCCCGGGGAAGGACGTTCAGCGCCATGCAGAGCCTGACGCCACAGGATCCGCGTGCCATCGGCGCGTACCGGCTGCTGGGCCGTGTCGGCGCCGGCGGCATGGGCCAGGTCTATCTGGCCCGGTCCGACCGCGGCCGCACCGTAGCGATCAAGCTGGTACGGGGCGAACTCGCCGAGCAGCAGGAGTTCCGCGACCGCTTCCGCCACGAGGTGCGGGCCGCCCGCCAGGTCGGATCCGCCTGGACCGCCCCCGTGCTGGACGCCGACACCGAGGCCGCCGTGCCCTGGGTCGCCACCGGTTACGTCGCCGGGCCCTCACTTCAGGCCACCGTCACAGGCCCGCGCACCCCCGTGGGGGTGGCCTCCGGAGCGTACGGTCCCCTCCCCGAGCGTTCGGTCCACATCCTGGGCGCCGGTCTCACCCACGCCCTCCAGGCGATCCACGCCGCCGGGCTCGTCCACCGCGACCTCAAGCCCTCCAACATCCTGCTGACGATCGACGGGCCGCGCGTCATCGACTTCGGTATCGCGCGGGCGCTGCACACGGTCTCCGACGGCGGCGTCACCCGCACCGGGGCCCTGGTCGGTTCGCCCGGCTTCATGTCGCCCGAGCAGGTGCGGGGCGAGCGGGTGACCCCGGCGTGCGACGTGTTCTGTCTCGGCTCGGTACTGGCGTACGCCTCGACCGGCCGGCTTCCGTTCGGGACGTCCGACAGCGGTGCGCACGCGCAGATGTTCCGGATCGCGCAGGAGGACCCGGACCTGACCGGTGTCCCCGTGGGCCTCGTCGAGCTGATCAGCGACTGCCTGCGGAAGGACCCGGCCGCCCGCCCGACGACGGACGAGCTCCTGGAGCGCCTGGCCGACGGCGACACGGCGGAACCCTGGCTCCCCGGCGCCCTCATAGCCCAACTCGGCCGTCATGCGGTCGAGTTGCTGGACTCGGAGGACCCGGAGGACCCGGCGGACTACCCGATCGCCCCGGCCCAGGCGGCGCCCGTACCGGACCCGGCTCCCCCGGCGCCCGCGGACCGCCCCGCCCATACCCTGCCCACGACGGCCGCCGCCCCGGCCCCGCCCCACACGGCCACGCCCACGCACGCGGCCACGCCCACGCCCGCGCCGGCACCCGGCTACGGCTACCCGCCGCACCCCGACCAGGGCTTCGGCGCCCAGCAGCCCCCCGCTCCCGCCGCCTACGGCTACCCGCAGCAGCCGTACCAGCCGCAGCAACACCCGCACCAGCAGCCCGGATTCGGCCCCACGCCCCCGTACGGCCCGGCCTACCCCACCGCCCCGCAGCAGCCCGGACCCGAACCGGCCCGCCGCCGAAGAGGCTCCACCATCGCGCTGGTCGTCGTCGCCGTGCTCGTGGCCATAGGTGCGGGCGGTTCCGTCTACGCGCTCATGAACGGCAAGCCGCCGGGCTCCACACCGGGCCCCACCGGCTCCCCGTCCGACAAGGACGGCTCGACGGACTCCCCCGCGACCGGCGGCCCGTCCTCGCCGGCCCCCTCCTCCACCGAGGACAAGCAGAGCGGCGAGGGCCCCGTCCCGTCCGGCTACCTCGGCACCTGGTCGGGCTCCATCGAGAACGCGGCCGGCCGTTCCACCCGGAAGCTCGTCATCCAGCAGGGCGCGGTGGGCCAGGGCGTCCTCAGCCTCACCGCCGACGGTCCGCTCGACACCGGTGGCTCGTACCACTGCGTCTTCCAGGCTGATCTGACCGCGGAGCCGTCCCCGGGCGGCCCCCTGAAGATCGGCCCCTCCACGGTCACGGTCGGCGAGCCCATGACGTCCTGCACCGCGGGCGGGGCCACCACGCTGACCCTGCTCCCGGACGGTTCGCTGCGCCGCACGAACAACGACAGCGGCGATCAGCTCACGTACACGAAGGACGACTGATCAGGCCGGACTGCGCGCCGTGAGCCGATTCCCACCGCGCGGACGGCCAACGCGGTCAGGACGCTTCGGTACGGGGCGCAGCGCCGCGGGGCGGGCAGCCGCCGCGAGCCCGGCGTGATCCGAACGAGAGGCCCTAGGGGGTGTCTGATAATTGATCTTGTGGCAGGTCGAGGTGAGTTGACGGACGCGGCGTGGGAGCGGATAGAGCCCTTGTTGCCGCAGGTGGAC
>NZ_JBHXTM010000081.1:0-28531 GCF_042677325.1 Streptomyces sp. NPDC127117
CTGACGGATCACCCGCTGCTGCGACGGCCCGTTCGGAGCCGTCAGACCGTTCGACGCACCGTCCTGGTTCACAGCCGAACCCGAAACGACCGCCAGCACCTGGTGGCCGTTGCGCTGTGCGTCGGAGAGGCGTTCCACGAGGAGCATGCCGACGCCCTCTGACCAGCCGGTGCCGTCCGCGTCGTCGGAGAACGGCTTGCAGCGGCCGTCGGCGGCCAGGCCGCCCTGGCGACTGAACTCGATGAACGAGCCGGGGCCCGCCATGACGGTCACACCACCCGCGAGCGCCAGGTCGCACTCCCCCGCCCGCAGCGCCTGGGCCGCCAGGTGCAGGGCGACCAGCGACGACGAGCAGGCCGTGTCCACCGTCACCGCCGGACCTTCCAGGCCCAGGACGTAGGAGACACGGCCGGAGGCCACGCTGCCTGCGGTGCCGGTGCACACGTATCCCTCGGCCGCGCCGAGGGCGGCGCCGGTGTCACTGGCGTAGTCGTGGTTCATGAGGCCGACGTACACGCCGGTCCGGGTTCCGTGCAGGGAGCGCGGGGTGATGCCCGCGCGTTCCAGGGTCTCCCAGGAGGTCTCCAGGACGAGGCGCTGCTGCGGGTCCATCGCCAGGGCCTCGCGCGGCTTGATGCCGAAGAAGTGGGCGTCGAACTCGGCGGCATCGTGCAGGAATCCGCTGTCGCGGACGTACATCGTGCCCGGGTGCTCGGGATCGGGGTGGTACAGGGCGGTCAGGTCCCAGCCCCGGTCCTCGGGGAAGGGGGTGATGCCGTGGCCGCCGTCGGCGACCATCTGCCAGAGGTCGTCCGGTGAGGCGATGCCTCCGGGGAGTCGGCAGGCCATGGCGACGATCGCGATCGGCTCGTCGGAGGTGGTGCGGGCGGTGGCGGTGGCCGTGGAGCGCTCCGACGGAGTACCGGGGATGCCCGTGCCGATACCTGTGCCCGTGCCGATCAGGAGTGCGTGGAGGTGGCGGGCGATGGCGGTCGGAGTGGGGTGGTCGAAGGCCAGGGTGGCCGGGAGGACGAGGCCGGTGGCGGCCGTCAGCCGGCTGCGGAGCCGGACCGCCGCCTGGGAGGTGAAGCCGAGGTCCTTGAACGCCCGGTCGGGCTCGATCTCGTGTGCCGTGGGCAGTTGGGCGACCTCGGCGGCCTCGGTGCGGACGAGTTCGAGGAGGCTCCGCAGCTGCTCCTCCTCGCTGTGGTCCGCGAGGTCTTCGCGCAGTCGCCGGACGGTTGCGGGTTCGGGTGCGGCGGACTGCGGCGCGGGCTCGGACGTCGCGATGGCGTCGGGGTCCGCGACGAGGCTGTGTTCGTCGTCGAGCAGCAGTGCGGCATCGAGCGCGGCCGTGCGCGCGCGGCCCGTGAGGCCGGCTCCGGTCGTCATGGCCAGAGCGGGCAGGCCGAGTGCGTGGCGCTGAGCTGCGAGGGCGTGCGCGAAGGCCTCGGTGGCGGGGTCCGTGCCCGGCGGGGCGATGAGCAGCAGGCGGGCGGGGCCGGCGATGTGCTGGAGGGGCAGGGTGGTTTCGATGGCCGTGCGCAGCCCGGCGGGAAGGGTGTGCACCACGAGGGAGAGCGGGTGCGGCTGCGGGTGCGAAGTCAGGACGGCGAGGGCGGACGGATCGGCGGGGTCGATGCCGGTGGCGGTGATCTCGGCCCCTGTGTCCGCCAGTTCGGCGTTCAGGGCTTCCGCCGTGTGCTGACCGGTGAGGTACGGCAGCAGAACGCGTCGTACGCCATGGGCAGTCACGAGGTGGCGGACGAGGTCGGCCGTGGCCGGGTCCTCTGCGCCGGTGACCAGGACCGTGCCCTGTGGATCGACCGGGCTGTCGGAGGATGCCCCTGAACCGATGTGGGGGATGTCGCGCAGTCCGGGAACGAAAACCCGGCCGTGGCGGACGGCGCACTCGCCGACGCCGCTGTCGACGGCTTCGAGGAGGGCGAGCAGGTCCTCGGGGGTGGGGGTGCCCAGGTCGGAGAGGGCCAGGTCCGGGGCGAGGGCTTCCAGGTCGATGCGGGTGCAGCGGGCCGGGTGGCTGTCGTCGAGGGTGCGCAGGGCGCCGCGTGCCGGGGCGTGGGCCGGGTTGCGGAGCGGGTCGCCGGGGCCGGTGGACGCCGCGCCGTGGGTGACCACCACGAGTCGGGCGGCCCGGAGGGCACCACACGCGAGGAGTTCGCCGACCGCTCCGGTCAGCTCGTCCACGACGGCGACCAGGCGGGTATCCACGACAGCGGCCGGGTCGATGCCTGCGGCCGTGGCCGGGTCAGCGGCCGGGTCGATGCCTGCGGCCGTGGCCGGGTCAGCGGCCGGGTCGATGCCTGCGGCCGTGGCCGGGTCGGTGTCTGCTGCGTCGGCCGGATCAGCGGACGGGCCGGTGCCCGCGGCGTCGACCGGTTCGGCGGCCGGGCCGGTCGACGCAGCATCGACCGGTTCGGCGGCCGGGTCGGTGTGCGTGACGGGCAGGAGCAGGATCCGGTCGGGTGCCGGAGCACCGGCGGCCAGGTCGGCGATGAGCGCGGCCACGTCCGGATGGGTGCGTACGGTGGCCCCCGCGTTCCGGAGCGCGGACACCAGCCCGGATACGGGCGCCGCCCCGGCCCCGCTCCTTCCGAGCACCGCCCAGCTCCCCCGGGCTGCGCCCCGTCCGCCGCCGCCGGACGTGGCCGGGAGGGGGGACCACCTGGGTCGGTGGAGGATGTGGTCCGCGGTGGACGTGGCCAGCAGGCGGGCGGGGTGGTCGAGCAGGGCGTGGCGGGTGATCTTGCCGGAGGCGGTACGCGGGATGCGGGCGACGGCGTGGAACTCGTGCGGGGCCTTGAAGTACGAGAGGTGGGTCCGGCAGGCGGCGAGGAGTTCGGCGGGGGCGGGCAGCCCTCCGGGGCCGGGGACGAGGAAGGCCACCGGGACTTCACCGAGGACGGTGTCCGGCTTTCCGGTGACGGCGGCGTCGGCGACGCCGGGCACGGCGCGCAGGACGTCCTCGACCTCCGTGGGGTGAATGTTCTCCCCGCCGCGGATGATGAGTTCCTTCAGGCGGCCACTGATGGTGAAGTGGCCCGACGGGGCGCGGCGGGCCAGATCGCCGGTCCGGTACCAGCCGTCGGTGAGGACTTCTGCGGTGGCTTCGGGACGGTTGTGGTAACCGACCATCACATTGGGGCCCTTGACCCAGATCTCGCCCTCGGCGCCCGGTGCGCTGTCCCGTCCGGTGTCCGGGTCGACGAGTCGTACGTCGAGGCCGGGTACGGGCAGGCCGCAGGAGCCCTCGACGCGGGGGCCGGTGGCGGTGTTCATGGTGATGGCGCCGCAGGCCTCGGTGCTGCCGTAGAGGTTGAGCAGCGGCACGCCGTACGCCGTTTCGAAGGCCGTCTGGAGCGCGGCGGTCGTGATGGCGCCGGCGACCATGCAGGTGCGCAGGCCGGTGTCGCGGAGGGACTGTCCCTCGGCGGCGTCGACGAGGTGCTGGTAGACGGCGGGGACACCGGCGAGGAAGGTGGCGGACTCCTCGCGTACGGCGGCCGCGACGTCCTCGGCCGAGAAGCCGTCGAGGATCCGGGCGGTGGCACCGACGGCGGTGACGCCGACGACGCACGCGATGTGGGAGAAGCTGTGGAAGAGCGGGAGCGGCCAGACGACCCGGGCGTCGGCGGACAGTCCCGCGATCGGCGCGTACGAGGCGGCGACCGACCAGAGGGCGCTCCGCTGGGTGGAGAGCACGCCCTTGGGTCTGCCGGTGGTTCCGGAGGTGTACAGCTGCCAGGTGATGTCGTCCAGGCCGAGGGTGTCCCGGGCGGGGGCGACGGGTTCGGTGGTGGCGAGCGTCTCGTAGCAGACGGTGTCAGAGGCGGGAGCGGAGGCGGAGGCGGGAGCGGAGGCGCGGGCGGGGGCTGAGGCGGAGACGGTGCCAGAAGCAGCACCGTTGCCGGTGGCCGTCGGAAGGGCGTTGTCCGGGACGACGAGGAGAATGGGCGCCCGGCCTCCGACACCACCCGCACTCCCGACACCGCCCACGCTGCCGACACCACCCGCACTCCCGTCGCCCCCGTCGCCCCCGGTGCTCCACGCGCGCCGGACCTGGGCGACATGTGCCGGGTCGGTGATGACGGCGCGGGCGCCGCTGTCGGCGAGGATGTGGGCGAGTTCGGTGTCGGCGGAGTGCGGGTTGACGGGGACGCCCACGGCTGCGGCGCGGATCGCCGCGAGATAGCTCTCGACGGTCTCGACGCGGTTGCCGAGCAGGATCACGACACGGTCGCCGGGTTCCAGTCCGAGGTCCGCGAGATGTCCGGCGAGCCGGCCGGTGCGCTGCTCCAGGCCGGCGTACGTGACGGCCCTGCGCGCGTCGCGGAATGCCGTTTTCCCGGCGGACCGTTCGGCGTGCCCCCGCAGAATTTCAGGGAATGGGCGGATCAGCTCGGCACGCAGCATGTCACCATATCCGTCTCTCGATTCGGCCCCTCTTGGCCCTCGCACACCGAGCGGCGGACTCCGGCCCGGAGTGTTGCGGACAGTGTGATCCGCCCGGATACGGGGCTGAACCCCTGTCACCCCCTGTTTTGCCCCTGCGGGTGCAGTCCGAGGACGTCGATACGCAGGTCCGCGGGGAATCCGGCTTCCGGTCCGCCCACCCTGCGCGCGAACTCGGTGAGGGCGGCGAGCTGCCGCGGCCCGAAATCGAAATCGAGGCCGTTGAGGTAATAGTCCTTCAGCGTCTCCGAGGTGAACGTCTCCCATTCCGCGGCCTGTTCGCAGATCAGGTCGATCTCCTGAAGGGAGAGGTCCCGCGCGATTCTGAGGTCCTCGTGGACACGGTGGACGATTCCGGGTTCGCGGGCCAGGAATTCCCGCCGGACGGCCATGACGGCGAACACGAAGGGCAGTCCCGTCCAGTCCCGCCACATGCCGCCGAGGTCGTGCACCCGCAGGCCGAGCCGGGGCGCCTCGTACAGGGCGGCGCGCAGCGCGACATCACCGATGAGCACGCCGGCCTGGGCGTCGCGCATCATCACGTCGAGGTCGGGCTCGGTGACCTCGTACCGGGGGTGCACCCCGATCTGCTCGCCGAGCAGCAGCTGGGCGAGGCGGACGGAGGTGCGGCTGGCGGAGCCGAGGGCGACCTTCGCGCCGTCGAGTTCGTCGAGCGGCACCTTGCTGAAGATCAGGCAGGACTGCACGTCGCCGTCGCTGCCGATCGCGATGTCCGGCAGTACGACCAGGTCCTCGGCGTGCTTGAGGTACTCGAAGACGCTGATCGGGCCGATGTCGAGTCGTCCCTCGGCCAGGGCGGCGCTGAGGATCTCGGGGCTCGCCCTGGTGACGTCCAGGTCGAGGAGGCTGCCGGTCTTCGCCAGGCCCCAGTACAGGGGCAGGCAGTTCAGGAACGAGATGTGGCCGACGCGGGGGCGGTTCCGCTTGAACGTCGCCGCCCGCCCGAATTCACCGAACTCCATTCCGGCGAATGTCCCGTCCGCGTACTCCAGCGTTCCGGAGAGATGCGAAGGTTCTATTTCCGTCGTCTGTGCGCTCAAGGTCATCAACGCTTCCGATTGCTCGAATTCTGAATCCCTGACCGTGGCCGACAGGCTGCCGGAACTTGTTTTTGGCGCTTTTATCGGCCGCCGCCAAAGAACTGCGATAGCAGCCACCGTAGCGCGGCCCGGAGAGCGAACTCCGGTTTCCGGTGTGGCACCAAGTGTCCTTGCAGCAAGTGTCCTTCGGCGGTAGGGGTGACACCCCTACCGATAAGGGTTGCCCACGTTTCCGGGCGCTCGTAGCCTGCTCGAAAAGCACTTGGCATTTCGCTCACGACATCTCGACAACGAATGGAGACTTATGTCTTCCCATACGGAGGTGGCAAGCATCGTCGATCCGGTCTTGCACCTGGACGATGCGGAGAAAGCCGAACTCACCGCCCTGGCCGAGGAGCTGTCCGGTACGGCTCCCCAGCTGATCGACGACCCCCGCTGGGTCGCCGCCGCGCGCACGCTGTCGAGCGAGCTGCCGTCCGGACTGCGGGCCCGGCTGCGGCAGTTCACCTGGGATCCGGGGACCGACGCGATGCTGCTGCTGCGCAACCTGCCGCAGCACGCGCCCGGCGCGACGCCGGCCACGCCGTCCGTCGCCGGTTCGGTGCAGCGCGCCGCCACGGTGCCGGCCGCGGCTCTCGCCCTCATCGGCATGGCACTGGGCGAGGTGGTCGCCTTCGACAAGGAGAAGTCCGGCGCCCTGGTGCAGGACGTGGTCCCGGTTCCCGGCATGGAGAGCTTCCAGGGCAACGCGGGCTCCACCAAGCTCAACATGCACACGGAGAACGCCTTCCACCCGCTGCGCCCGGACTTCGTCGGCCTGATGTGTGTGCGCAACGACCACGCGAACGTGGCGAAGCTGCGCATAGCGTCGGTCCGCCGCATCGTGCCGCTGCTCCCGGAGCCGGTCCGGGCGATTCTGCACGAGCCGCGCTTCACGATCGCCGCACCGGCTTCGTTCGCCATGCCGCCGGGCAGCGAGAAGCCGCGCGGTGTCCTGACCGGCAGCACCGACGACCCGGATCTGACGGTCGACTTCAGCAGTACGACGGCGCTGGACGACACCGCGGCCGACGCGCTGCTCCTGCTGGAGAAGGCGGTCGACCACACCTACCAGGAACTTCTGCTGGCGCCGGGCGACCTGGCGCTGGTCGACAACCGGATGGCGCTGCACGGCCGGAACGCGTTCCAGCCGCGCTACGACGGCGCTGACCGCTGGCTCCAGCGGATTTTCGTACACATCGACCACCGGAGGTCGCGCGCGTCGCGGCCGGACGGCGGCCAGGTGCTGCAGAGCGCCGCGCCGGACCCGCTGAACACCGAGGAGAGGTAGCACACCATGCCCGTCGGGGCGGACCCCACCATCTACAGTCGCCCGGTCTCCCCCATGGAGGCATGGTTCCTGGTCTATCCGGACTCGGTACCCGGTGTCATGCATCTGTTCGTGCAGGGCACCGGGCTCGTCGGCCGGCCCGAACTGGCCGCCGCCGTCGAGCGTGCGGCGCTCTCCTGCCCCGGCACCCGGCTCACCCGTACGGGCATGACCTGGACGGACAGCAAAGTCGCACCGGCCGTGCGAGAGCTGCCGGCGGGCAGTCTGGACCCGGCCGCCGACGCACCGGACCTGCACCGACCGCTGATGGGCGACGGCGGTCCCACCTGCGAGGTGCTGCTGTCGGGGCATCCCGGCGGTACGCACATCGTCTTCCGTGCCTTCCACGGCGCACTCGACGGCAAGGGCCTGATGTTCTGGGCCGAGGAGGTGTTCCGGGCGCTGCGCGGTGAGCCGCTGCTCGGGGCGCCGGACGCGGTGAGCGAGGCGCAGCTGCTCGACCGGCTCGACGCGGCGGGTGTGAAGTCCTCCCCCGGTATCCAGGCGGATCTGGACTGGCCGTCCGCGCTGGGCCCCCGGGCCCCGGGCGGCGAGAACCGGGGCTTCTTCTGGCGTCGTCGCACCATCGACGGTTCGCACCCCGGTGCGGTCGCGAAGGTGGCGCTCGCCATCGCGCGGGCCCGCGGTGTGCGGACCGGGCGCTTCATGGTTCCGGTGGACCTGCGCCGTTACGCCCCCGAGCTGCGCTCGACGGGCAACCTCACCCACAATCCGCTGTTCGAGGTGGATGCCGACGCGGGGTGGGAGGAGGCACATGAGCGGATGCTGACGCTGCTGGCCGAGGGGCACGACCTGGCGGCCCGCGCCGACACCGTCATGACGACCGTGCCGCTGGACATCCTGCGCCGTCAGATCTCCGAGCTGGACGCGTACTCGGCCGCACAGAACAAATACTCCGCGCTCGCGACGCTCTCCAGCATGGGGAAGATCGGCCCGGACGCGCTGAGTACCCCCGTGTTCCGGGCCACCGATGTGTTCGCCCTGCCGAACTCGGGTCCGGTCGGTCCGCCGGAGGTGGACCTGCTGGAGTTCGACGGCCGTACGGAGATCACCATCGGCTGGCACGACGGACCCGGTACCGCCCAGCGGGCGGAGGCGCTGCTCGACGCGATCGAGGAGGAGCTGTCGCCCGCTCACCGCAGGGAGTGGGTGGGCAACGCCCCGATCCTGCCGCCGGCCCGGACCGGGACGGTTGTGGAGCAGTTCGAGGCCCAGGCGGCCCGCACCCCGGACGCGGTGGCGCTGAACGGGCCGGAGGGGCCGGTCAGTTACGCGGAGCTGAGCCGCAAGGCGGACGCGATCGCGGCGGAGCTGCGGGACCGGGGGCTGGGCCGCGGTTCGGTCGTGGGTCTGGCTGCGGGGCGGACCGTCGCGGCGATGGCGGGCATCTGGGGCGTCCTCAAGGCCGGGGCGGCGTATCTGCCGCTGGACCCGGCCCATCCCGACCAGCGCCTGTCCGGTCTGCTGCGCGACGCTCGGGCGAGCGTGTGCCTGGTCGACCGGGCGCTCGCCAAACGCGATCCGGTGCCGGTGGGCTGCGAGGCCGCGATCCTGGAGGATCTCGCCGACCGCGGGGGCCGCCCGGCCGCCGACGACGACGTACGGCCCGGCGATCTCGCGTACATCATCTACACGTCCGGCTCGACGGGCCGCCCCAAGGGTGTCGAGATCGAACACGCCCAACTGACGGTGTTCGCCGACTGGGCGATCCGCACCTACGGCGTGGACGACAGCACCTGCTTCCCGCTCTTCACCTCGCTGGCGTTCGACCTCTCCAACACGGCGCTGTTCCTTCCGTTGCTGGTCGGCGGCTCGATCACCCTGGTCCCGGACGACCTCGACCATGTGGTGCTGCGGGAGATGCTGACCTCCTCGGGGGCCAACGCGCTCAAGCTCACCCCGACCCATCTGGACCTGATCAGCCGGCTGGGACTGCGTCCCACGGGCTTCCGTACGGTCGTCGCGGGGGGCGAGCTGCTGCGCGGTTCGGTCGCCGCGCGGGCGCAGGAGATCTTCGGCCCGCAGTGCCGCATCTTCAACGAGTACGGTCCGACGGAGACGACGATCGGCTGCATGTCCCGGGAATTCGACCCGGCGCGCGATGCCGAGCTGCCGTCGGTGCCGATCGGTCTGCCGACCCCCGGCACCCACATCCATCTGCTGGACGCGCGCGGCTGCTTCGTGGAGCCGGGTGAGGTCGGCGAGATGTTCCTGGCCGGGGACCAGCTCGCCCGCGGCTACCGGGGCCGGCCCGATCTGAACGCGGAGCGTTTCCTCCGCCTCGCCGACGGCACCCGGGTCTACCGCAGCGGTGACCTGGCCCGGCTGCTGCCGTCCGGCGAGCTGGAGTCGGCGGGCCGCACCGACGAGCAGGTCAAGGTGCACGGCCACCGGGTGGAGCCGGCCGAGATCGCCCACACGCTGGAGGAACATCCGGCGGTGGCCAGTGCCTTCGTCGCGGGCCTGCCGCGCCCGGGGACGACCGACAAGGCGCTGTACGCGTGGGTCGTGCTCGACGCGGAGGTGCCGACGGACGCGCTCGACGCGCACGTGGCCGAGCGGCTGCCGCGCTACATGGTTCCCGGCACGACGCTGGTGATCCCGGAGCTGCCGCTGACGCCGAACGGCAAGGTGGACGTCTCCGCGCTGCCGACACCGTTCGAGACGTCCGGGGAGCCGTCGGCGGCATCGGAGCCGGCCGGGGAGCGTGCGGGTGTGGAGGCGGCCGTGGCGGAGATCTGGTCCGACACGCTGGGCCTGCCGGCGTCCCGGCTGGGCCAGGAGCCGGACTTCCACGCGCTGGGCGGCGACTCGGTGACCCTGCTGACCATGCTGGCACGGGTGGCCTCGCAACTGGTGCCCCCGGCGCGGGAGAAGGAGTTCATGTCCCACCTGGCACGCTTCATCGCCCGCCCGACCCTCCGGCACGTCTCGGAGGTCGCGGAAAGCCTGCGCTGACGCACGCCCGGTGCGGGCGAGCACCCGATCCGCTTCGGTCGGAGCGCCGTGACGGCTCATGCGCCCGGTCTCCACGTTCGACGCGGACCACCCCGTCCCCTCCCGCCGAAGCGGGAGGGGACGGTTTCGTGTGCTCGGTGGCGCGGCATGGCCGCCCGCCATGAAGAGGCCACCCGGTCCTGCGAAGCAGCCGTCGCCCCTGCGTCACTCCTGATGCGGGCGTGACGTCCGACGGCGGGACCTACGAGCGGGTGGCGGTGACCAGTTGTTGCCCTCGGCCGTCGTGCCGTTGCTCGTGTGGTCGGAGCTCTCCCGCAGCCGCCGCTCCACCTCACGGGCGCGCGCCGACGGTTCCGCGGGGCCCCGGCCGTGTCCGTCACCGATTCGCGGAGGAACCGCTCCCACTCCTCATCGGACACGGACGACCCGTCCTGCCCCCGCATGCAGCGGGGCCGAGCTCCATGCCTCATGGGCCGCTTCAGTCGGTTCCCTCGGGGCGGACCGCCTGACGCCAGATCGTGGCGTCGAAAGTGAGGTAGGAGCTGGTGGCGTTGGGGTCGGGCAGCGCACGGATCTCGATGAGTCCGACATTGGCCTTGTTGACGACGCAGAGTTGGGTTCCCGGGGTCAGCTCGGCGACCTCCAGCCGACGGACGTAGCGGGTGTCGGAGGTGCAGACGTCCAGCGAGCCCTTCTGGCCCGGATCCAGCCGTACCACTGTGCCTCCGGTCGAGTTGATCTCGCCGTCCCCGAGGGCGAAGAAGTTGAAGTCCCCTTCTCCTTCACGGGGTTTGACGGGATCCAGGGAGAAGGACAGGTAGTACCGGATGGTCATGTGGATGTTCTTCGTATGTATCGGTTCGACGGGGCCCGCCGGAGATGCGGTGTCGGTCGGCTCGGCTACCGACCCGCCGCTCGCGGGCAGAGGTGGCGCGGTAACGGTGACGGTGACGGCCGGCCGGGCGACCCTGGCGGTGGGCGAGTTCACGACCGTGGGCAGGCCGAAGAATCCCAGCAGGAGCCCGAGAACCGCGGCCACCGCGGAAATCAGCGCCGCCCATTCGGAGATGCGGCGACTCGGCGGTCCCGGTCGCGGATCCCCGCCGGGATCGGGAGACGGTGTCGGCGGTCGGCCCGGGGGAAGAGGGGCTGCGGGCGGCACTCCGGATCCCGACGGGGTCGGGGACGGTTGGCTCATCGACTGCTCCCTCTGCTTCATGACGCGTATGCGCGCAATACCCGGGCGGGCCCGTTGCGTTCGCAGGAATGATGAGGCCATCCAATCGCATGTCCCATGAAGGTGTAGGCGTTCTACCGCACAACCAGAAGTACCGGTTCGCCCTCGTTGACCCGGATGATGCTCACCGCGCGACGGGGGTGCTCACCGAAATGGCGCTCCTGAAATCGGTGAGTGTGAGCGTGGCCCGGATGTCGGGGTCTGACGCGAAGTGGATTTCCTGGCGTATGCGCACGACGCGGCCCTCCTCGTCGATCCATGCCTCGGCGTCGATCGCGGTGGCGGGGCCCAGATTGCGCCCGGCGATCCTGTCGACGGATTCGATGTCCTTCGGGGTGAGGCGGGCCGACACCCGCACAGGTTCGCTCCCCCGGTGCACGGTGGCGCTGTGGCCGAGCATGAGGTGCACGTACTGCGGAAGCCGGTCCACGGGTATGCCGCCCTTGGCCGTCGACACGGGGAACTCCTGCCACACGCCGTGGGTTCCGCTTGCGCGCCGGTACACCTTCTGCCGGGTGATCACGACGTCTTCGGTGTACTGCTCGGTCTTGTCCGTCGTGCGCCCCGTCAAAGGCGTGTTGAGGTTGATCCGTCCCACGACGAGTTGCAGTCGTCCGGTCCCGGACTCCGTGACGGCTCGGAGTGCGGCCGAGCGGGGGGCGTCGTCGGCTGCGGCCAGCCGGTCGCGGACCACCTGCCGGCCGGTCTTCGCTCGCACGGGCGAGCCCGGGGCGCATGCCGAGAGCATCAGTCCCGAGAGCGCCAGAATCAGGGTCGCCGTCCGGTGGTGGAACAAGGGTGGATCCTCTGAGTACCAGGCCCGGAAGGAGAACGCCCCGGGCCGCAGGTGAATGATGGGCTCATCCTTCCTGGCCGTGGGAATGACGACGACAACGCCCCTCCCGCTGCGGGAGGGGCGTTGTCATGAGCGGCGGCGGTCCGGTCGAGTCGCCCGGGCCGCTCCGGCCAGTACGTGCACCGGATGCCCCGCGACAGGCGGGATCGTCAGGGGCGGTCTACAGGCCCCGGTCGTTCAGCCACTCCTGGATGCGCTTGGCGACGTCCTCCGAGTGGTCACCCAGCATCGTGAAGTGGTCGCCGGGGACGTCGACCACGTCGTGTTCGTACGGCCACTGGGCGCGCCAGTCGGCGTCCTCGGGGATGGTGCCGAGCGGGTCGGCGGCGCGGACCAGGAGGGTGGGTACGTCGAGCGGCTGGGCCTTCCAGTCGAAGAAGAACTGGAGGTACGCCGCCCACGCCGTGGTCCGGTAGTCGTCCATCGGCGTGTACGCGCTGTCCCGTTCGACCATTCCGTCGAGCATCTGCGGGATCCAGTTGACGAGCACCTCGCTGTCGACGGGGTAGCTGTCCATGAGGACCACGGCGTCAGGGGCGCGGCCCTGCCTGGCCAGTTCCAGCGAGAGGACGTTGGCGACCATGGCACCGCCGGAATGCCCGGTGAGGACGAACGGGCGGTCGCCGACGGTCCGCAGGACCGTGTCCGCGTGGGTCCGCAGCAGTGTGTCGCGGCTCGCGGGCAGGTCCTGGCCGGCCCCGAACCCGGGGTGCGGAAGGGCGTAGACGTCCCGCACCCCTCGGAAGCCCGCCGCCAGGCGTGCGTACTCGTGGGCGCCGGACAGCATCGACATGGTGCAGCAGCTGATCAGCGCGGGGCGCTCCCGCTCTCCGTCGGACCGGCCCAGCGGGACCGCGCGGTGCGGTGTCTCCAGGCTCGCGTGGTCCTCGTAGGTCGGGCGGAAGGAGGCCAGGTTGATCAGCAGTTCCGTGTATTCCACGGGCCTGCCGATGTCCCGGCTGTGCCGGAAGAGCTGTCCGAGCAGGCCGTTGGCACCGGGCTGCGGAGTCTCGTCCGCGTCCTCGCCGCCCTCGGCCCCGGCCACCTCGCCGAGCAGCCGCTCGGCGAGGTGGCGGGAGAGCCGGACCGGGGTGGAGTGGTCGAACAGCAGGGTCGGCGACAGGGTGACGCCGAGGACCTGCTGAAGGTTGTTGCGCATCCTGAGCGCGGTCAGGGAGTCGAAGCCCTGCTCCAGGAAGTTGGTGTCCTTCTCGATGGCCTCGGCCGAGTCGTGGCCCAGGACGGCGGCGGCGTGCTGGGTCACGAGACCGACGAGCAGCCAGTGCCGCTCGGCAGCGGGGGCGTCCCTCAGCCGTGCGGCGAACTCCCCGCTCGTCCGGGACACTTCGTCCTCGTCGAGCGCGTCGGCCGGCTCGCCCGAGGGCGCGGGGGCCGGGAAGAAGGTGCCGGGCGCGGGCGGGGCCGGCCAGTAGTGGGTGCGCTGGAAGGCGTAGGTGGGGAGGGCGACGCGGGTGGCGCCGGTGTTCGCGAAGACGGCCGTCCAGTCGATGGTCGTACCGTGGCAGTGGGCCTCGGCCAGCGAGGTCAGGAACCGGTCCTGGCCGCCTTCCCGGCGGCGCAGGGTGCCGAGGACCGCGGCATCGGCGCCGACGTTCTCGATGGTGCCCTGGAGGCCGATCGCGAGGACCGGGTGGGGGCTGACCTCGATGAACACGGAGTGCCCGTCGGCCAGGGCGGCACGGGTGGCCTGCTCGAACTCGACGGTCTCGCGGAGGTTGTCGTACCAGTACCCGGCACCCATCTCCGTACCGCTCAGGACGGCTCCGGTGAGGGACGAGTACAGGGACACATCGCCCGCGCCGGGCTCAACTCCCGCCAGACGTCTGGCGAGTTCGGTCTCGATCTCCTCGACATGGGCGGAGTGGGAGGCGTAGTCCACGTCGATCTTGCGGGCGCGGATCTCGTCGGCCAGGCAGTCGGTGACCAGCTCGTCCAGAGCCTCGGGGTCGCCGGAGACGACGACGGAGGAGGGTCCGTTGACGGCGGCGATGGAGATCCGGCCGTCCCAGGTGGTGATCTTCTCCCGGACCCAGGTTGCGGGCTGGGCGACCGACACCATGCCACCACGACCCGCGAGCGCGATGATCGCCCGGCTGCGCAGCGCCACCACCTTCGCCGCATCACCCAGCGACAGAATGCCCGCGACCGCCGCAGCAGCGATCTCACCCTGCGAGTGACCGATCACGGCCGCCGGCTCGACACCGTACGAACGCCACACCTCGGCCAGGGACACCATCACGGCCCACAGCACCGGCTGCACCACATCCACCCGGTCCAGGCCGGGCGCGCCCTCCGTGCCGCGTACGACATCGAGCAACGACCAGTCGGTGTACGGCTCCAGCGCAGCCGCGCACTCGGCCATCCGTGCCGCGAACGCGGGTGAGGCGTCGAGCAGCCCCACTGCCATGCCGACCCACTGCGCACCCTGACCCGGGAACACGAAGACCGGGCGGGATCCCCGGCCGGCCACTCCGGACACGGCCGCGGCTGCCGGTGTGCCCTCGGCGAGGGACTTCAGGGCGGCGAGGAAGTCCGCGCGTTCGCCGGCGACCACGGCCGCCCGGTGGTTGAAGGCCGTGCGGGTCAGGGCGAGGGAGTAGCCGATGTCCGTGAGGGAGGTCCCGGTGTCCTCGCGTACGCGGTCGAGCAGGCGTTCGGCCTGGGCGCGCAGGGCCTGCCCGGTCTTGGCCGAAAGGACCCAGGGGACGACGGCGAGGCCGTCCCCGGCGGTCGTCTTCTCCGGCTCCGGCGTCGCCGGGTCCTCCTGCGGTGCCTCCTCCACGATGAGGTGGACGTTCGTGCCGCTCATCCCGAACGAGGAGACGCCCGCCCGGCGTGCCCGGCCGGTCTCGGGCCACGGCTGCTGCTCGTCGAGCAGCCGGACCGCGCCCGCCGACCACTTGACGTGGGTCGAGGGCTCCTCGGCGTGAAGAGTTCGCGGCAGTATCCCGTTGCGGATGGCCATGACCATCTTGATGACACCCGCGACACCGGCGGTGGCCTGCGGATGGCCCATGTTCGACTTCAGGGAGCCCAGCCACAGCGGCCGGTCCTCGGGACGGCCCTGCCCGTACGTGGCGAGCAGCGCCTGGGCCTCGATCGGGTCGCCCAGCGTCGTGCCGGTGCCGTGTGCCTCGACGACATCGACATCGGCCGTGGTCAGGCGGGCGTCGGCGAGGGCCTGCCGGATGACCCGGCGCTGTGCCGGGCCGCTCGGGGCCGTGAGGCCGTTGCTCGCGCCGTCCTGGTTGACGGCGGAGCCGCGTACGACGGCCAGTACCTCGTGGCCGTTGCGGCGGGCATCCGAGAGCCGTTCCAGGAGGAGCATGCCGGTGCCCTCGGCCCAGCCGGTGCCGTCGGCCGAGTCGGCGAATGCCTTGCAGCGGCCGTCGGCGGCCAGCCCGCCCTGCTTGCTGAACTCGGAGAAGACACCGGGGGTGGCGATGACGGCGGCGCCGCCCGCGACGGCGAGCGTGCATTCGCCCTTGCGCAGCGACTGGACGGCCAGGTGGAGCGCCACGGACGACGACGAGCACGCCGTGTCCACGGTGACGGCGGGGCCCTCCAGGCCGAAGGCGTAGGAGATGCGGCCGGAGAGCACACCACCGGCGGTGCCGGTGAGCAGATACGACTCGCTGCCCTGCGCGTCGCCGTACATGGTGGCGCTGTACCCGGAGGCCGAGCAGCCGACGAAGACGCCGGTGGGCGTTCCCTTCAGTGCGGTCGGGTCGAACCCGCCGCGTTCGAGGGCCTCCCAGGTGGCTTCGAGGAGCAGGCGCTGCTGCGGGTCCATGGCAAGGGCCTCGCGCGGGCTGATGCCGAACGGGGCCGGGTCGAAGCACGGGGCGTCGTGGACGAAGCCGCCCTCCAACGAGAGCGGTGCGTCCGCCGGTTCGTCGGGGCCGCGCAGCCAGGCCGGATCCCAGCCCCGGTCGGTGGGGACGGCCGAGACGGCGTCCCGGCCGTCGAGCACGAGCTGCCACAGCGCCTCCGGGGAGTCCGCACCACCGGGCAGCCGGCAGCTCATCCCGACGATGGCGATGGGCTCGGTCGACGCGTCGGCCAACCGCTGGTTCTGCAGTTTCAGCCGCTCGTTGTCCACGAGGGCGGAGCGGAGCGCCTCGACGATCTGGTCGGCACCTGAATCCATCAGCTGTTCCCCCTGTACGTTCGCGCCCTCATGCGCTCTTCGTCTCCATTGCCATGCGGATCAGCTCCTGGACGTCCATGGCCTTGATCTCGTCGCTGCGGTCGGTGCGGTCACCGTCGACGCGCTCTTCACCGGCCGGTTCGGCGGCCGGGATGCCGTCCGGGTCGTCCGCCCCGGCGGCCGTGTCCGGCAGCAGTTCGTGGCGGATGCGCTCGGCGAGCGTCTCGGGGGACGGTTCGTCGAAGACGATCGTCGATTCGAGGTCCAGCCCGGTCGCCTCGTTGAGGCGGTTGCGCAGTTCGATGCCCATCACGGAGTCGAATCCGAGGTCGCGGAAGGCCCGGTCCGGTTCGATCGCGTGGGCGGAGGCGTAGCCGAGTACCTGGGCGGCCTCGGCCCTCACCAGCTCCTGCAGGATGCGCCGCTGTTCGTCGGCCGGTGCGGCGACCAGCCGTGCGTGCAGGGCCGCGGAGGCTTCCTGGGCCCCTTCCGGAGCCTGGTCGGTGTCCGCCGTGGCCCGGCCGCCGGGCCGGGGGTCGTACAGCTCGCTCAGCAGCCGGCTGGCACGCAGTGCGGTGAACGAGGGGGCGAACCTCTCCCAGGCCACATCGGCCACGGTGACGCATGCCTCGTCCAGGGCGAGTGCCCGGTCCATGGCGGCGACGGCGGTGTCCGGGTCCATCAGGGTCAGGCCCCGGCGCTCCAGCTGCTCCACAGCCTCGCCCTGGGCGAGACCGCCGCCGGCCCAGGGGCCCCAGGCGAGGGAGGTGGCGGCCAGGCCGCGGGCGCGGCGTTCCTCGGCGAGGCCGTCGAGGTAGGCATTGGCGGCGGCGTAGCCGCCCTGCCAGCCGCTGCCCCAGGTGGCCGAGATGGAGGAGAAGAGGACGAACGCGTCCAGGTCGGTGTCCGCGAAGACGGCATCGAGGTTGGCCGCGCCGGTCACCTTGGCGTCCAGGACGCCGGCCAGTTCCTCCGGGGTGATGGCGGCGAGGGCGGTGGCCTGTCCGACTCCCGCGGTGTGGACCACGGAACGGACCGGGGTGCCCTCGGCCCGGAGCGAGCGGGCCAGCTCGGTGAGCGCGTCCCGGTCGGTCGCGTCGCAGGCGACGACCGTGGCGCGGGCGCCCGACTCCTCGATCTGCGCGCACAGTTCGGCAGCGCCGGGGGCGTCCGTGCCACGTCGGCTGGTGAGGACGACACGGTCGGCGCCACCGGCGGCGGCCCAGCGGGCCACCCTGGCGCCGAGCCCGCCGGTACCGCCGGTGATCAGTACGGTGCCGCGTACGGTCCAGCCGGAGTCCGGGCCGGTCCGGGCGCGCACCACTCGGCGTACGTACGCCCCTTCGGCGCGGATCGCGGCCTGGTCCTCGCCGTCCGCCCCGGCGAGGAGGGCTGCGGCCCGGTCCCAGGCCGCGGTGTCGAGGGCCTCGGGCAGGTCTATCAGACCTCCCCAGCACTTCGGGTGTTCCAGGGCGACGACCCGGCCCAGACCCCAGACCTGGGTCTGCGCGGGGCTGCGCAGGGGGTCGGCCGAACCCGTGGAGACGGCGCCCCGGGTGAACGCCCACAGCGGCGCCTGGACACCGGCCTCGCCGAGCCGCTGGACGAGGGCGAGCGTTCCGGCCAGGCCGGGAGCCACGCCCCGTTCGAGGGCTGTGTCGTCGAGCCCCAGCAGGGAGAGGACGCCGACGGCGTCGGTGTACGCGGAGAGGTCGGTGGCGCCGGGCTCCAGCCGGACCACCTCGGCACCGGCCGACTTCAGGCCCTGGGCCGCCCACTCGGCCGTCTCACCGCTCGCGAGGGACGCGGGGACGGCCAGCAGCCAGCGGCCGGAGAGTGGGGCGCCGGACGTGGGGGCGGCGAAGGGCTGCCAGGTCGCCTCGTAACGCCAGTTGTCCACGACGTCCTGCCGACGGCGTCGTTGGCGCCAGTTGGACAGGGCGGGCAGGGCGTCCTTGAGCGGTACGTCACCGGTCAGACCGATTCCGGCCAGCAGGGCCGAGAGGTCGCCGGAGTCGATGGCTTCCCACAGCGCCGTGTCGACCGCGTGCCCGGCGGGCTCGACTGCCGGAGCGGGGGCCACCGGCTGCTCCGGGGACTGCGGCCAGTACCGCTGCCGGTCGAAGGCGTAGGTGGGCAGGTCGACGCGTCGGGCGCCGGTTCCGGCGTAGAAGCGGCTCCAGTCCAGGGGCGCACCGTGCACATGTGCGGCGGCGATCGCGCCGATGACGCTGCGCGGCTCGTCGAGGGCCTTGCGCAGGGCGGGGATCAGTACCTTCTTGCGGGGGTCGACGAGGCAGTCCTGACCGATCGCGGCGAGGGCGCCGCCGGGACCGAGCTCCAGGTACGTCGTGACGCCCTGGGTTTCGAGGTGGCGTACTCCGTCGAGGAAGCGGACCGCCCGGCGGACGTGGTCCACCCAGTAATCGGCCGTCAGAAGCTCCTCACCGGCAATTTCACCGGTCAGGTTGGAGACGACCGGGATCTGCGGTGCGTGGAACGTCAGTCCCTCCGCGACCGTCTCGAACTCGGCCAGCATGGGTTCCATGCGCGGCGAGTGGAACGCGTGGCTCACCCGCAGCCGCTTCGTCTTCCCGAAGCCGGACGCGATGGCCAGTACGGCGTCCTCGCCACCCGAGATCACCACGGAATTCGGTCCGTTGATCGCGGCGATCGAAACGTCCTCGGTGAGCAGCGGCAGAACCTCTGCCTCCGTCGCCCGGACAGCGATCATGGCCCCGCCGGTGGGCAGTGCCTGCATCAGACGGCCCCGGGCGGCGACCAACGCGGCTGCGTCCTCCAGGGACCAGACCCCCGCGACATGCGCCGCGGCCAGCTCACCGATCGAGTGCCCGAGGAGGTAGTCCGGGGTCACGCCCCAGTGCTCCAGCAGCCGGAACAGCGCCACCTCGACCGCGAACAACCCCGCCTGCGTGTACACGGTCTGGTCGATCAGCTCCGACCCACCGAACACCACACCCTTGACCGGCTGATCGAGATGCCGGTCGAGTTCGGCGCAGACCGCGTCGAACGCATCGGCGAACACCGGGTACGCCTCGTACAGCTCACGGCCCATACCCGACCGCTGCGAACCCTGACCCGAGAACAGGAACGCCGAACGACCGGCGGCAGCCTGGCCCTTCACCACGCCTGCGGCCGTCTCTCCGGCGGCCAGGACTTCCAGGCCGCGCAGGAGTTCGGCGCGGTCGGCCGCCACCACGGCGGCCCGGCGCTCCAGTTGAGCCCGGTGCGTGGCGAGCGAGTGGCCGATGTCGACGAGCGAGGAGCCGCCGTCCTCACGGATCCGGGCGAGAAGCCGCTCGGCCTGGCCGGCCAGCGCCTGGTCCGACCTGGCCGACAGCACCAGCGGGACCAGCGGCGGCAGCACCCCGGGCGTCGTGGCCGGCTCTGCGTCCTGCTCCGGCTCGGCCGGGGGCTGCGCGAGGATGACGTGCGCGTTGGTGCCGCTGATGCCGAAGGAGGAGACGGCGGAGCGGCGCGGGCGGTCGCCCGTCTCGGGCCAGTCCCGGTTGCCGGTGAGCAGCTCGACCGCGCCGGCCTCCCAGTCGATCCGACTGGAGGGCCGGTCGACGTGCAGGGTCTTCGGCAGCACTCCGTGGCGCATGGCCAGGACCATCTTGATGACGCCCGCGACACCGGCGGCGGCCTGGGTGTGGCCGATGTTCGACTTGATCGAGCCGAGCAGCAGGGGGTGCCCGCCCTCGGTGCGCTCCCGGCCGTACGTGGCGAGCAGCGCCTGTGCCTCGATGGGGTCGCCCAGTGTCGTACCCGTGCCGTGCGCCTCGACCGCGTCGACCTCGCTGCCGGACAGTCCGGCGTTGGCGAGGGCCTGGCGGATGACGCGCTGCTGGGAGGGGCCGTTGGGGGCGGTGAGGCCGTTGGAGGCGCCGTCCTGGTTGACGGCGGAGCCGGCCACGACGGCGAGGACCTGGTGGCCGTCGCGGCGGGCGGTGGACAGCCGCTCGACGAGCAGGACGCCCACGCCCTCGCCCCAGCCGGTGCCGTCGGCGGAGTCCGCGAAGGCCTTCACCCGTCCGTCGGCGGCGAGCACGCCCTGCTGGCTGAACTCCAGGAACACGCCCGGGGTGGACATGACGGTGACGCCGCCCGCGACGGCGAGTTCGCATTCGCCGGTCCGCAGTGCCTGGACGGCCCAGTGGAGCGCGACGAGCGACGAGGAGCAGGCGGTGTCGACGGAGACCGCGGGGCCCTCGAAGCCGAGGGTGTAGGCGATGCGTCCGGAGAGCACGCTCGCGGAGCTGCCGGTGGCCACATAGCCCTGGACGCCCTCGGTGGAGCCGATCAGCAGGTTGGCGTAGTCCTGGCCGTTGGTGCCGACGAACACGCCGGTGCGGCTGCCCTTGAGCGAGGTCGGGTCGATCCCGGCCCGCTCGAAGGCGTCCCAGGCGGTCTCCAGCAGGAGTCGCTGCTGCGGGTCCATGGCGAGGGCCTCGCGGGGCGAGATCCCGAAGAAAGCGGGGTCGAACTCGCTGATGGCATCGATGAATCCGCCTTCGCGGACGTGCGAGGCACCGGGCTTGTTCGGGTCGGCGTCGTAGTACTGCTCCAGGCTCCAGCCGCGGTCGCCCGGAAGCGGCGAGATCGCGTCGGTGCCGGTGGCGAGCAGGTCCCACAGTTGCTCGGGCGAGCTGACACCGGCCGGGAAGCGGCAGCCCATGCCCACGATCACCACGGGGTCGTCGGCGTCGGCCGCGAGGGCCGGGGCCGCGACGGCGGCAGCCGCCGCGCTTGCGGTGGGGGCCAGCTCCGTGTGCAGGAAGGCGGCCAGTTCGTTGGGCGTCGGGTAGTCGAACACCAGGGTGGCCGGCAGACGGAGCCCGGTGGTGGCGGCGAGCAGGTTGCGCAGTTCGACGGCGGTCAGGGAGTCGAAGCCGAGCTCCCGGAACGCCTTGCCCGGCTGCACGTTGTCGTCGGACCTGTGGCCGAGCACCGCGGCGGCCTGGCCGCGCACCAGGTCCAGCAGCATCCGGGTGCCGTCGGCGGGCGAGAGTTCGGCCAGCCGGGCGGCGAGGACGCCGGTGGCGTCGGTGCCGGCGGTGGGGGCTGCCGGGGCGGTGAACGCGGCGGCGGCCCGGCGTACGTCGTCGATGTCGCCGATGAGCGCGGCCCGGCCGGTGGCCAGTCGGCCCGGTGCGAGCACGGCCCAGTCGACGTCGGCGATGGCGGCGCACGCGTCGCCGGCCGCGACGGACTTGGCCATGACGGCGACCGCGACCTCGGGGTCCATGACGGGCATGCCGCCGCGCTCCATCCGCTGGGCGATGAGCGGGTCGGTGGCGAGGCCACCGCCGCCCCAGGCGCCCCAGGCGATGGAGGTGGCCGGGAGACCGAGGGAGACGCGGTGCTGGGCGAGGGCGTCGAGCAGTGCGTTGGCGGAGGCGTAGTTGGCCTGGCCCGCGTTGCCGAACGTCCCGGCCAGCGAGGAGAACAGGACGAACGCGTCGAGGTCCAGGTCCTGGGTCAACTCGTGCAGATGGGTCGCGGCGGTCGCCTTGGCGTCGAGGACCTTCGCGAAGCGTTCGGGGTTCATCGAGGGCAGGACGCCGTCGTCGAGCACGCCCGCCGTGTGGACGACGGCGGTCAGCGGGTGCTCGGCGGGAACCTCCGCGAGTACGGAGACCAGCGCGTCGCGGTCGGCGACATCGCAGGTGGCGACGGTGACCGAGGAGCCCAGGGCGGTGAGTTCGTCGCGCAGCTCGGGCGCGCCGGGGGCGTCCAGGCCGCGGCGGCTCGTCAGTACGAGGTGCTGGGCTCCGTTACGGGCCAGCCAGCGGGCGACATGTCCACCGAGGGCCCCGGTCCCGCCGGTGATCAGTACGGTGCCGCGCGGTGACCACTCGTCCGCGTCGGCGGCGAGCGGTGCGCGGGTCAGGCGGCGGGCCAGTACGCCTGCGGTGCGTACGGCGAACTCGTCCTCGGTGCCGTCGCGTCCGGCGAGGAGTCCCACCAGCCGGTCCGCGGCACGCTCGTCCACGACGACCGGCAGGTCGACCAGGCCGCCCCAGGTGGCGGGCTGCTCGATGGCCGCGACCTGGCCGAGCCCCCAGATGGCGGCGCGGGTGGGGTCGAGCAGGGTGTCGGCGCCGTTGACGGCCACCGCGCCGTGCGTGACGCACCACAGGGGGGCCTCGACGCCGGCGTCGTTCAGGGCCTGGACGAGGGTGAGTTCGGCGGCCAGTCCGGCGGGCACGGCCGGGTGGTCACCGTGTGCGCCCTCGGCCAGGGAGAGCAGGGAGAGCACCCCGGTCAGGTTCCAGTCGCCCGCGAGCAGTCCGGCGAGTTCCTCGCGGTCGGGGGCGCTGCCGGAGACGGTGACGCGCGCGACCCGGGCGCCGTGCCGGGCCAGGCCCTCGGCGACGGTCTCGACGACCGAAGTGTCGTCGGCGGAGAGGTTCGCGGGTACGGCGAGCAGCCAGCGGCCCGTCAGTGTGGCTTCGAGGGCGCTCGGGAGGGGCTTCCAGGTGACCCGGTAGTGCCAGGAGTCGGAGGCCGAGCGCTCGCGGCGGTGGCGACGCCAGGCGGCCAGGACGGGCAGCACGGTTTCGAGCGAGGCCGCGGTGGGCTCGTCGACCCGTCCGAGGGTCTCGGCGAGCGCGTCCAGGTCCTGGTGCTCGATGGCCTCCCAGAAGGCGGCGTCGTCCGGGTCGATGGCCTCGACCAGGGTCGCGGCGGGCGAGTCCGGCCAGTAGTGGGCGCGTTGGAAAGCGTAGGTGGGAAGGGTGGTGCGGGTGGCGCCGGTGTTCGCGAAGACGGCCGCCCAGTCGACGGTGGTGCCGTGGCAGTGTGCTTCGGTGAGGGAGGTCAGGAAGCGGTCGAGTCCGCCCTCGTCGCGGCGCAGGGTGCCGAGGGTCGCGGCGTCCGTGTCCGAGTCTCCGATGGTGCCCTGGAGGCCGAGGGAGAGGACGGGGTGGGGGCTGACCTCGATGAAGACCGAGTGCCCGTCGGTGAGGGCGGTGCGGGTGGCCTGTTCGAACTCGACGGTCTCGCGGAGGTTGTTGTACCAGTAACCCGAGCCCATCTCCGTACCGCTCAGGAGGGCCCCGGTGAGGGACGAGTAGAGGGGCGTACCGCCGGCCTGCGGGGCGATACCGGCCAGGAGACGAGCGAGTTCGGTCTCGATCTCCTCGACGTGCGCGGAGTGCGAGGCGTAGTCCACGTCCACCTTGCGGGCGCGGATCTCGTTCGCCAGACAGTCGGTGACCAGCTCGTCCAGAGCCTCCGGGTCACCCGAAACCACCACGGACGAAGGCCCGTTGACGGCGGCGATGGAGATCCGGCCGTCCCAGGCCGCGATCTTCTCCCGCACCCAGGACGCCGACTGGGCGACCGACACCATGCCACCACGACCCGCGAGCGCGATGATCGCCCGGCTGCGCAGCGCCACCACCTTCGCCGCATCACCCAGCGACAGAATGCCCGCGACCGCCGCAGCAGCGATCTCACCCTGCGAGTGACCGATCACGGCCGCCGGCTCGACACCGTACGAACGCCACACCTCCGCCAGCGAAACCATCACGGCCCACAGCACCGGCTGGACGACATCCACCCGGTCGAAGCCGGGTGCACCCGAGACGCCGCGCACGACGTCCAGCAACGACCAGTCGACGTACGGCTCAAGCGCCGCCGCGCACTCGGTCATCCGCGCCGCGAACACCGGCGAGGACTCCAACAGCCCCACCGCCATGCCTGCCCACTGCGCACCCTGACCCGGGAACACGAACACCGGACGCACCTCGGAGTCCGCCGCAACCCCCCGCACCACACCAGGAGCCGGACCACCCGCGGCGATCGCCTCCAGCGCAGCCACGAACTCCGCGTGCCCACCGGCCACCACACCGGCCCGGCACTCGAAACGCGACCGGGTCAACGCCAGCGAATACCCCAGATCAGCCACCGAAAGACCGGCATCATCACGGACCCGGGCCAGCAGACGACCCGCCTGAGCCTCCAGAGCCCGCGGCGACTTCGCCGACAGCACCCACGGCACCGCCGACAACCCGACCACCGGGCCCGAAGCACCCGCATCCCCCGAAACCTCCGGGGCCTCGGGAGCCTGCTCCAGGATCACGTGGGCGTTCGTCCCGCTGACGCCGAACGCCGAGACGCCCGCCCGGCGCGGGGCGCCGGTCTCGGGCCAGTCGCGGCGCTCGTCGAGAAGCCGTACGTCGCCCTCGGACCAGTCCACGTGGGTCGAGGGCCTGTCGATGTGCAGGGTCTGCGGCAGAACGCCGTTCTGCAGGGCCAGGACCATCTTCATGACCCCGGCGACACCGGCGGCGGCCTGCGTGTGGCCGATGTTCGACTTCAGCGAGCCGAGCCACAGCGGGCGGTCCTCGGGCCGGTTCTGGCCGTAGGTGGCGAGCAGGGCCTGTGCCTCGATCGGGTCGCCCAGTGTCGTGCCCGTGCCGTGCGCCTCGACGACATCGACCTGGTCGGCCGAGACCTTCGCGTTGTCGAGGGCCTTGAGGATGACACGCTTCTGCGAGGGCCCGTTGGGGGCGGTGAGGCCGTTGGAGGCACCGTCCTGGTTGACGGCGGAGCCCCGTACGACGGCGAGGACGTCGTGGCCGTTGCGCTGGGCGTCCGAGAGCCGCTCCACGAGGAGCATGCCGACGCCCTCGGAGAAGCCGGTGCCGTCGGCGGCGTCCGCGAAGGCCTTGCAGCGGCCGTTGGTGGCGAGGCCGCGCTGGCGGCTGAAGTCGATGAACATGCCCGGGGTCGCCATGAGGGTCACGCCGCCGGCCAGTGCCATGGTGCACTCGCCGTTGCGCAGCGCCTGGGCGGCCAGGTGCAGGGCGACCAGGGAGGACGAGCAGGCCGTGTCGACGGTCACCGCCGGGCCTTCCAGACCCATCGTGTACGAGATGCGGCCGGAGACGACGGCCGCCGCGCTGCCGGTGCCGAGGTAGCCCTCCAGGCCGGCCTGGTTGCCGACGAGGAGGAGCGGATAGTCCTGGCCGTTCGTCCCGGCGAACACGCCGACCTGGCTGCCCCGTACGGTCTCGGGGTCGATGCCCGCGTGCTCGAAGGCCTCCCAGGAGGTCTCCAGGAGAAGCCGCTGCTGCGGGTCCATCGCCAGGGCCTCGCGCGGCGAGATCCCGAAGAACCCCGGATCGAACTCGGCGACTCCGTCGAGGAATCCTCCGTCGGCGACGTAGGAGGTTCCCGTCTGGTCGGAGTCGGTGTCGATGATCGATCCGAGGTCCCATCCCCGGTCGGTCGGGAAGGGCGCCATGGCGTCGGTGCCGTCGAACACGAGCCGCCACAGGTCCGCGGGGGTGCGTACGCCCCCGGGGAACCTGCAGCTCATGCCGACGATCGCGATCGGCTCCGTGTCACGGGCCTCCCGCTCGCGCAGGCGCTCCTGCGCCGCGTCGAGATCGGTGCTCACCCGCTTGAGGAAGTAGCGGAGCTTCTCTTCGTTCGCCACCCTGACGTCCTTTCCTTGGCGTGACCTTGCCGCGCTGGGCAGCGGTTACGAAATGCCGAACTTCTTGCCGAGCAGCTGGAACATCTCGTCGTCCGAGGCGGAGTCGATCTCCGCCGCTGCCGAGGCCGGCACGTCCCCGCGCGGTTCCTCCTGCCAGCTGGCGACGAGCGCCTGCATGCGCAGGAGGACGCGGGTACGGCCGACGTTGTCGGCACCGACTGACGCCATCGCGGCCTCGATCCGGTCGAGTTCCTCAAGGGCGGCGGTCGCCGCGGCCTCACCGTCCTGGAGTAGCTGTTCGCGCATGAACGCGGCCAGAGTCTTGGACGTGGGGTAGTCGAATGCCGTGGTGACCGGCAGTTTCAGGCCGGTGCGCAAGGACAGCCTGTTGCGCAGTTCCACGGCGGTGACGGAGTCGAATCCCATCTCGCGGAACGCCTTCTTGACCGGCACGGCCTCGTTGCCGGAGAAGCCGAGGACCGCGGACACGCATTCGCGGATCAGCTCGACGAGGGCGTTCTCCTGCTCCTGCTCGGTCAGGCCGGCCAGGCGCTGGACGAGTTCGGAGGGCTCGGCGCCGCTGCCCGCCTCGGCCATGGCGCGGGCGATGTCCCGGACCTCGGGGATGTCCTCCAGCAGAGGGCTGCTGCGGATCGCGGTGAACGCGGTGTAGAAGCGTTCCCAGTCGATGTCGGCGATGAGCAGGCTGCTCTCGTTCTGCTCCAGTGCCTGCTGGAGGGCGCCGGTGGCGAGGTCGGGCTGCATCTCGCGCAGGCCGTGGCGGTTGAGCGTGTCGCCGAAGTCGCCGTCGGCCATGCCGCCGCCGCCCCAGGCGCCCCAGGCGACGGAGGTGGCGGGCAGGCCCTGGCCGCGCCGGTGCAGGGCGAGTGCGTCGAGTACGGCGTTGCCGGGGGCGTAGTTGCCCTGGCCGGGAGTTCCGACGGTGCCGCCGAACGAGGAGAACAGGACGAACGCCTTGAGGTCCAGGTCCGCGGTCAGCTCGTGGAGGTTGACCGCCGCGCGGGCCTTGGCGTGCAGGGCCCGGTCGATCTGGTGCAGGCTCAGCGAGTCGATGACGCTGTCGTCGAGCACGGCGGCGGTGTGCACGACCGCGGTGAGCGGCTGGTCCGCGGGCACGGAGTCGAGCAGGGCGGCCAGGGCGTCGCGGTCGCCGGTGTCGCAGGCGGCGATGGTCACCCGGGCGCCGAGGCCGGTGAGTTCGGCGTGCAGGGCGTCGGCGCCGGGGGCGTCGGTGCCGCGGCGGCTGACGAGCAGCAGGTGCTCGGCGCCGCTGCCGGCCAGCCAGCGGGCGACCTGGCCGCCGAGGGCGCCGGTGCCGCCGGTGATCAGGACGGTGCCCCGGGTGCGCCAGGAGCTGTCGCCGGTGGCCGCCTTGAGGGGGAGGCGGCGCAGGCGGCGTACGAAGGTGCCGGCCGGGCGGACGGCGAGCTGGTCCTCCGGGCCCGAGTCGCCCAGGGCTCCGGCGAAAAGTGCGGTGGTGCGCTCGTCGAAGGCGGCCGGCAGGTCGATCAGGCCGCCCCAGCGGTCGGGGTGTTCGAGCGCGGCGACGCGTCCCAGGCCCCAGACGGCGGCCTGGTAGGGGGCGACGAGCGGGTCGGCGATGTTGACCGAGACGGCGCCTCGGGTCGCGGTCCACAGCGGGGCGCGGACCCCTGCCCGGCCCAGGGCCTGGAGCAGGGTGACGGAGGCGGCGTAGCCGCGCGGGACGGCCGGGCCGTCGGGGTGCGGGGTGCCGTCGAGGGCCAGCAGGGACAGCACGCCGGTGGGGGGCGAGAGGTGTTCCGGCGCGAGGATCGCCTCGATCCGGTCGGCCAGCAGCTCGGGGTCGGTGGTGTCGGTCTCGTCGACGGCGAGGACGACCGGTTCGGCGCCCTGGGCCGTGAGGGCGTTCAGGACGTCGGCGGTGTACGGGTCGTCCGCGAGGTCGGCGGGCAGCGGGACCAGCCAGGCGCCGGCCAGGCGGCCGGCCGAGGGCTGGGAGTGGACGCGCCAGGAGACCTCGTAGCGCCAGTCGTCCGTGGCGGACTTGTCGCGCAGCCGCTTGCGCCAGGAGGACAGCAGCGGAACCATCGTGCCGAGGGTCTGCTCGGCGTCGTCGCCGTCCACCCGGAGCGTTTCGGCGAGGTCCTGGAGGTCGGCCCGTTCGACGGCGTCCCAGAAGGCGCTGTCGGTGGCGTCGGCCTCGTTCGTGGCGGCCGCCGCGAGGAGCGGGGCGATCTCGTCGGCGATCCAGTAGCGGGTGCCCTGGAAGGCGTAGGTGGGCAGGGCCACGCGGCGGGCGCCGGTGTTCGCGTAGACCGCCTCCCAGTCGACGGCCGCGCCGTGGACGTGGGCCTCGGCCAGCGAGGTCAGGAAGCGGTCGAGTCCGCCCTCGTCGCGGCGCAGCGTGCCGAGGGTCGCCGCTTCGGCGTCCGCGTCGTCGATGGTGCCCTGGAGGCCGATCGCGAGGACGGAGTGGGGGCTGACCTCGATGAACACGGAGTGGTTGTCGGCGAGTGCGGCGCGGGTGGCCTGCTCGAACTCGACGGTCTCGCGGAGGTTGTTGTACCAGTACCCGGCACCCATCTCCGTACCGTCGAGCAGCCCGCCGGTGAGGGAGGAGTAGAGGGTCGTGCCGCCGGTCTGCGGGGTGATGCCCGCGAGCAGCTTCGCCAGCTCGGCCTCGATCTCCTCGACGTGCGCGGAGTGCGAGGCGTAGTCCACGTCCACCTTGCGGGCGCGGATCTTGTCGGTCCGGCACTCGGCCAGCAGCTCGTCCAGGGCCTCGGGGTCGCCGGAGACGACGACGGAGGAGGGTCCGTTGACGGCGGCGATGGAGATCCGGCCGTCCCAGGCCGCGATCTTCTCCCGCACCCAGGACGCCGACTGGGCGACCGACACCATGCCACCACG
>NZ_JBHXTM010000082.1:0-28319 GCF_042677325.1 Streptomyces sp. NPDC127117
CCTGGAGAAGGACGCGTGGATCGGCCCGTACCCCGGCAACCCCTGCCACCCGGGGCCGGGGGGTCGCTCGCGCGTTCGGGGGTCAACTCGATGGGGAAAGCGGCTACCGCTCGACCCCGGGTGTGCGGCAGGATCTTGGAATGGAGCGTGATGTACGGCTGTTGCCCAAGGCCCACCTGCACCTGCATTTCACCGGGTCGATGCGGCCGACGACCCTGCTCGAACTCGCCGACAAGTACGGCGTGCACCTGCCGGATGCCCTGACCGGCGGCGAGCCGCCGAAACTGCGGGCCACGGACGAGCGCGGATGGTTCCGCTTCCAGCGGCTCTACGACATCGCCCGGTCCTGTCTCAGGTCCCCCGAGGACATTCAGCGGCTGGTGCGCGAGACGGCCCAGGAGGACGTCGCGGACGGCTCGGGCTGGCTGGAGATCCAGGTCGACCCCACCTCGTACGCGCCGCTGCTCGGCGGGCTGATCCCGGCGATCGAGATCATCCTGGACGCGGTGGACAGCGCGTCCCGCGACACGGGGCTGCCGATCCGGGTGGTGATCGCGGCGAACCGGATGAAGCATCCGCTGGACGCCCGGACGCTCGCCCGGCTCGCGGTGCGGTACGCGGACCGGGGCGTGGTCGGCTTCGGGCTCTCCAACGACGAGCGCCGCGGGATGGCCCGGGACTTCGACCGGGCCTTCGCCATCGCCCGCGAGGGCGGTCTGCTGGCGGCGCCGCACGGCGGCGAGCTGTCCGGCCCCTCCAGCGTCCGGGACTGCGTGGACGACCTCGACGCGGCCCGGATCGGGCACGGCGTACGGGCCGCCGAGGATCCCCGGCTGCTGCGCACGCTGGCCGAGCGCCAGGTGACCTGCGAGGTCTGCCCGGCGTCCAACGTGGCACTGGGCGTCTACGAGAAGCCCGCCGACGTCCCCCTGCGCGCGCTGTTCGAGGCCGGGGTGCCGATGGCGCTGGGCGCGGACGATCCGCTGCTCTTCGGTTCCCGGCTCGCCGCGCAGTACGACCTGGTGCGGCGCCACCACGCGTTCACGGACGATGAGCTGGCCGAACTGGCCCGGCAGTCGGTACGGGGCTCCGCCGCGCCCGCCCCGGTGCGGGCGCGGCTCCTGGCGGGCGTCGACGACTGGCTGGCGAAGCCCGCGGGGTAGGTCTCCGGTCTACGCGCCGACGCCGCGCATCAGCGTGCTCGCCAGGGACGCGGCGAACTCGTCGAGGGGCTGCGGCGGTTCTCCGCCCGCCGCGGCCTCGTAGGCGAAGGCGCGTTGCGCGCAGGCTCCCAGCAGCAGCGACGCGGCCGCGTAGGTGTCCGCGTCGGCCCGAACCCGGCCGGCCGCCTGTTCGGAGCGCAGATAGGCGTCCAGGCCCCTGATGGGCATGTCCGGGCCGGTGCCGAGCTCCCGCATCGCCTCGTTGTGGCGTTCCTTGAGCCTGGGCTCGGCGTACAGCGAGGCGGCGATCGGGAAGCTCTGCTCGTAGAAGAGCGCGGCCCGGCGGGCGATCTCGGTGAGGTTCTGCTCGACGGTCCGCTCCCCCGAACCCGGGGACGCGATGAGCTGCTTCAGCAGTGGGTTGAGCCTGGGCAGCCGTTCCTTGAGCACGGTGACGAACAGCTCTTCCTTGCTCGCGAAGTGCTTGTAGAGCGCTGCCTCGGAGCAGCCCGCGGCTCTGGCGATCTCCTTGGTGGTGGCGCGGGCCAGGCCGATGGTGAGCATCAGCTGATGGGCGGCGTCGATGATGCGGACGCGGGCCGGCTTCTGCTCCATGCGTACTCCGACGAAGCTTGACGATGTGGTGAGTATCCACTCACTCTATGGGTGAGTGAATACTTACTCACCCTGGGAGGGTGCGCAATGAGGATCACGGTGTTCGGCGCCACGGGCGGCGTCGGTCAGGAGATCGTCCGCCAGGCGCTGGCGGCGGGCCACGAGGTCACGGCGGTGGTCCGCGACCCGGCGCGGCTGCCTGTCCCGCTCTCCGACGTACGGGTCCACACCGCCGCGCGCATGGACGACCCGGAGGCGCTGCGCGAGGCGGTCGCGGGCCGGGACGCGGTGCTCTCCGCGCTCGGCTCGCGCGGCCGGAAGGCGGACGGGGTCGCCGAGCGGCTCACCGGGTCGGTACTGGCGGCGATGGAGGCGGAGGGGGTGCGGCGGCTGCTGGTGGTCAGCGCGGCCCCGGTCGGCCCCCGGCCGACCCACGACCCGCCGGTGGACCGGCTGGTCCGCAAGGTGGTCGGGGCGATCCTCAAGGAGGTCTACGCGGACCTGACGCTGATGGAGGCCGCGCTGGCCCGGAGCGCGACGGACTGGACGTCCGTACGGCCGCCGAAGCTCACCGACGGGCCGCTGACGGGGAAGTACCGGACAGCCGTAGGCAGCACTCCGCGCAGCGGCCGGACCATCTCACGGGCCGATGTGGCGCACGCGATGCTGGCGCTGATCGACGACCCGGCGTCGGTGAAGCAGGGCGTGGGCGTGGCGTACTGAGCGGGCCTGCCCTGCCCTGCCCTGCCCTGCCTACAGGCTCACGCCGACCGTCACCGGTTCGTTGACGAGCGTGACGCCGAATGCCTCGCGGACTCCGGCGACGACCTCCCGGGCGAGTGCGAGGAGGTCCTCGGTGGTCGCCTCGCCGCGGTTGGTGAGTGCGAGGGTGTGCTTGGTGGAGATGCGGGCCGCTCCGGCGCCGTATCCCTTGGTGAAACCGGCCTTGTCGATGAGCCAGGCCGCGGAGGTCTTGACGCGTCCCCCGTCCGCGGGGAAGGCGGGGGGCGTCGTCTCCGGGCCCAGCCGGTCCGCGGCGCGGGCGAGGAACGCCTCGTACTCCGCCTCCGTCAGGATCGGGTTGGTGAAGAAGGAGCCGGCCGACCAGGTGTCGTGGTCCTCCGGGTCCAGCACCATGCCCTTGCCTGCGCGGAGCCCGAGCACCGTTTCGCGGGCGGCCGCCGCGGGCACCCGCTCGCCCTGTTCGACGCCCATGGTGCGGGCCGTCTCGGCGTACTTCAGCGGCGCGGACAGACCGCCCGCGTCCTCCAGCTCGAAGCGGACCCGCAGCACCACGAAACGGTCGGGTTCGGCCTTGAAACGACTGTGCCGGTACGAGAACGCGCACTCGGCGTTCGGGATGGTGACCGTTTCCTCGGTGTGCCGGTCGTAAGCGACGACCTCCGTGATGGTGGAGGAGACTTCCTGGCCGTACGCGCCGACGTTCTGGATCGGGGTCGCGCCCGCGGAGCCCGGGATTCCGGCCAGGCACTCGATGCCCGCGAGACCGGCTTCGACGGTGCGGGCCACGGCGTCCGTCCAGATCTCGCCGGCGGCGAGCTCCAGCGTCGTGCCGTCCAGCGCGAAGCCCTTGGTCGCGATGCGCAGGGCGGTGCCGTCGAAGCCCTTGTCGCCGATGACCAGGTTGCTGCCGCCGCCGATGACGAGCAGCGGGGTGCCGCTCCCGTCCGCCTCGCGCACGGCTTCGATCACCTCGGCGTCGCTCGTCGCCGTGAGGAGGCGGGTGGCGGGGCCGCCCAGCCGGAAGGTGGTCAGGGGGGCGAGGGGGGCGTCATGGAGTTCCTGCACGGGGACAAGGGTACGGTCCGCGCCCCCACTGCTCGGGCGGGGCACGGACCGTACGCGCGGAACCGCGGCTCAGGCGGTGGGTCCGGATGAACCTCTCGGCCACCGCCGGCTCCGGGGCCGGGGTGCTGCGGCGGCCCCGGGATCAGCAGGGCGGCGAGGGCGGCCGGCGCCACCACGCCGGAGCCGATCCACACCGCCGGAAGGATCCCGTCCGTGAATGACTGCGCGGATTCGAAGCCGCCCTGCGAGGAGAAGACCGTGGCGAGCACGGCGATCCCGAGAGCTCCGTCGGCCTCGCGCAGGGCGTTGTCGGCTCCGGAGGCGATGCCCTGTTCCGCGGTCCGGCCTCGGTGGGCGAGTGGCCCAGCACGCCCTGGACGTACTGGCTGAGCACGCCCTGGACGTACTGGCTGAGCAGGAAGATCGACCCGGACATGCCCAGGAACATCAGCATGCTCGCCATGTTGATCCCGAAGAACGCGCGGTCCCGGAAGAGCCGCATGGGCGGCATGGGGCGCTTCGCGCGGAAGCCGTGGTGCACGAAGCCGGAGGTCAGCGCGGCACCCACTTGGCCAATCGGTCCGCGGACACGGATGAGGGGCGCGGCCCCGTGGACCGTGCCCCTCGTCCCTGCCGCGCGGCGCGGCCTCAGCCGAGCCGCACCACGGCACGGGACATGCCCAGCACCTTCTTGCCCTCGTTCATGGCCGTCAGGTCCACCCGCACCTGCTTGTCGTCCAGCAGGGCGGCCACCTTGGCGCTGACCTCGATCACGGCGCCGTCGTCGTCGTTCGGCACGACGACCGGCTTGGTGAACCGCACCCCGTACTCGACGACCGCACCCGGGTCACCGACCCAGTCCGTGACCACGCGGATCGCCTCGGCCATGGTGAACATGCCGTGCGCGATCACGTCCGGCAGGCCGACCTCGCGGGCGAACTTCTCGTTCCAGTGGATCGGGTTGAAGTCGCCGGAAGCGCCCGCGTACTGCACCAGCGTCGCCCGGGTCACCCGGAAGGACTGCGCCGGCAGCTCCGTACCGACCTCGACCGACTCGTATGCGACCTTCGCCGTCATCACGCCTCCTCGGCGGCGCGCGCCACCAGCTTCGTCCACGCGGTCACGACATGCTCACCGGACTCGTCGTGGACCTCGCCACGGACGTCCAGGATGTCGTTGCCCGCCAGGGACTTGATGGCCTCGATCGTCGAGGTGACCGTCAGCCGGTCCCCCGCCCGCACGGGACGCGCATAGGCGAACTTCTGGTCGCCGTGCACCACCCGGCTGTAGTCCAGACCCAGCTGCGGGTCGTGGATCACCTGCCCGGCCGCCTTGAACGTGATGGAGAAGACGAACGTCGGCGGCGCGATCACATCGCTGTGGCCGAGCGCCTTGGCGGCCTCGGGGTCGACGTACGCCGGATTCGGGTCGCCCACCGCCTCGGCGAACTCGCGGATCTTCTCCCGGCCGACCTCGTACGGCGGGGTGGGCGGATAGGTCCGCCCCACGAAGGACTGGTCGAGCGCCATGGGCTCGCTACCTCCTGATGAAAGATGAACAGGCCGAAGAAATGATGAACAGGCCGAAGGACAGCCTTCATACAACGACACGAGGCCGCCCCCAATGGGGACGGCCTCGTGTACGAGCCTGTTTCAGCGCGTTTCGCGGTGCGCAGTGTGCGAGTTGCAGCGCGGGCAGTGCTTCTTCATCTCAAGACGGTCCGGGTTGTTACGCCGGTTCTTCTTGGTGATGTAGTTCCGCTCCTTGCACTCCACGCAGGCCAGCGTGATCTTCGGGCGGACGTCGGTGGCAGCCACGTGAGTGCTCCTTGGACGGACGGATGGACGGATGAACGCAAAAAAGAGTAGCCGATCGAAGGACCGACCCCACAATCGGCTACCGTAAGTAGCGGTGACCGGACTTGAACCGGTGACACAGCGATTATGAGCCGCTTGCTCTACCGACTGAGCTACACCGCTTTGATGACGAGTCCCCCCGCCGAAGCGGGGTTTCCCGATCACCAGAGCCCCAATGCGGAATCGAACCGCAGACCTTCTCCTTACCATGGAGACGCTCTACCGACTGAGCTATTGGGGCGAGCGATGAAGACATTACACGGTCCCTCGCCGATCGCCCAAATCCGTTTCGGGCCCCCATCCGGAGCCCTTGATCGACGCCCCGCCGATCCCTTGATCGAGAGCCCCCGCGACCGCCCGCCGGCCGCCTGAGCAGCGCCTCGTTCTCCCCGGGGGGCACCGCCGTCACGGGTGTACGCACCCGCCCCACGCATCCCCAGGGCCACACCGGTACGACTATTCCGCTCCTCCTCGAACCGGGCCGAACACGCCCCTAGGCTCGACTCACTCTGCGTGATCTTGTCCCCATTCCCAGGAGCGCGATGCCCGACAGCCAGCCGTGGCAGCCGGACGACCATGCCGCCGACGCGGCCGGTGCGACCGACCGGCCCGACAGCGCCGCCCCGGCCGGCCTGGTGCTCTGCGGCGCCCGTCTCACCGACGGCCGCGTCGTCGACGTACGGCTCGGCGGCGGCCGCATCGAGGCCGTCGGCACGGCGGGCAGTCTGACCGCACCCGGTCCGCAGCTGGACCTGCGCGGCTATCTGCTGCTCCCGTCCCCCGTCGAACCCCACGCCCACAGCGACACCGCGCTCACCGCCGACGGTGCGGGCCCCGGCATCCCGGGCCCTGCGTCGGACCGCCCGGAGGACATCCGGCGCCGCGCCACCGAGGCCGCCCTGCTCCAGCTCGGCCACGGCGCCACCGCGCTGCGCTCGCACGTGCGGATCGGGGACGTACAGGGCCTCGCCCCGCTCGAAGCCGTACTGCAGGCGTCCCGTTCGCTGCGCGGACTGGCCGACCTGACCCCGGTCGCGGTGCCCCGGCTGCTCACCGGCGTCGCGGGCGCGGGCAACCTGGCCATGCTGCGCGACGCGGTGAAGATGGGGGCCGGCGCGGTCGGCGGCTGCCCGGACCTCGATCCGGACCCGGCGGGATACGCGGAGGCCGTGCTGGAGGTCGCCGCCGAGCAGGGCTGCCCCGTCGACCTGCACACGGACAGCGACGATCCGGCCCGGCTCGGCCGGCTGGCCGCCATGGCCGGAGGGCTGCGGCCCGGCGTCGCCCTCGGCCCGTGCGCGGGCCTCTCCCGGCTTCCCCTGCAGGCCGCGGCCCGCGCCGCCGACCAGCTCGCCGCGGCCGGGGTGACGGTGATCTGCCTCCCCCAGGGCGGCTGCTGCGGCGTGGAGGGCCGGGGCACCACCCCCGTACGGCTGCTGCGGTCGGCCGGGGTGCGGGTCGCGGCGGGCAGCGGGGCACTGCAGGACTTCGCGAACCCCGTGGGCCGCGGTGATCCGCTGGAGGCCGCCTACCTGCTGGCCTCGCAGCACGGGCTGCCGGCCGCGGAGGCGTACGAGGCGGTGTCCTCGGTCGCCAGGACGGCGATGGGGCTGCCCGCGGTCAGGGTCGAGGCGGGCTTCCCCGCCGAGCTGCTCGCCGTGCGCGGGGAGCAGCTGCCGGGGGTGCTCTCGCTCCCCTGCAGCCGGATCGTGGTGCATCGCGGCCGGGTGGTGGCACGGACGAGCGCGGTGCGCGATTTCTGCGGCTCCGAGACCGTCGTCGCCCTCGGTCTGCCCCACCAGGGGAGACCGGATTCCGGTTCCTGCGGCGGGCCCTGAGCGCGTCGGCCCGCCGCGGCGTACGGTCGTGACCATGCGCATTGTCATCGCAGGTGGACATGGTCAGATCGCGCTGCGGTTGGAGCGGCTGCTCACCGCGCGCGGGCACGAGGCCGTCGGCGTCATCCGCAACCCGGACCAGGTCAAGGACCTCCGGGACGTGGGTGCCGAGCCGGTGGTCCTGGATCTCGAATCCTCCTCCGCGCAGGAGGTGGCCGAGGTGCTGCGCGGCGCCGACGCGGTGGTCTTCGCGGCCGGCGCGGGCCCCGGCAGCGGCACGGAACGCAAGGAGACGGTGGATCGCGGGGCGGCGGTGCTGTTCGCCGACGCCGCCGAACTGGCGGGCGTACGGCGCTATGTCGTCGTCTCGTCGATGGGTGCCGACCCCGACCACCCGGGCGACGAGGTCTTCGACGCGTATCTGCGGGCCAAGGGGGCGGCGGACGCGTACGTGCGCTCCAGGACCGGGCTCGACTGGACGATCCTGCGCCCCGGCATGCTGACGAACGACGCGGGCACGGGGACGGTCCTGCTGACCGCGTCGACCGGTCGTGGTCCGGTGCCGCGCGACGACGTGGCGGCGGCGCTGCTGGAGCTGCTGGAGACCCCGGCGACGGCGGGTCTGACGCTGGAACTCATCTCCGGGAACGTGCCGGTGGCGGTCGCGGTGAAGGACATCGCGGGGAACTGACCGGGCGTACGGCCGTACGCCCGGTCAGTTCGGGCGTACGGCCGTACGCGGATGTTTCGGGTCAGTCGCGCGGTGCCGGGCGGACGGTGATGCCGTTGCGTTCCAGCAGCGCGGCGGTGACGCCGTCACCCTCGCGGAGTGCGCCGGTGAACGTACCGTCATAGACCGTTCCGCGCCCGCAGGAAGGGCTGCGCGCCATCAGCAGCGCCTCGGTGCATCCGGTCCGGCGCGCGGCCGCCAGCGCCCGTTCTGCGCCGTCCACGAACTCGTCCGTCACGTCGTGCCCGGTGTCGTCGACGACCCGGGCCCGGCCGTCGAGCACGTCATGGCCGTCGCCGCCGACGATCTCGGCGGGTCGGCGCGGGGTGGGCAGCCCGGCGGAGACCTCGGGGCAGAAGGCCACGGGGCGGCGGTCGCCGATGGCCGCGGTCACCGCGCCGGAGCCTTTTCCGCGGCCGTCGAAGCGGCAGGGCACGCCCTGCAGGCAGGCGCTGACCAGTACGGATTCCATGTCCACGTCCCTCGCAGCGGAAAACAAAGAAGGCCCCTGTCCTGAGACAGGGGCCTTACCATGTGGCGGCGCCAGGGTTCGAACCTGGGTAGGCTGAGCCGGCAGATTTACAGTCTGCTCCCTTTGGCCACTCGGGCACACCGCCGGGGATTGCTGCCTTCGAGAACCGCTTTTCGGCGGCGCTCCGTGGCAACGACGTAAACGATACCCGATGCCCGGGGGTGCTTCGCCACCGGATTGATCAGCGGCCCGATCGGGCGCGGGTGGCTAGGCTTTGATCGGCGTCGCGGGGCCGTCAGGCCCGTTGCCGCCCTTATGCACCGCGTTCCCGAACCCCCGATACAAGGAGCCACACGTCATGGCCGACTCCAGTTTCGACATCGTCTCGAAGGTCGAGCGGCAGGAGGTCGACAACGCCCTCAACCAGGCCGCCAAGGAAATCTCGCAGCGTTACGACTTCAAGGGCACCGGCGCCTCGATCTCCTGGTCCGGCGAGAAGATCCTCATGGAGGCGAACGGCGAGGAGCGGGTCAAGGCGATCCTCGACATCTTCCAGTCCAAGCTGATCAAGCGGGGCATCTCGCTGAAGTCGCTGGACGCGGGCGAGCCGCAGCTGTCCGGCAAGGAGTACAAGATCTTCGCCACGATCGAGGAGGGCATCTCCCAGGAGAACGCCAAGAAGGTGGCGAAGATCATTCGCGATGAGGGCCCGAAGGGCGTCAAGGCCCAGGTCCAGGGCGATGAGCTGCGGGTCAGCTCGAAGAGCCGGGACGACCTGCAGGCCGTACAGGCGCTGCTGAAGGGCCAGGACTTCGACTTCGCCGTGCAGTTCGTGAATTACCGGTAGGTCCCGCCCTTCGCCGGAGTGCGGAGCGGGACGCACCGCTCCGCACCCGGGGGTGTGGTGTCCGAAAACCGCCGGTCATGGCGGCGCGGGGAACGCAGACTTGTCCATGTCGGGCGACGATCCGGTCGAATACCGGCATGACACGCAGGAAAGGGACGAGTCATGACCATGTACGCAACGGTCGACAGCCCGCTGGGTGAACTGCTGCTGGCCGGCGAGGAGACCACCGGCGGGGTGGCACTCGCCTCGCTCTCGCTGCCCGGTCAGAAGGGCGCCGCGGTCGTCCAGGACGGATGGGTCCGCGCACCGGAGGCGTTCACGGGGATCGCCGCTCAGCTGCGGGATTACTTCGCGGGCCGGCTGACCCGCTTCGACATCGAGTACGCGGACGGCGTGGGCACCGACTTCCAGCGCCGGGTGTGGACCGCCCTGGACACCGTCCCCTACGGGGAGACCGTGTCGTACGGACAGATCGCCGAACGCGTCGGTACCCCGGGGGCCGGCGTACGGGCCGTGGGGACGGCGATCGGGCGCAATCCGCTGCTGGTCGTGCGGCCGTGCCATCGGGTGATCGGCTCGGACGGGGCGCTGCGGGGTTACGCGGGCGGCCTGGAGCGCAAGGAGCGGCTGCTGCGACTGGAAGGCGCCTCGGCGGTGCGCTGAGATGTCCGGACTCTTCCCGAGGCCTCGTGCCGTCGTCGCGCCGGGGGCCGTCCATGTGCCCGAGTGGCTGTCGCCGGAGCGGCAGCGGGATTTGGTGGCGGCCTGCCGGAAGTGGGCGCGCGGGCCGGTGCCGCTGCGGCACACGGTCCTGCCGGGCGGCGGCGTGATGTCCGTACAGACGGTCTGTGTGGGGTGGCACTGGCAGCCGTACCGCTATTCGCGCACGGCCGACGATGTGAACGGGGCGCGGGTGGCCGAATTCCCCGACTGGCTGGCCGAATTGGGCCGCGAGGCGCTGGTGGCGGCGTACGGGGACGAGAGCCCGGTGCGGACGTACGCGCCGGACACCGCGCTGGTCAACTTCTACGACGGGGCGGCGCGCATGGGCATGCACCAGGACAAGGAGGAGCGGTCCGGCGCGCCGGTGGTGTCGCTGAGCATCGGCGATACCTGTGTCTTCCGCTTCGGGAACACGGAGAACCGTGGAAGGCCCTACACGGATGTGGAGTTGGCCTCCGGCGATCTGTTCGTCTTCGGCGGGCCGTCGCGGCTCGCGTTCCACGGCGTGCCGAGGATCTGCCCCGGTACCGCCGATCCCGCGACGGGGATGAGCCGTGGCCGGCTCAATCTGACCCTGCGCGAGACCGGGTTGGGCACCTCGGGTACGGGCGGGCGTCAGCGGCGTTCGCGGGAGTTCCCGAACAGCAGTCGGTAGGCGATCAGCAGGACCAGTGAACCGCCGATGGCGGCGACCCAGGTGGCCATGTCGAAGAAGTCGTTGGATATGGGGCGGTCGAGGAAGCGCGACGATATCCAGCCACCGAGGAAGGCGCCGACGATACCGATGAGGGTGGTGCCGATCAGGCCGCCCGGGTCGCGGCCGGGCAGCAGAACCTTGGCGATGACTCCGGCCACCAGTCCGAGAATGATCCATCCGATAATGCTCATGCGTGCGAACCTACCCGTCACTCGTTCCTGGAATCCAAGACGCCCGTGCCCGTCGGGCGGTTGCCTGCGGGGCCTGTGAACGGGCTGTGCGCGCGGACTTGCGCAGGGCCGCGAGCAACTGCTCGGTGCCGTTCCTGCGTTCATGGTGAATGACGGCACTGACGGTGGGGCGGGGCCGAAAGGGGCGGGCGGTCCGCCGGTGCCCCCGGTCACTCCATGGGCCCGCTCCGGTTACTCCTGTCCGTGACCAGGGCTGATACTGACCATGCAGGGCGATGACGGGCAACACCCCCGGAAGGCGAGTGACCATGAAGCTCATACAGCTGATCCTGAACATCCTGTGGGTGGTGTTCTGCGGATTCTGGATGGCCCTGGGCTACCTCCTCGCCGCGATCATCTGCTTCGTGCTGATCGTGACGATCCCGTTCGGTATCGCTTCTCTCAGAATCGCCGGTTACGTGCTGTGGCCGTTCGGGCGGACGACCGTGGAGCGGCCCGACGCGGGGGCGCCCTCCTGCGTCGGCAATGTGATCTGGCTCGTCTTCGCCGGCTGGTGGCTGGCACTGGGGCACCTGATCACCAGCATCCCGCTGTTCGTGTCGATCATCGGGATCCCCTTCGGCTGGGCGAACCTGAAGATGATCCCGATCTCGCTCATGCCGCTGGGCCGCGAGATCGTCCCGAGCGACGAGGCCTTCGGAGCCCGCTGAGGGACACCGCACCGAGGGGCCTCCGGCTCCCGGCTCCCGGCCCCGGCTCCCGAAGCAGGAGGCCCCGGAGACCGGAGGCCCCGGGAGCGGACGGCCTCAGGACCGGGGGCCGGCCATCTGCTCCAGCCGGGCGATGCGCTCCGCCATCGGCGGATGCGTCGAGAACAGCTTGGACATGCCCTGGCCGGGGCGGAACGGATTCGCGATCATCATGTGGCTCGCGGTCTCGATCCTCGGCTCCGGTGGCAGCGGCAGCTGTTTCGTTCCTGCATCGAGCTTGCGCAGGGCACTGGCCAGAGCCAGCGGGTCACCGGTCAGCTGGGCGCCGGAGGCGTCCGCCTCGTATTCGCGGGAGCGGCTGACGGCCAGCTGGATGACGGAGGCCGCGATCGGGCCGAGGATCATGATCATCAGCATCCCGAAGATGCCCGGCCCGTCGTCGTCGTTGGACCGGCCCACCGGGATCAGCCAGGCGAAGTTGACCAGGAACATGACGACGGAGGCGAGCGCCCCGGCGACGGACGAGATCAGGATGTCCCGGTTGTAGACATGGCTCAGCTCGTGTCCCAGGACACCGCGCAGCTCCCGCTCGTCCAGGATCTGCAGGATGCCGTCCGTGCAGCAGACCGCGGCGTTGCGCGGGTTGCGGCCGGTGGCGAAGGCGTTGGGGGCCTGCGTCGGGGAGATGTAGAGCCGTGGCATGGGCTGGCGGGCAGCGGTGGAGAGCTCGCGGACCATGCGGTAGAGCTGTGGCGCCTCGAATTCGCTGACGGGGCGGGCCCGCATGGCCCGGAGCGCCAGCTTGTCGCTGTTCCAGTACGCGTAGGCGTTGGTACCGACGGCCACGAGGAGCGCGACGATCAGGCCCGTACGTCCGAAGAAGCTTCCGATGACGATGATGAGTGCGGACAGGCCCCCGAGGAGTACGGCGGTTCTCAGCCCGTTGTGCCGGCGGTGCACGGTACGCCCTCCAAGTGGTGCGGCAGGGGAACCCTTTGCTTGGTGGTCTCCACTCCCCCAGTGGAGCCTCCTGTACCGGTCAACGCCAGGCGAGAGGAGCTAGTTCCCTTGTGCGCACCGCCGCAGGCCCGGGCCTGTCCGGCGCTTGTGGCCGGATCAGGCTCTGGGCCGTACGGGTCAGTGGCTGTACGTGTGCCGGTCCGCCCCGGCGTGACTCAGCGCTGGGCGGGGAGTCCGGCGACTTCGAGGGCCGCGGGGTCCGGCTTGATCTCGCTGGTGCAGTGGGCGCAGCGGGAGGCGATGGCCGGGATCTCGGTGAAGCAGCGGGGGCAGTCGCGCAGGGTGGCCTTGATGTCGACCTTCTCCGCCTTGGTGAAGCGGGCCTGGACCTTCGCCATGGGCACGACGACGCAGAAGTAGAGAACGGCGGCGGTGATCAGGAACGCGATGGCGGCGGCGAGGAACTTCCCGTACGGGAAGATGGTGCCCTCGACCGAGAACTCCGCCGAGCTGAAGTCACCGACGGAACCGGTGGCGAGGCCGATCAGCGGGGTGATGAAGGCCGTGCTGAATCCGGTGACGACTGCGGTGAACGCCGCTCCGACGGCCAGCCCGATGGCCATGGAGATGACGTTTCCGCGCAGGATGAAGTCCTTGAACCCGTTCAGCACTGCTCTTGCTCCTCTGGAATTGCCTACGTGTGGGGGGTGTGCGGGCAAGACCTTGCCCTGTACGGGCCGTTCCGGGCAAACCGATCTTCGGTATGTCAGAAGAGATTGACGGCGGCGAACCGGAGGACGGTCTGCGGAGCACCCGAGAGCACCACGCCGGCCACGGCGGTGAGTGCGATCGCGACGGTGAGGGAGGCCGGGACGCGATGCCTGGTGGAAGCGGGTGCGGCCGCCTCCGGACGGGTCTCGTCGCGCGGCTGTGCCGGGGCTTCGCCGGGGGCCGCTGCCGTGGACTCCTCCGGGGCGCGGAAGAGCGTCGCGGTCCACTGGAGGTAGTAGTAGAGCGCGATCACGACGTTGACGGCCATGACGACGGCGAGCCAGCCGAGTCCGGCGTCGACGGCCGCGGAGAAGACCGTGACCTTGGCGAAGAGGCCGATGATGCCGGGCGGCAGGCCGGCCAGGCAGAGCAGGAAGAAGGCCATCGCCAGGGCGGCGAGGGGGCGGGTGGCGTACAGCCCGCGGTAGTCGGTGAGCCGGTTGCCGGGGCTGGTACGGGCGACCAGGGCGGCGACGGCGAAGGCCCCGAGGTTCACGACGGCGTACATGAGGGCGTACGCGACGGTGGAGCCGATGTGCTCGTCGCTGGAGTACGCGGCGGCGGCGATCGGCACCAGGAGGTAGCCGGCCTGGGCGACGGACGACCATGCGAGCAGCCGTACGGCGCTGCGGGCCCGGCCGGCGTTCTGGCGCAGGGCGGCGACGTTGCCGATCGTCATGGTGAGCGCGGCGAGGACGGCGAGGGCCGGTCCCCAGACATCGGCGTACGCCGGGAACGCGATCACGGTGACGAGGATGAGGCCGGAGAAGCCGACCGCCTTGCCGACGACCGAGAGGTAGGCGGCGATCGGCAGGGGGGCGCCGATGTAGGTGTCGGGCACCCAGAAGTGGAAGGGCGCGGCGGCGGTCTTGAACGCGAAGCCGACCAGGGTGAGGGCGACGCCCGCCTTGGCGAGGGTGTCGAGCTGACCGGGTACGTCGTCGAGCCGGGCGGCGATCTCGGTGAGGTGCAGGGTGCCGGTGGCCGCGTACACGAAGCTGACGCCGAGCAGCATGACGGCGGTCGCGACGACGGAGGACAGGAAGAACTTCAGGGCCGCCTCGGAGGACCGCCGGTCGCCGCGCTTGATGCCGACGAGGGCGAACGCGGGCAGCGAGGCGACTTCGAGGGCGACGACGAGGGTGGCGAGGTCGCGGGCGGCGGGCAGGAGTGCGGCGCCGGACGCGGAGGACAGCAGCAGGAACCAGAACTCGCCGGCGGGGAGTTTGCGGGTGTCACCGAGCGAGAGCAGGGCGGTGAGCAGGGCGCCGCCGAGCACGAGGGCCTGGATGACCAGGGCGAAGTGGTCGGCGGTGTAGCTGCAGGCACCGGCGCCGCCGGATCCGGTGGCCGCAGCGTTGAGGCAGAAGGTGGAGCGGTCGCCGGCGCGCAGCGGGACGAGGAGGGCCAGGGCGGCGACGAGCCCGCCGATGGTCAGCGCGCCGAGGAGCGGCTTGCGCTGTTCGGGCAGGAAGAGGTCGGTGACCAGGACGACCAGGGCCATGGCCGCGACGACGACCGGGGGTGCGATCGCGAGCCAGTCGACGGACTGGATGAGGCTGGTGGTGTTCTCGGCCGCGGTGGTGACGACGCCCGGGGTGAGGACGGCTGTGGTCACGACTTGCCTCCTGCGAGAAGCTTCTGCACGGCCGGGTCGGTGAGGCCGAGGAGGACGGCGGGCCACAGACCGGCGAGGACGGTGAGGGCGACGAGCGGGGTCCAGGCGGCGAATTCGTATGTCTGGACATCGGCGAGCTGCGGCTCTTCGCGCTTCTCACCCATGCAGACCCGGCGTACCACCATGAGCATGTACGCGGCGGTGAGCAGGGTGCCGAACGCGGCGATCGACATGAAGGTGAGGAAGGCCGGGCGGCTGAGGCCGTCGGCCGGGTCGAAGGAGCCGAACAGGGCGAGCATCTCGCCCCAGAATCCGGCGAGCCCCGGCAGTCCCAGGGAGGCGACGGCGGCGAAGGCCAGGAGGCCGCCGAGGCGGGGGGCCCGGCCGTAGAGCGCGGCTCCGGTGACTCCGGAGAGGGTGTCGAGGTCGGCGGTGCCGTACCGGTCCTTGACCGCGCCGACCAGGAAGAACAGCAGGCCGGTGATGAGGCCGTGGGCGATGTTGGCGAAGAGCGCGCCGTTGACTCCGGTGGGCGTCATGCTCGCGATGCCGAGGAGCACGAAGCCCATGTGGCCGACGGAGGAGTACGCGATCAGGCGTTTGAGGTCGCCCTTGGAGCCGGGGCGGACCAGCGCCAGGCAGGCCAGCGATCCGTAGATGATGCCGACGACCGCGAAGGCGGCGAGGTACGGCGCGAAGGTGTGCATCCCGTCGGGGGTGATGGGGAGCAGGATGCGGACGAATCCGTACGTGCCCATCTTCAGCAGGACGCCCGCGAGCAGGACCGAGCCGACGGTCGGGGCCGCGGTGTGGGCGTCCGGCAGCCAGCTGTGCAGGGGCCACATCGGGGTCTTCACGGCGAGCCCGATGCCGATCGCCAGAACGGCGATGACCTGCACGGACGAGGTGAGCCCACGGCCGTTGTCAGTGGCGAGTGCCACCATGTCGAAGGTGCCGCTCTTCAGTCCGATGAGGAGCAGGCCCAGCAGCATGACGACCGAGCCGAGCAGTGTGTAGAGGATGAACTTCCAGGCGGCGGCCTGCTTCCTCGCACCGCCCCAGCGGGCGATGAGGAAGTACATCGGGATGAGCACCATCTCGAACGCCAGGAAGAACAGCAGCAGGTCGAGGACGGCGAAGGTCGCGAGGGTGCCGGACTCCAGGACGAGCAGGAGTGCGACGAAGGCCCTCGGGGAGGGGCCCTCGGGCATTTTGAAGTAGCTGTACAGCGCGCAGAGGAAGGTCAGCAGCGCGGTCAGTACGAGAAGGGGGAGCGAGATGCCGTCGATGCCGAGATGGATGCGGACGTCGAGCGCCGGGATCCAGCTGATGTCGGTGGTGGCCTGCATCTTCGACGGGTGGTCGTGGTCGAAGCCCGCGGCGAGCGCGATCGCGGCGACGAGGACCGCGCCGGTCACGGTCACGCCGTGGCGGAGCACGGCCTGGTCGGGGCCGGTGCCCTTCAGTCCCGGCGGGGCCGGGAGCAGGGCGGCCACGGCGCCGATGAGCGGGACGACGACGATGAACGCGAGAAGGAACTGCATCACGGATTCACTGATATCGATCACGGCTCACGACCCGGCGTTGACGTTGGCAAAGACGACGGCGGCGATCGCCAGGACCAGCGAACCGGCGAGCAGTGCGCTGAGGTAGGTCTGCACATTGCCGGTCTGCGCGCGGCGGACGGCGGCGCCGAGCCCGCGTGCGACGGCTCCGGAGCCTCGTACGTATGTGTCGACGACCTCGCGGTCCAGGAAGCGGACGAGGCTCGCCGCGGCCTGGACGGGGCGGACGAACAGCGCCGTGTACAGGGCGTCGAGGTGGAAGCCCGCGGCGGCCGGGCGGTGCAGCGGGCCGAGCAGCAGGCGGCCGGGGTCGGCCGGGTCGGGGGCGTCCCCGGCTGCTCCGTAGGCGGCGGTGTGTGCCGTCATGGCCTGGGCCTCGACGAGGGCGGGTTCGGCGTCGGGGTGGGCGACGACGGTGCCGACGGAGGTGCGGGCGGCGAGCGCCGAGGTGTGGCGCCAGGCGCCGTAGGTGACCAGGCCGCCGACGAGGCCGACGCCCGTGGAGAGGACGGCGGTGGTCACGGACGGGGCGAGGGCGTGTCCGTCGAACCAGTCGGTGATCGTGCCGACGGTCAGTCCGAAGGCGATGGTGGGGACGGCGAGCACCCAGAGGACCGCGGTCATGGCGACGGGCTGCCTGCCGTGGTCGGGGGCCTCGGCGCCGCGGCCCCGGAAGGCGAGGAGCCAGAGGCGGGTGGCGTAGGCGGCGGTGAGGACGGCGGCGAGCAGTCCGGCGACGAGCACGGTCCAGCCGGCGGCGGCCGGGGCGACGTGCCGGTCCCCGAGCGCGGTGTGCTCGGCGGCGACGAGCACGGCTTCCTTGGAGAAGAAGCCGGCGAACGGGGGGATGGCGGCGAGCGCGAGCAGGGCGACGGTCATCGTCCAGTAGGCGTCCGGGACGCGCTTCGTCAGGCCGCCCATGCGGGACATGGCGGCCAGTGAGTTGGTCCCGGCGGCGTGGATGACGACGCCGGCCGCGAGGAAGAGGACGGCCTTGAACGCGCCGTGGGACAGGAGGTGGAAGACGGCGGCCCCGCGGTCGCCGACGGCCAGGGCACCGGCCATGTAGCCGAGCTGACCGATCGTCGAGTAGGCGAGGACCCGCTTGATGTCGTCCTGGGCGAGGGCGGCGAGCCCCGAGCCGATCATCGTGATCGCCGCCATCACGGCGAGTACGACGAGGGCCGCGCCGGACTCGGCGAAGACGGGGAGGAGCCGGGCCACGAAGTAGATGCCGGCGGCGACCATGGTCGCGGCGTGGATGAGCGCGGAGACGGGGGTGGGGCCGGCCATGGCGTCGGGCAGCCAGGTGTGCAGGGGGAACTGCGCCGACTTGCCGGCGACGCCCGCGAGGAGGAGCAGCGCGATGAGGGTGGGGTGGTCCAGGCCGCCGTTGGCGACGGCGCCCAGGATGCCGGTGATACGGAAGGTGCCGGTGTCGGCGGCGAGCGCGAACAGACCGATCAGGAAGGGGACGTCGCCGAGCTTGGTGACCAGGAAGGCCTTGAGGGAGGCGGCGCGGGCTTCGGGCGTCTCCCAGTAGTGGCCGACGAGGAAGTACGAGCAGATGCCCATGATCTCCCAGCCGACCAGCAGCACCATCAGGTCGCCGGAGTAGACGACGAGCAGCATCGCGGAGGTGAAGAGGGAGACGAGGGCGGCGTACGAGGGGTAGCGGGGGTCGTCGCGCAGATAGGCGGTCGAGTAGATCTGCACGCAGGTCGCGACGAGCCCGACCAGCAGGGCGACGAGGACGGCGAAGCCGTCGAGGTGCAGCGCGAGGTCGATCGGGACCGAGCCGGTGGGGGTGAGCTGGGTCGCGGCGTCGATGGCCCGGCCGCCGCCCTGGCGGGCCGCGACAACGGCCGCGATGACGGCGGCGGCGAAGGTGGGCAGTACGGCGAGGGGCCGTACGAAGCCGGGGGCGGTGCGTCCGAGGAGGAGGCCGGCCACGGCGCCCAGGAACGGAAGGAGGGGGACGAGGACGGCGAGGGTCGTGGTGGTCACGCGGTGGCCTCTGCCTTCTTTGCCTTCCCTGCCGCAGCAGTGGCCTGGTCTTCGGTGCCGGTTCCGGTGTCGGACTCGTCGTCCGGGAGGGCTTCGGCGGCGTCGGTCTCGGCGGTGTCGCGGAGCCGGTCGATGTCCGAGCTGCCGCGGTTGCGGTACACGGCGAGGACGATCGCCAGGCCGATGCCGATCTCGGCCGCCGCGATGGCGATGGTGAAGAGGGTGAGGGCCTGGCCGGAGTGCAGGGCGTCGCGGAGCCAGACGTCGAAGGCGACCAGGTTGAGGTTGACGGCGTTGAGCATCAGCTCGACGGACATCAGGACCAGGATCGCGTTGCGGCGGGCCAGTACGCCGTAGAGCCCGGTGCAGAAGAGGAGGGCGGCGAGCACGGCGGGATAGGCGAGGTGCATCAGCTCTGCTCCTTACCGCGCTTGCGGGACAGGACGATCGCGCCGACGAGGGCGGCGAGCAGCAGGACGGAGAGTGCTTCGAAGGGCAGTACCCAGTGCCGGAAGAGGAAGGAGCCGGTCGCCTCGGTCGAGCCCTGGGCCGGTCCGCCGAGGTCGATCCAGGTGGTGCGGAAGGCGTCGACGACGACCCAGACGAGCGCGCCGGCGGCTGCGACGGCCACCGCGAGGGCCGCCCAGCGGTTGCCCGAGTCGGCGTCCGGGGAGCGGCCGATGGGGGCCCTGGTGAGCATCAGCCCGAAGAGGAGGAGGACGACCACGGAACCGACGTAGATCAGTACCTGCACCCAGGCGATGAACTCCGCGGTGAGCAGGAGGTACTCGACGGCGAGACCGCCGAGCGCCACGACCAGCCAGAGGGCGGCGTGCACCAACTGCTTGGTCGTGACGGTGACGAGGGCCGCGCCGAGGGTGGCGATGCCGACGAGAAGGAAGGCGATCTCGACGCCGGTCGGGGAGAGGAAGCCGGAGGGGGCCGGGCGCGCGGCGAGAGCGGCGTGCGCCGCGGTGGCTGCGAGTGTCACTCCTGCCCCTCTGCTTTCTGCTGGGCCTGTTGGGCTTCCTGGGCGCGCTGGGCTTCGAGTTTCTCCGCCGTCTTGCGGGCGGCGGCGATCTCCTTCGGCTCCTCGGCGCCCGGGTCGAGCGCGGGCGGTTCCGGCACCGTCCACATCCATTCGCGGAGCTTGTCGCGCTCATGGGTGAGTTCGAGGATGTCCGTCTCCGCGTACTCGAACTCGGGCGACCAGAAGAGCGCGTCGAAGGGGCACACCTCGATGCAGATACCGCAGTACATGCAGAGCGAGAAGTCGATCGCGAAGCGGTCGAGCACATTGCGGCTGCGCTCGCGGCCGCCCGGGGCCGCGGCGGGCACCGTCTCCTTGTGGGAGTCGATGTAGATGCACCAGTCCGGGCACTCACGGGCGCAGAGCATGCAGACCGTGCAGTTCTCCTCGAACAGCGCGATGACGCCGCGGGAGCGGGGCGGCAGTTCGGGCTGGACGTCCGGGTACTGCGCGGTGACCGTCTTCCTCGTCATCGTCCGCAGGGTGACGGCCAGGCCCTTGGCCAGGCCGGAGCCGGGGATGCGGGGCCGGGAGGGCGGGAGCGGCGCGGCCATCAGTTGATCGCCACCTTCACGATGCCGGTGAGCGCGATCTGCGCGAGAGCGAGCGGGATGAGCGTGGTCCAGGCGAGTTTCTGCAACTGGTCCTCGCGGAGCCGGGGGTAGGACACCCGTAGCCAGATGACGACGAAGGCGAGTACGGCGGTCTTGAGCAGCGTCCAGACCCAGCCGAGTCCGTCGGCGCCGAACGGGCCGTGCCAGCCGCCGAGGAAGAGGACGGTGGTCAGTCCGCACAGCACGACGATGCCCGCGTACTCGGCGAGCAGGAAGAGCGCGAAGCGCAGGCCGGTGTACTCGGTGTACGCGCCGAAGATGATCTCGGAGTCGGCGACCGGCATGTCGAACGGCGGGCGTTGCAGCTCGGCGAGGCCGGCCACGAAGAAGACCAGTGCGCCGACGATCTGCCAGGGCAGCCACCACCACTCGAAGGCGTCGAGGATGCCCGGAAGGGAGACGGTGCCGGCCGCCATCGCGACGGATGCGGCGGCGAGCAGCATCGGCAGCTCGTACGCGAGCAATTGCGCGGCGGTGCGCAGGCCCCCGAGGAGGGAGAACTTGTTGGCCGAGGCCCAGCCGGCCATGAGCGAGCCGAGCACGCCGACGCCCATCACGGCGAGCACGAAGAAGATTCCCGCGTCGACGACCTGTCCGACCGCGCCCTCGCCGGGGCCGATCGGGATGGCGACGAGTACGAGGAGGTATGGGAGGAGTGCGACGGCCGGCGCGAGCTGGAAGATACGGCGGTCGGCCCGGGCCGGGACGATGTCTTCCTTCTGCGCGAACTTCACACCGTCCGCGACGAGCTGGGCCCAGCCGTGGAAGCCGCCCGCGTACATGGGGCCGAGGCGGCCCTGCATGTGGGCCATCACCTTGTGCTCGGTCTGTCCCACGACGAGGGGGAGGACCATGAACACGGCGAAGACGATGACCAGGCGGAGGGCGACGTCGAGTACGTCGTTCACGCGGTATCGCCTCCGGCGGGGTGGTTGGGGGTTTCCGGGGTTTCCGGGGTCTGTGCGGTTTCCGGGGTCTCTGCGGTTTCCCCGGCATCCCCGGCTTCCGGGGGCGCCGAGGGGGTGGGCTCGGGTTCGGGGGTGGCGTCGGTTTCGGTGTCGGGAGTAGGGGTGGGGGTGCCGCTGCGCGGGGCGTCTCCCCTGCCCGCCCCGTCCCGAACCGGGGGCTCCGCCCCCGGACCCCCGCTCCTCAACCGCCGGAGGGGCTGAGGAGTACCCGCGACGGGCTCGGAGGAATCCGTGTCGAAGGCCGGGCGGGCGTGGTGCCACGGGGCGTCGCTCGTCGCGGCCTCGGGGTTCTGCTGTGCGGCCCCGGCGCCGGGCTGGGGCCCTGGCCGGGTTCCGGGCCCGGTCCCTGGCTCGGCTCCTGCCCCGGCCTCCGGCTCGGTCCCGGCTTCGGTCCCGGCTTCCCTCCCGGTCCTCGGCTCCGTCGTTGCCCCGGCACCCGGCTTGCCCCCAGTTCCGGGCCCTGCCTTCGGCTCGGCTCCGGTGCCAGTGCCGGTGCCGGCCTCTGTCCCGGTCTCCGTCCCCGGCTCCGTCCGCGCCCCGGCCCCGGTCTCCGTCCCCGGCTCCGTCCGCGCCCCGGCCCCGGTCTCCGTCCCCGGCTCCGTCCGCGCCCCGGCCCCGGGCTCGGTCCCCGGCACGGTCCGCGCCCCGGTACCGGCCTCAGACCCCGCCCCGGACTCCGTACCCGGCTCCGCCGCGTCCCGCGCCCGCTGCTGGCTCGCCGAGCCCTCGCTCGCGCTGCGGGTGCGACGCGGGGTCGAGGAACGGGGAGTCGTGGGCCTGGGTGTCGCAGGGCTGGACGTCGATTCCGTACCGACACCTGTGCCGGCATCCGCGCCAGTGCCCGCACCCGTACCCGTACCCGCGCCAGTGCCGACGCCAGCACCGGTCCCCGTGCCGACGCCCGTGCCCGCTTCCGCAGCCGTCGCTGTCGTTCGCTGGGCGGCCGAGCCCTCGCTCGCGCTGCGGGTGCGGCGTGCCGGGCGGTCACCTGCTGCACGGGGTGTGCGGGTCGGGCGGGACGGGGCGGGTGGGAGCTGGCCCTTCAGGGGGCCCCACTCGTTCGGGTCGGGGACTCCGGGCGGCAGCATCGTGCGCCGCTTCGGGCCGCCGTGTTCCGACTCGCCCGGCTCCTTCGCGCCGGGCCATGCCTTCGCGACGCGTGCCGCCAGCACGAAGTCCTTGCGCAGCGGGTGGCCCTCGAAGCCCTCGGGGAGCAGCAGCGGCACCAGGTGCGGGTGACCCTCGAAGCCGATGCCGAACATCTCGTGCGTCTCACGCTCGTGCCAGGCGGCGCCCGCGTAGACGTCGATGGCGGTGGGGAGGACCGCCGCCTCGTGCGGAACCGTCGTACGGACCAGGAGCCGGCGGACCCTGCCCTCGGCCAGGGCCGCGACATGGGCGCAGACCCGGAAGCCGGTGCCGGGTTCGTCGACCGCGCTCAGCCAGTCGAAATACGTGCAGCCCAGCCGGTCGCGGGCCGTTTCGAGGGCCGCGATCCAGGAGGCGGCGGGTACGTCGACGGTCAGCAGGTCGTACGCGTACTGGGCCGTCGCCTCCTCGCCGAAGAACTCGGCGGCGGCGTCCGGCAGGCGGTCGTAGGCGTCGGGGGCTTCGTCGGGGGTCGGAGTGGTGGTCATGCGTCGCCCTTCCCCGGGACCGGCGGGGCGGCCACCAGGCCGCTGCGGAGTGCGGTGGTGGAGGGGCGGCCGCCGCCCGTCGCGTACCGCTCGCCCAGTGACTCCCGGGCGATCTTCTCCTGGAGCTTGAGGATGCCCTGGAGGAGCGCCTCCGGCCGGGGCGGGCAGCCGGGTACGTAGACGTCGACCGGGATGATCTGGTCGACGCCCTTGGTCACGGAGTACGAGTCCCAGTACGGGCCGCCGCAGTTGGAGCAGGCGCCGAAGGAGATGACGTACTTGGGCTCGGGCATCTGCTCGTACAGCCGCTTCACGGCCGGGGCCATCTTGTCCGTCACCGTGCCGGAAACGATCATGAGGTCGGCCTGGCGCGGGCCGGGCGCGAACGGGATCACGCCGAGCCGGATGAAGTCGTGCCGGGCCATGGAGGCGGCGATGAATTCGATGGCGCAGCAGGCGAGCCCGAAGTTGAAGACCCAGAGGCTGTAGCGGCGGCCCCAGTTCAGGACCACCTTCATCGGCTCGGGCGCCAGGCGTGACAGGACGCCGAGCCGCTTGGGCTCCGGCAGGAAGGTCGGCACGGGCCGGGGTTCGGATCCCTCGTCGGCCTGCGGGCTGGTCACGTCCATTCGAGGACGCCCTTCTTCCATGCGTAGAGCAGTCCTACGGCCAGAAAGCCGAGGAAGATGAACATTTCGACGAGCGTGGTCGCCCCGTATCCGGGTGCGGCGAATACCGTCGCCCACGGAAACAGGAAGATCGAGTCGACGGCGAAGATCACGTACAGGAAGGCATAGACGTAATAGCGGACCTGGGTATGTGCCCATCCTTCACCCACCGGGTCCACGCCGCACTCGTACGTCAGGAGTTTTTCCGGCGTCGGGACCACGGGGCGCAGCAGCCGGCCGGCCCCGAAGGCGACCGCGACGAACAGCACGCCGATCACGGCGAGCAGTCCGACCACTGAATAGGCGTGGAAGTAGTCCGACGCGAGAACGGTCGATTCCGGCAGCTCCGTCACGTCCGCCCCTCGCTCCCTCGAATCCGTCCGGTGATCCGTACGCACGGGAGTCTAGGCCCTGTTAAAGAGAGGGTAAGCAGCCGCATCGGGCCAGGGGTGGGGTTATCCCCACTTCACCCCACCCACGGGCCCCATGGCGTGCGCCGGTCCGGCCCGGCAGGCTGGGCATATGACCATGAGCCCCACGGTGCCGGACAACGACCGGCCACCACCCGCACGACTCATTCCCGACCCGTGGACCTGGAAGGAGATCGGCCATCTTCTGGCCAATCTCCCGATGACCATCGTCTGGTTCGTCTACACCGTGTTCATGATCGGTGTCGGCGTGGGACTCGCGGTCACGGTGATCGGTCTGCCCCTGCTCGCCGTCGGGCTGCACGGGGCGCGGCTGATCGGCAAGGCCGAGCGGGGCAGGGCACGGGCGTTGCTCGGGGTGTCGATCGACGAGCCGAGCCCGATGGATCTGTCCCGCCGGGAGAAGGGGTTCTTCTCCTGGCTGTGGTCGAGCGTCAAGGATCCGGTGGGCTGGCGGGCGGTGCTGTACTCCTTCGTCCGGCTGCCCTGGGGTGTACTCACCTTCGCGGTGACGCTCGTGAGCTTCCTCGTGCTGTGGCCGCTCCTCCCTCACATCACGCGGCTCCTCAGCAACGGGGACCGGGCGATGGTGCGCGCGCTGCTCTCGCCCTCCGACGAGCTGGAGCGCCGGATCGCCGAGCTGGAGGCGGACCGCGGGGTGGTCGTCGACACCGCCGCCGCCGACCTCCGCCGCATCGAACGCGACCTGCACGACGGCGCACAGGCCCGCCTCGTCGCCCTCGCCATGGACCTGGGCCTGGCCAAGGAAAAACTGACCGACGACCCCGAAGCCGCCGCCCGCATGGTCGACGAAGCCCACGGCGAGGTCAAGGTCGCACTCCAGGAACTCCGCGACCTCGCACGCGGCATCCACCCCGCCGTCCTCACCGACCGCGGACTCGACGCCGCACTCTCCGCCATCGCCTCCCGCTGCACCGTCCCCGTCACGGTCGGCGTGGACCTGCCGGGGCGTCCCGCGGAGGCCATCGAGGGAATCGCGTACTTCACCGTCTCCGAGCTGTTGCAGAACGTGAGCAAGCACAGCGCGGCGCGTTCGGCGTCCGTCGAGGTGTGGCGCTCCGGGGACCGGCTGCTGCTCCAGGTCACCGACGACGGCCGGGGCGGGGCCCGGATGGACGGCGGTACGGGAATGGCGGGGCTGGCCGAGCGGCTGGGCGCCGTCGACGGGCTGTTCGTCCTCGACTCACCGGTCGGCGGACCCACGACGGTGACGGCGGAGCTGCCCTGGCGGGATCGTGAGCAGACGCACGCGCCGGCGCACGGGCAGAAGCGCGAGAGCAGACGCGAACAGAAGCGTGAGCAGGTGCGCACGCGGAAGTAGTGCGCCGGGCCCGGGCGTGCGGGGGTGGGGAAAACCCCCGGTCGAAGAGGGATACCCCCCTCATGGTGCGTCGGCCCGCGAAACAGCACCCTTGTCCCAGGGGTCGGAGCAGTCACCGAGCAGCCGGCCCGGCACCTGACTCACAGCAGCAGCCGCAAACCACCGAAACGGACAGTACCCATGGCCACGGCATACGGACCGGACACTCGGGACCACCAGCGGTCCGGAGCCGGTTTCGGGGACCATCCCCCGGTGAAGCACTTCTTCCCCGCCGCGCTGCGCGCGCCCGTCGAGGGCCGGACCTGGCGCGAGTTCACCTACCTGCTGCTGGGCCTGCCGATCGGGCTGGTCCTGTTCAGCCTCTCGATCACCCTGGCGTCGCTGGGTATCGGCATGCTGATCACCTTCCTCGGGGTGCCGATCCTGGCCGGCACGCTGGCCATGTGCCGGGGCTTCGGCGCGATGGAGCGGGCCCGGGCGCGCGGGCTGCTGAAGCTGGACGTGGCGGCTCCGGCGCCGGTGCGCGGCAAGACCGGCGGCCTGATGTCCTGGATGGGCGCGGCCCTCAAGAGCGGGGCCTCCTGGCGCCATCTGCTCTACACCCTGCTGTACCTCCCGTGGGCGACCTTCGCCTTCGGCGTCTCGGTGACGTTCTGGCTGTGCGGGTGGACCGCGTTCACCTACCCGCTGTGGCAGTGGGTCTTCCCGGCGTACGTGGGAAGCAACGGCGTCCAGCTGTACGGCGACCGGGGCCACGAGGTCCACCTCGACTCCTCCGTCGAGATGGCTCTGACCAGTGCGTTCGGCCTGGTGTTCGTCCTCGTCACGCCGTGGATCATCCGTGGTCTGGCGAGCGTGGACCGGGCTCTGGTGTCCGGGCTGCTCGGGCCGTCCCGGCTGGCGACCCGCGTCTCGGAGCTGGAGTCGGACCGTGGGGTGGTCGTCGACACCGCCGCCGCCGACCTCCGCCGCATCGAACGCGACCTGCACGACGGCGCACAGGCCCGCCTCGTCGCCCTCGCCATGGACCTGGGCCTGGCCAAGGAAAAACTGACCGACGACCCCGAAGCCGCCGCCCGCATGGTCGACGAAGCCCACGGCGAGGTCAAGGTCGCACTCCAGGAACTCCGCGACCTCGCACGCGGCATCCACCCCGCCGTCCTCACCGACCGCGGACTCGACGCCGCACTCTCCGCCATCGCTTCCCGCTGCACCGTCCCCGTCACGGTCGAGGTGGATCTGGCCTCCCGGCCGGCCCAGGCGATCGAGGGGATCGCGTACTTCACCGTCTCCGAGCTGTTGCAGAACGTGAGCAAGCACGCACGGGCGACCCGTGCCTCGGTCGACGTGTGGCGGGCGGCGGACCGGCTGATGCTCCAGGTCACCGACGACGGACGGGGCGGCGCCGACGCGGCGGCGGGCAGCGGGCTCGCCGGGCTGACCGAGCGGCTGGACGCGGTGGACGGCGTGCTGGTCGTGGATTCCCCGCAGGGCGGTCCGACCCGGATCACGGCCGAGCTGCCGTGGCGTGGCTGAGTTCGGCCGGAATCCGCGTGACGAGGCTTTGCTGGGCCGGAATCCGTGTGACGAGGCTGAGCTGGCCGGAATCCGCGTGGCGAGGACAGCGGAGGCCCTCCGGGACGAGTGCGGCCCGCCCCGGGCGGGTGCGGTTCGCGCGGCGGCGACGGGCGGGGTCCGGACAGCGGGCGGACTCCAACCGTGAGATCCACCCGGGGGCGGGCATGATCCACCCATGAAGTCCACCCGGCGGCCGAGGACACCACACCGCCGATGCTGGGATGCTGGAGTGTGTACGGGCAGGACCAGCAGACAGTGGGGGCAACGGGTTCATGGTGGAGGACAGGGTGCGAGTAGTCATCGCCGAGGATTCGGTGCTGCTCCGGGAAGGACTCACCCGGCTGCTGACCGATCTCGGGCATGACGTCGTCGCCGGAGTCGGGGACGCCGAGGCGCTGATCAAGACGGTGAGCGACCTGGCGGGGCAGGACGCGCTGCCCGATGTGGTGGTCGCCGATGTGCGGATGCCCCCGACCCACACCGACGAGGGGGTGCGGGCGGCCGTGCGGCTGCGGAAGGACTACCCCGGGATAGGGGTCCTGGTCCTTTCGCAGTATGTCGAGGAGCAGTACGCGACCGAGCTGCTGGCCGGGTCCAGCCGGGGCGTGGGGTACCTGCTGAAGGACCGGGTCGCCGAGGTCAGGGAGTTCGTGGACGCGGTGGTCCGGGTGGCACAGGGCGGTACGGCGCTGGACCCGGAGGTGGTGGCGCAGCTGCTGGGCCGGAGCCGTAAGCAGGACGTCCTGGCCGGGCTGACCCCGCGTGAGCGCGAGGTGCTCGGCCTGATGGCGGAGGGGCGGACGAACTCTGCGGTGGCCAAACAGCTGGTGGTGAGCGACGGTGCCGTGGAGAAGCACGTCAGCAATATCTTCCTGAAGCTGGGGCTGTCACCCAGTGACGGGGATCACCGCCGGGTACTGGCCGTATTGACCTACCTGAACTCCTGACTGACTGACACTCTGTCAGATACCTGATGGAGGTCACCTCGGGAGCCGGCCACGGCTGTCGCGGTGACCAGGTCCGGGGGTGAGTGCGCCCCCGGACCGGAGAGCACGACCTAGCACCAAAGGATGACTGCACGGCGTCTTCATCGAACGGCTGGGGAGCTTGCAAAACATGACAAACCAGTATCGAATCGCGTCCCAAAATGGCGTCCATCATGTGATCGGTCCAGGGAAGGCGACCCTTACCGACGTAGGGTGGGCAGTGGGACCGTCGGCGGGCCGGCGGGCCCAGAGCCGCCGCCCCGAGGGAGGTCCAGTTCAGTGACCAGCCAGGTCAGTAGCCCAGCCGAACAGGCCGATGAGGCCAGCGAGGCGCTCGTCGGGGGACAGCGTGCCCCCCGCTCCGATCATGCGGCCGGCGAGAAGGAGATCCGCCGTCTGGACCGGGTGATCATCCGTTTTGCGGGTGATTCCGGGGACGGTATGCAGCTCACCGGTGATCGTTTCACTTCGGAGACCGCGTCGTTCGGGAATGATC
>NZ_JBHXTM010000083.1:0-4013 GCF_042677325.1 Streptomyces sp. NPDC127117
GCGTCGGCCCCCGCCCGGCACGACCCCCCCGCGGGGCCCCGCCGCGAGCCGATGGCTCCAGGGTCTTTCGTTTGGATCGGGCCGGATCAGGGAGCGGGGTCCGGTGTCGTGCATCGCACGGCGGAGGAGGGAGTCGGGGCAGCGCCCTGGCGACCGACGACAACGCGGCGAGGTGCGGAGCCGGACCCCGCGAGCCCGGCATGATCCAAACGAGAGGCCCTAGCCGCCCAGTTCGCGGTGGCGGGCGGCCAGTCGTGCGGCGCCGTCGCCGGTGGGTGAGCCGAAGAGCCGGAGCCGGGAGATCCCGCCGTCCGGGAAGATGTCGATCCGGACGTGCGTGGCCACGACCGCCTCCGGCAGGACGAAGCGGTGGTCGGTGTCGGGCTGCAGCCGGGTCCGGGGCAGCACCTCGGTCCACTCGCCGCTCTCGCCGTCGCGGGCGAAGAGGCTCGCCCAGCCCGCCGAGTTGCCCTTCAGGTACGCGGTGTCGATCTCGACGGCCCGGATCTCCGACTGCTCGACGAGCCGGTAGCGGATCCAGTCGTTGCCCCTGTCGCGCCGGCGCCGGGTCTCCCAGCCGTCGTCCATCTTGCGGGACCGGCCGGGCTGGATGGTGTTGGTCGCCGGGGAGTAGAAGCGGTCGGAGGCGTCCTCCACCGTGCCGCCGTTCTCCAGGGCGACCAGGTCGAAGGTGCCGAGGGCGGCCAGCCAGGCGGGATCGGGGGCGACCTCGCCGTACACCCGGAGGCGGGCTATCCCGCCGTCGGGGTGCTGGTTGACCCGCAGATGGGTGACGCGCCGCCCGGCCTCGACCGCGAACCCGTTGGCCGCGTGCCCGCCGACGGCCGTACGGGGGACGAGCGTCGTCCACTTCACCCCGGGCGCGAGCAGTGCCCCGGGCGAGGGGGAGCCCGGCACGCAGGCCGCCTCGACGGAGACCGCCTGCGGGTAGTTGCCGCGGAAGTGGGCGGTGTCGACGACGATGCCGCGTACGACTCCGGGGACACCGAGCCGTACCAGCGCCCAGTCGTGGTCCTCGTCCGAGGGGTGCGGCACGTCCGCGCTCGCACCCCGGCGGCGCCGGGTCTCCCAGCCGTCCATGATCTTGCCCTTGTGACCGAAGCGCTCGGGGTCGAACTCGGCGGGCTCCGGCCGGAGCAGGTTCTCGCGCTCGGCGAAGAACTCGTCGTTGGCGGCGATCACACCCGCGCCGAGCCGCCGGTCGGCGAGGTCGACGAGGTCCGTGAAGGGGAAACCGGCGGTGCGGTAGTCGGCGTACGGGTCGCCGCCGCCGTACGGGTCCGCGTCACCGGTGAAGCGGGCTGTCGCCGTCATGGTCAGTGGTTCCTTTCGAGGAGGCGGCCGGTGGGTTCGCCGACGGTGCCCTCGGCCGCTATCCGTACGCCGCGCAGCCAGGTCGACTTCACGACGCCGTGCAGGGTCTTGCCGGCGTAGGCGGTGACCTGGTTGCGGTGGAAGAGTTCGGCGGGGTCGACGGTGAACGTGTCGTCCGGGGCCAGCACCGCGAAATCCGCGTCCCGGCCGGCCTCGATGGCGCCCTTGCGGGTCAGTCCGGCCAGTTCGGCGGGGGCGGCCGACATCCAGCGGGCGACGTCGTCCAGCGAGTGGCCGCGTCTGCGGGCCTCGGTCCAGATGGCGGGCAGCCCCAGCTGGAGGGAGGAGATCCCGCCCCAGGCGGAGGCGAAGTCCGGCGTCTTGAGGTCGGTGGTGCACGGCGAGTGGTCGGAGACGATGCAGTCGATCGTCCCGTCGGCCAGCCCCTCCCACAGCGCGTCCTGGTTGACCGCCTCGCGGATCGGCGGGCAGCACTTGAACTCGGTGGCGCCGTCCGGGACTTCCTCTGCGGTGAGGGTGAGGAAGTGCGGGCAGGACTCCACGGTGACCCGGACGCCCTCACGTTTGGCGGCGGCGATCATCGGCAGTGCGTCGCTGGAGGACAGGTGCAGGACGTGGACCCGGGCGTTCAGCCGCCTGGCGTGCGCGATCAGTCCCTCGATCGCGGTGTTCTCGGCGTCGCGCGGGCGGGAGGCGAGGAAGTCGGCGTACGCGGGCCCGCCGCGCTGCGGGGCGTCGGCCAGGTGGTGCGGGTCCTCGGCGTGCACGATCAGCAGCCCGCCGAAGCCGGCGATCTCCGCCATGGACCGGGCCAGCTGCTCCTGGTCGAGCTCCGGGAACTCCTCGACGCCGGAGGGCGAGAGGAAGCACTTGAAGCCGAACACCCCGGCCTCGTACAGCGGACGCAGGTCCTTCACATTGGACGGGATCGCGCCGCCCCAGAAGCCGGTGTCTATGTGCGCCTTGGACGCGGCCACCTGCTGCTTGGTGCGCAGGTGGCCGACGGTGGTGGTCGGCGGGAGGGAGTTGAGCGGCATGTCGAGCAGCGTGGTGATGCCCCCGGCCGCCGCCGCGCGGGTGGCGGTGCGGAAGCCCTCCCACTCCGTGCGGCCCGGGTCGTTCACATGGACATGTGTGTCGACGATCCCGGGCAGCAGGACGTCGTCCCCGAAGTCCTCCAGCCGGGCGCCGGGCGGCACCTCGGCCCCGTACGGCAGGACGGCGTCGATTCTCCCGTCGGCGACGGCGACCGCTGCGGGGCGCGTCCCGTCCGGGGTGACCACACGCGTCGAGCGCAGTACCAGTTTCACGTCCGCACCGGACACCCGTGCTCCTCACTTCGGACTTTCGGACGCTGATGAATTCAACGAACTGTTGAAGGAGTCTTCACTCGGGATTCGGACCCGTCAAGACCCCACTTTCCCCGTCGGGCGGCCGTCGGGCCACCCCGGGCCCGCAACTGGAGATTTCCACAAAGTAAAAGATACATTTCGGAGGGCGGAACGTAGCATGGGACCAGTACCGGCCCGAAGATCTGCCCCGCCGACTGCCGACACCGGGACAAACGGGCTCTGACCGGCCAGGACGCCGTACCCGGAGCAGTGGGCCGATCGGGAACCGCCCGGTAGGCTGCTGGGTGCCTCGCCGGGCGGGGCACCCGCTCTTCCGCCTCGAAAGGACCGTTGACGTGCCGCCGTCCCACGCCAGCACATCCGACTCCAAGCCCGCCGCTCCCAGCGGTGGTGTGCAGTCCCTTGAGCGTGCCTTCGATCTGCTGGAGCGGATGGCGGACGCGGGGGGTGAGGTCGGGCTGAGCGAACTCTCCGCGAGCAGCGGGCTGCCGCTGCCCACCATCCACCGCCTGATGCGCACGCTGGTGCTCTGCGGATACGTACGCCAGCAGCCCAACCGGCGCTACGCGCTGGGCCCGCGGCTGATCCGGCTCGGCGAGTCCGCGTCCCGGCTCCTCGGCACCTGGGCCCGCCCGTATCTCGCGCGCCTGGTCGAGGAGACCGGCGAGACCGCGAACATGGCGCTGCTCGACGGCGACGAGGTCGTGTACGTGGCGCAGGTGCCGTCCAAGCACTCGATGCGCATGTTCACCGAGGTGGGCCGCCGGGTGCTCCCCCACTCCACCGGGGTCGGCAAGGCGCTGCTGGCGCACACGCCGCCCGAGGAGGTGCGGGCGCTGCTCGCCCGTACCGGGATGCCGGCCGCCACCGAGAAGACGATCACCACCCCCGACGGCTTCCTCGACGCGCTGGAGCAGGTCCGCCGGGTCGGCTACGCGGTCGACGACAACGAGCAGGAGATCGGGGTGCGCTGCCTGGCGGTCTCCGTACCGAACTCGCCCACCTCGGCCGCGATCTCGATCTCCGGTCCGGCGGGCCGGGTGACGGACGCGGCGACGGAGCGGATCGTGCCGATCCTCCAGCAGGCCGCCAAGGAACTCTCCGACGCGCTGGCGAGCAGCGGTTCCGCCGGCTGAGCGTCCCAGGGCGGAACGTGGTGGAGGGGGGGGGGCGCGGCCCCCTAAGCCGAAACTAGTGGAATTGGGGCAACCGAGGGGGGGGGGGCCCCGCGGGGGGGGCGGGGCCCCCCCACGACAACGCGGCGAGGTGCGGCACCGGGGCACACGAGACCGGCATGATCCAAAC
>NZ_JBHXTM010000083.1:4023-27939 GCF_042677325.1 Streptomyces sp. NPDC127117
ACCCCAACCCACCATACTCGTTTGTATGTTTTTGGGGGGGGCTGTGTTTTTTGTTGCGGGGGGGGGGGGGGGGGGGGCCCCGCCCCCCCCCCCCTCCACCGGTTCTCAGACCGGTTCCGGCACCGTCAGGCGGCCGTCGTCCATCCGGACCGTGCGGTCCGCACGGTCCAGATGGGCCAGGTCGTGGGTGACCAGCACGGTCGCCGTCGACCGCTCCCGGGTCAGCGCGAGCAGCAGGTCCAGCACCGCCGCGCCCCGCTCGTGGTCGAGTGCGCTGGTCGGTTCGTCGACCAGCAGCACCGCCGGGTCGTTCATCAGGGCCCGCGCGATGTTGATCCGCTGCCGCTGTCCGCCCGACAGCTGGTGGGGCCTGCGTCCGGCCTGGTCCGCCAGGCCGACCGCGTCCAGCAGTTCCAGCGCCCGGCCGCGGGCCGCGCGCACCGCGCCGCCCGAGAGATGGGTCATCACCTGGAGCTGTTCGGCCGCCGTGAGCGACGGCAGCAGATTGGGCTGCTGGAAGACGATGCCGATGTGTTCGCGGCGCAGCTGTGCCTGCTGCGCACGGCCGAGACCTGCGGTGTCCGTGCTGGCGACGGCCACCCGGCCGCTGTCGGGGGTGACCAGGGTCGCGGCCACCGCGAGCAGGCTGGACTTGCCGGAGCCGGACGGTCCGACGACCGCGGTGAGCGAACCCGCCGGCACGTCCAGCGAGACCCGGTCGAGGGCGGTGAGCCGGCCGTCGCCGTCGGGGTAGGTGAGGGTGACGTCGGCGAGGGTGAGGGTCATCGGGCACTCCCGAGTGCGGTGAGCGGGTCGACGGCGGTGATCCGCCGGATGGACAGGGCCGCCCCGAGGGCACCGAGGACGATCATGACGGCCGCCGGGACCAGGACGGTCGCCGCGTCGAGGACGAACGGCACGGCCCCGCCGCTGATCAGGGCGCCGATACCGGAGGCCAGCGCGGTGCCCACGCCCGTCCCGATGGCGAGCATCACGACGGCCTGCCCGAGCGCGTCGCGCAGCAGGTACCGGGTGGAGGCGCCGAGTGCCTTGAGCACGGCGACATCGCCGCTGCGCTGGATCGTCCAGACGGTGAAGAAGGCGCCGATGACCAGGGCGGAGATGGCGAAGAGGAAGCCGCGCATCAGCTGGAGCGAGCCGTTCTCGGCCTGGTAGGAGCCGATGGCGGTGAGGGAGTCGGCGAGGGTGAGGGTGCTGGTGCCGGCCGCCTTGTCGCCCGCGCCGAGATCGGCGCCGCCGGTGGTGGTCAGGGCGATCACCGTGGCATGCCGTGCCCCGCTGTCGCCGTCGCCGCCGAACCGCTGCCAGTCGTCGAGCGAGGTCCACACGACCGGGGTGTGGCTGTACGAGGCGTCCCCCGCGACGGCCGCGACGGTGACCTCGGTGGAGCCGAGCCGCAGCCGGTCACCGGCCCCGGCCGCCAGGTCGTCGGCAGCCTGCTCGGACAGCACCACCTTCCCCGGTCCGACCCGGGCACCGCCGGTGGGCCCCAGGTCCCCGTCCGGCTCGACGCCGAACGCCGACACCGCGGCCGTGCGCTCCCCCTGGCCGGCGACGGCGTTGAGGGTACGGATGCCGAGCGGCTCCGCGCCGCTCACCCCGGGCCGCCCCGCCCAGCTCCGCCAGGCGCTCTCCTTCACGACCGAGTCGGTGAAGGACACCGACCGGTCCGTGGGCGGGGCGGCGAACGCGAGGTGGTCGGCGTTCAGCCCGGTGACGGCCGAGGTGTTCTCCCGGGCCAGGCCGGCGGTGAGGCCGGACAACAGGCCCACGAGCAGCGTGATCAGCACCACGACCGTGCCCATGAGCGCGAACCGGCCCTTGGCGAACCGGAGATCTCTCCATGCGACGAACATGCCCCCAGCTTCGGCCGCGGGCCGCCCGGAAACATCGCTCGGCGGTGGGGCCCGACATCAACCTTTCGATTGACCGGCCCCCGGCACCCCCCGTCTACCCTGGATGAATCATGGATTCCCGTGCCCACCCCCCGGTCGCCGCCGCGCTGCGGCTGTGTCTGCACGCGCTGCTGGTGGGGCTGCTGGCGCTGGCGGCGGTGCGTGCCGTCGCCGACGGCACGCACCCCAGGGCCGTCGTCGTGGTCAGCGGTGCGATGGCCGCCCTGTACGCGGCGGGTGCGCTCGCCCCCGCCGTACAGCCGCGCACCCGCGCCGCCGCGCTGTGGCTGGCTGCACTGGGCGCGGTGTGGCTGGCGCTGCTCGTCCTGTCGCCGGAGGCCCTGTGGGTGGCCTTCCCGCTCTACTTCCTGCAACTGCACCTGCTGCCGACCCGCTGGGCCCTGCCGGCCGTCGCGGTGACCGCGGCCGCCGCCATCGCCTGCTTCGTGCTGCACGGCGAGCCCGTCACACCGGGCAGCTTCATCGGGCCGCTGATCGGGGCTGCCGTTGCGGTCGCCACGGTCCTCGGGTACGAGGCGCTGTTCCGGGAGAGCGAGCGGCGCCGGGAGCTCATCGAGGAGCTGATGTCGACCCGGGCGGAGCTGGCCGAGGCGGAACGCACCGCGGGCACGCTCGCCGAGCGCGAGCGGCTGGCCCGCGAGATCCACGACACCCTCGCCCAGGGCCTGTCCAGCATCCAGCTGCTGCTGCGCGCCGCCGAACGCACCCTGGCCGCCGACGCCCCCGCCACCGCGCATGTCCGCCGGGCCCGGGAGGCCGCCCAGGACAACCTGGCCGAGGCCCGCCGCTTCGTCCGCGCCCTGTCGCCGCCGGATCTGGAGAACGGCTCCCTGGCCGCCGCCCTGGAGCGCCTCTCGTCCCGCACCACGGGCCCCGGCCTCATGGTGCAGTTCGCGGTGAGCGGCACCCCGGTGGAGCTGCCCACGCCGTACGAGGTGGCGCTGCTGCGCACCGCCCAGTCGGCGCTGGCCAACACGGTGCGGCATGCCGGGGCCGGGCGCGCGGAGATCACCCTCAGCTTCATGGGCACCTCGGTGTCGCTGGATGTCGTCGACGACGGCCGGGGATTCGCGCCGGGTCGCGGCCCGGTCGCCACGGACCAGGACACCGGGGGCTTCGGACTGCCCGCGATGCGGGCGCGGGCCCGGTCCCTGGGCGGCACGCTCAGTGTCGAGTCGGCCCCCGGTCAGGGCACCGCCGTCGCCCTGACCCTCCCTCTCCCGATCCCCGACGGCCGGCCAGGACAGGACGCCGCATGACCACCCCCGCCGACACCCCGATCAGGCTGCTGCTCGCCGACGACCACCCGGTCGTACGGGCGGGGCTGCGCGCCGTGCTCGACTCCGAACCCGGTTTCCGGGTGGTCGCCGAGGCGGCCACCGCGGAGCGGGCCGTCTCGCTCGCCGCGACCGGCGAGTTCGACGTCGTCCTCATGGATCTCCAGTTCGGCGCGGGCATGCACGGATCGCAGGCCACCGCGGCGATCACCGCACAGCCGGACGCGCCCCGCGTCCTGATCCTCACCACGTACGACTCGGACGCCGACATCCTGGCCGCCGTCGAGGCGGGCGCCGCCGGCTATCTGCTGAAGGACGCCCCGCCGGAGGAGCTGGCGGCGGCGGTACGCACGGCCGCGGCGGGCCGGTCGGCGCTGGCGCCGGCCGTCGCGCACCGTCTGATGGACCGCATGCGGACCCCCGCGGAGGCCCTGACCAAGCGCGAGCTGGAGGTGCTGCAACTGGTCGGCGAGGGACTGTCGAACCTGCAGATCAGCAAGCGGCTCTTCCTCAGCCAGGCGACCGTGAAGTCCCATCTGGTGCACATCTACGCCAAGCTGGGCGTGGACTCGCGCACCTCGGCGGTCGCGGCGGCGACGGCCCGCAGGCTCATCCGCCGCTGACCCCGCCGCCGGGTCACCGGTCAGCCGCGCGGCGGCTCACCGAAGAGGTCGACGGCCACCCGTACGTCCCTGAGCGCGGACGCCAGCGCGCTCACCGAGCCGATCGCCCCCGCGATCAGCAGCAGCGAACGGCGCAGCCGCGGAATCTCGGGCACACCGCCCGCCGCCATCGCGTCGAGCGCGGCCAGTTCGTCCTCGGCGATGCCCCGGTCCGGGAATTCGCGCGGATGTCCGGCCAGCTCGCGGCGGAGCCGGGAGACGGCCGTACGCAGCTCCGTCACCCTCGGGTCCTCGCTGCCGGTCACCCGCGTCTGCCCCACGCTTCGCAACAAAGCACTCCCCCTCGCACATCCTTGTGCCAGTGTTCCGACCGGTCCCCACACCGTTGGTCAAGTGTCCGGGCGTGCGCGCAAGTTAACGCCATGACAGGTATCGAGCGCCACTCCACGGACCGAATTCGGGGTGTCCCGTACGGGTGATCCGCGTGTCTCCGGGTGGACGGCGTTCCGGCCGGCGCCCGCCTCCGCTTGCTTGCGCGAAGGGTGTGCAAAGGGAGTCCGAGGGGTATGGGGGTGCGCGTCCGGGGCGCGCCGGGGTATCCAGACCGCATGACGACAACACCAACCCCGATGATCGCCGGGCTGCTGCTGGCCGCGGGCGGTGGCCGGCGGCTCGGCGGACGGCCCAAGGCACTGCTGGAGCACCATGGCCGGCCACTGGTCGAGCACGCGGTGCGGGTGCTGCGGGACGGCGGCTGCGGTCCCGTCCATGTGGTCCTGGGCGCGGCGGCCGAGCGGGTACGGGCGCGCGCCGACCTCACCGGCTGCTCGGTGACCGTGAACCCCGCCTGGGCCGAGGGCATGGGCTCGTCGCTGCGGGCGGGGCTCGGGGCGCTGGCCGCCACGGGGGCGGACGCGGCGCTCGTCCTCCTGGTCGACCAGCCGGGGATCGGCGCGGACGCGGTGTCCCGGGTGCGTTCGGCGTACCGCTCCCGGACGGGGATCGCGGCCGCCGCGTACGGCGGGGAACGGGGCCATCCGGTGCTGTTCGGGGCGGACCTGTGGGCGGAGATCGCGGCGGGCGCGGTGGGCGACCAGGGCGCCCGGGCGTATCTGCGGGCGCACCGCGATGCGATCACGCTCGTCGAGTGTTCCGATGTGGCTCAGGCGTACGACATCGACACGGTGGAGGACCTGAGACACCTCGGGTGACCGCGCCGGCACGCTGCGCCAGCACCGGGCCACTTCTGTCGACCCGGAGAATCTCGACATCAACAAACCATTGAACTTCCACCATGAGGAAACTACTATCCACTGGTCAGAAGCCCTCTGCACCTCGGACGGCTTCCACGCCCGTATCCCGGAGCCCTGGCACGCCGTGCCATTTCAGGCGACCCGGCGGCCGTGAGACGCCGCCCGCACATCCCGCTGAAGGAGTGACAGCTCATGTCCGCACCAGCGCCGTCCCCGCTGGCCATCGTCGATGCCGAGCCCCTGCCCCGGCAGGACGAGGTCCTGACCGACGCGGCCCTCGCGTTCGTGGCCGAGCTGCACCGGCAGTTCACGCCGCGCCGTGACGAGCTGCTCGCCCGCCGCGGCGAGCGCCGCGCCGAGATCGCCCGCACCTCCACGCTGGACTTCCTGCCCGAGACGGCGGCGATCCGCGCGGACGACTCCTGGAAGGTCGCGCCGGCCCCGGCCGCGCTGAACGACCGCCGGGTCGAGATCACCGGTCCGACCGACCGCAAGATGACCATCAACGCCCTGAACTCGGGCGCGAAGGTCTGGCTCGCCGACTTCGAGGACGCGTCCGCACCCACGTGGGAGAACGTCATCCTCGGCCAGCTCAACCTGATCGACGCGTACACCCGCGACATCGACTTCACCGACCCGAAGTCCGGCAAGTCGTACGCCCTGAGGCCCGCCGACGAGCTCGCCACCGTCGTCACCCGCCCCCGTGGCTGGCACCTGAACGAGCGTCATCTCCAGCTCGACGGCACCCCGGTGCCCGGCGCACTGGTCGACTTCGGCCTCTACTTCTTCCACAACGCCCAGCGCCTGATCGACCTCGGCAAGGGCCCGTACTTCTACCTCCCGAAGACGGAGTCGCACCTGGAGGCCCGCCTCTGGAACGACATCTTCGTCTTCGCCCAGGACTACGCCGGCATCCCGCAGGGCACGGTCCGCGCGACCGTCCTGATCGAGACGATCACCGCCGCGTACGAGATGGAGGAGATCCTCTACGAGCTCCGCGACCACGCCTCCGGGCTGAACGCGGGACGCTGGGACTACCTCTTCTCCATCGTCAAGAACTTCCGCGACGGCGGCTCCAAGTTCGTCCTGCCGGACCGCAACGCGGTGACGATGACCGCCCCGTTCATGCGCGCGTACACCGAACTCCTGGTCCGCACCTGCCACAAGCGCGGCGCGCACGCCATCGGCGGCATGGCCGCCTTCATCCCGTCCCGCCGCGACGCCGAGGTCAACAAGGTCGCGTTCGAGAAGGTCAAGGCCGACAAGGACCGCGAGGCCAACGACGGCTTCGACGGCTCCTGGGTCGCCCACCCGGACCTGGTCCCGATCGCCATGGCCTCCTTCGACGCGGTACTCGGCGAGAAGCCGAACCAGAAGGAGCGCCTGCGCGAGGACGTCGCGGTGGCCGCCGGTGACCTGATCGCCATCGACACCCTGGACGCCAAGCCCACCTACGAGGGCCTGCGCAACGCCGTCGCGGTCGGCATCCGCTACATCGAGGCCTGGCTGCGCGGCATGGGCGCGGTCGCCATCTTCAACCTGATGGAGGACGCCGCCACCGCGGAGATCTCCCGCTCGCAGATCTGGCAGTGGATCAACGCGGACGTGGTCTTCGAGAACGGCAAGCACGCCACGGCGGAGCTGGCCCGCGAGGTCGCCGCCGAGGAACTCGCCGCGATCCGCGCGGAGATCGGCGAGGAGGCGTTCAACGCCGGCAAGTGGCAGCAGGCCCACGACCTCCTGCTCCAGGTCTCCCTGGACCAGGACTACGCGGACTTCCTGACGCTGCCGGCGTACGAGCAGCTGGGCTGAACCCGCACCTCCCGGACAGACCTCCGCCCCCGGCACGCACAGCGCCGGGGCGGAGGTCTTTCGGTGTACGGGCGGGCGTCAGCCGGTCGCCGCCTCCATGTCCGCCTTGACCGCCGACTCGTCCAGCGACGCGAGAACGGTCCCGGGCTCGCCGCCCTTCATCACCGCCCGGCCCACATCGGTGCGGATCGCGCCCCGGACAGCGGGCCAGGACCGCATGTTGACCGGCGCGAACTGCGCGTCCGACAGCTGCTCGACGAATGCCGCCAGCGGTTTCCCGGCGGAGCTCCCGGTGGCCGCGTCGGAGGCGGAGTACGTCACGGGCAGCGCGGACCGGTTGCCACTGCCGTAGGTCGTCGCGGACTTCCCGCCGTAGAGGAAGGAGAGGAACGCGCCGCACTCCTTGCGGTGGCCGTTGCGCTCGAACGCCATCAGCCAGTCGCTCAGCCCCAGCGGCCTGGCGGCCCCGCCGTCCTTCTTGGGGAACGGGGCGTGCGCGTAAGGGAGTCTGGCCTGATCGGCGGCGCCCATCAGCACGGGGTGCGCGATCAGCATCCCGATCTCGCCCTGCAGGAACTGTCCGTACGCGGCGGTCCTGTCGAGTTCCGCGGGGGCGGCGCCGGCCAGCCCCGGGGCGACCAGCTCGTCCCGCAGCCAGGTCAGGGCCTCGGTGTTGGCCGTCGTCGCGAAGTCGTACTCGGCGAGTTCCCCGACGTATCCGCCGCCGCCCGCGAGCAGCCAGGACAGGGCCTCGTCGTCGGCCGCCTCGGGGCCGAACTGGAGCCCGTACGGGGTCTTCACGCCGATCGCCCTAAGCGCCTGGGCGGCCGAGCGCAGTGTGTCCCACGAGGTGGGGGCGCCGCTGATGCGGGCCCGCCGGAAGAGTTCCTTGTTGTAGAAGAGCCGGGGCGTGCTGGCCAGGAACGGGATCCCGTACGTGGCGTCGTCGACCGTGCCCGCCTCGGTGAAGGTCCGGATGAAGTCGGCCTGGGTGACGATGTCGAACAGCTGGGTCATGTTGTAGAGCCGGCCGTCCTCGGCGTAGGGCGCGAAGATGTTCGACTGTGCGATGTCGGGCGCCCGGCCGGCCTCGACCCGCTGGGCGAGGGTCTTGTCGATCTTGTCGTACGGAACCCGCTCCAGCTTGATCCTGATGTCCGCGTGCTGCTTCTCGAAGGCGGCGACGACGCTGTCCCACTGGTCGCCGAGCGAGGCCCCCACACTCTTGTCGTAGCTGGCCACCAGCAGCTCCAGGGTCACCTTGCTGCTCGTCGAACAGCCGGCGAGCCCGAACGCGGCCGTGGCGCCGGCGAGGCCGGCCGTCTGAAGAAGGAACTGCCGCCGACGCACCGCTCTTGTCACCTCTTGCTCGTTCAGCTCTTACTCGTTCAGCACATGCACTTGTGGCAGATTCTGCCACATAGGCAACTTCTGCCCATCGATGAGTTCGGCCCGCCGGGGCAGCGGCCTTCAGGGCATAACCTGATCCGCATGCAAGGTGGCTCATTGACGGAGCGGCGCAAGGCCGCGACCCGACTGGATATCGCCCGCACGGCGGCGGCGCTCTTCGTGGAACACGGCCTGCGGACCACCCGCGCCGAGGACATCGCACGCGCCGCGGGTGTCGCCCCCCGCACCTTCTACCGCTATTTCGCGACCAAGGAGGAGGCCATCACGCCATTGCTCGCCGCCGGGGCCCGGCAGTGGGTGGAGGCGGTCCGGGACGCCCCGGCCGATCTGTCGCTGCCGGACGCGCTGCGGCACGCGGCGGCACGCGCGCTGACCCCGCCCCCCGGTGACACGGCGGCGGCGGAGTCCCTGGAGTGGGTGCGCTCGCTGCTGAGGATGGCCACGGAGAGCCCGGCTCTCCAGTCGGTGTGGAACGACGCGTGCCACGACTCGGACGTCACCCTGACCGGGGTCCTCTCGGCGCGTGCCGGACTCCCGGACGGGGCCGATTCGCTGGAAACCCGGCTGACGGCCGGGGTGGCCGGCGCGGCGGTGCGGGCCGCGGTGGAGACCTGGGCGGCCGGCGACGCCCCGGCCGCCGGACCGCAGGGCCCGGCGGCACTGGCGGAGCGCTGCCTGACCTCGGCGGAGGGCGCGCTGAAGGGCGCCTGATCGCCAAGGCCGTACGGCCGGGATGCCGTACGGCCGGGATGCCGAGTGACCCGGTTCGCGAAACCCGGGGGCTCCGCGAACCGGCAGCCGCTGTGCCGTTCCGGCTACTTCAGACCGGTGTCCAGCGCGTTCATCAATGTGCCCTGTGACGTGTCACCGGACATCTCCCAGATCATCACCCCCAGCAGCCCCTTGGACTTCACGTAGTCGGTCTTCCTGCCGATGGACCAGGCGTCGTCGAAGGACCACCACTGACTGCCGGTGTAGCCGTACGTCGACACCGACTGCTCGTCGTGATGGACCGTCATCGTCGGGTAGGCGCCGATGAGGTTGGCGTAGCCGCGGGTTCCGGCCTCCTCCGCGAACTGGCCGGGGGCTGCGCCGCCCGCCGTCTGCCATTCACCCGCGGCACCGCCGTCGGCGACGTTCTGCCAGCCCCGGCCGTAGAACGGGATGCCGAGGGTCAGTTTGCGGGGCTCGACCCCGGCGTCGGTGTAGGCCTTGATGGCGGCGTCGGCGCTGAAGTGGAAGTCGTAGGGGTCCTGGTCGTCCGTGTAGAGGTTGGCCTGGTGGCCGGTGCGGTTCGGCTCCCAGGAGTTGTCGCTGCCGGAGCCGTGGAAGTCGTAGCCCTGGACGTTCGCCACGTCGAGGGAGTCGAAGACCTTGCCCAGGTCCCAGCCCTCGCCGATCTTCTGCGGGTCGGCGGGGGTGAAGGCGGTGAGCAGGCGGTGGCCGCCGCCGAGGGCGTCCATCTGCTTGCGGAATTCGGCGAGCAGCAGGGTCAGGTTGTCCTTGTCGTCGGGCGAGTAGTGGTTGCCGGGGTGCCCGGTGCCCGTGCCCGGCCATTCCCAGTCGATGTCGAAGCCGTCGAAGATCCCGGCGGCGGTGCCGGGGCCGCCCGCGCCGTTGTACTCGGGCAGGTTGCCCTTGATGTACATGTCGATGCAGGAGGAGACGAACTTCTTGCGGGCGGCGTCGGTGGCCGCCACGTCGGAGAAGTACTTCGAGTACGTCCAGCCGCCGAGCGAGACCACGATCTTCAGGTCCGGGTGGAGTTTCTTCAGCTTCTTCAACTGGTTGAAGTTTCCGCGCAGTTTGCCCCAGCCGTCGTCCGCGACGCCGTCGACGGACTGGGCGGCGCCGAAGGGGCGCCCGTAGTCGGCGTCGGCGTCACCGGCTCCGGTGCCCTGCTCGGGGTCCTGGGGATCGGCCGTGGTGCCCTTGGTGACACCGTTCAGGCAGGTGAGGTTGTTCGGATCGATGTTGGCGAAGGCGTAGTTGACGATGTCGAGCTTGTCGGCGGCTCCCGAGTCGTGGAGGTTCTTGACGAAGTACTGGCGGCCGTAGATGCCCCACTGGACGAAGTAGCCGACCTTGGCGTAGTTGCCCGCGCCGACGATGTCGTCGGTCTTCGCCGTGAGCGCGTTGCCGGCCGGGGAGGCGTTGTCCGCCGCGTCACGCGCCTTGACGGTGAAGGTGTACGAGGTCGAGGGCGAGAGCCCGCCGATGGTGGCGGTGGTCGTCGTGCCCGGGACCGTGGTGGCCAGGACGCCGCCCCGGTAGATGTCGTACGCGGCGACCCGCTGGTTGTCCGTCGCGGCGGTCCAGGCCAGCGTGATGGACGAGGCGTCGGCCGCCGTGGCGTGCAGCGCGCCCGGTGCGGTGGGCGGGGAGGTGTCGGTGGCCGGGTCGACGGTGGTGACGGCCAGCGGTGCGCTCTCGGCCGAGGTGTTGCCCCGGGTGTCCTTGGCCCGGACGGTGAAGGAGTAGGCGGTGGCCGGGGTCAGCCCGGTGACCGTGCCGGAGGTCGCCGCGGTGGCCGAGCCCACCACCTTGCCGCCCGCCAGGATGTCGTAGGACGCCACCGGGAAGTCACCGGGCGCGGCCGCCGTCCAGGACAGCGACGCGGTGCGGGCGGTGACATCGGTCTGCTTCAGCCCGCCGGGCGCACCCGGGGGCACATCCGCGGAGCCGTCGCACTTGTCACCGTTGATCCGGCAGCCGGCCGGCGCGGCGATCGGCCCGGTCGCGACGAACCAGAAGCTGTACGGCTCGCTGGTGGCGTGCGCACCGACCGTACCGTTGTAGTGGGCGTTGACCGCGGTGACATGGCTGCCCCGGGTGGTGACGGTGCCGTTGTACGAGGTGTCGATCGCGACTCCGGCCGGCAGGTCGAATTCGAGACTCCACCCGGTCACGGCGGTGTCGGTGTCGTTGTGCAGTACGTAAGTCCCCTTCCACCACGACCCGTTGTCGGCCGAGGTGAAGGTGGCAGTCAGCTTGCCCGCCGCGTGCGCGGGTGCGGCCTGCAGGGAAAGCAGCGCGAGAAGCAGCCCGAGGACGGCGACCAGGGCGGTCGCCGTCCTCCGTCTGAGTGTCATGTGCTCGAACATGGGGTTCTCCCTTGAGGCAGGGACCGGTGAGGCGGTCCTGAGGGGGGAGCGGGATTCCGTTGTGCCATGGAGCACGGGGGAAACTAAATGGTCTGGACCAACCCGTCAAGAGGTTCAGACCATTCTTCAACATCGGTACTGGTGTGCGATTTCGGAACCGCTGCGGCTAGGATCACGCGTGGCAAGGCTGTAGCGCAGAGGTCGTCGCGCCCTAGCATCAAGCTGGAGGACGTCGGTTCGAATCCGACCGGTCTTGCCGCCTTTTCGTGGAGAAGAGTCGATGGCGTCGGTTCGTCCCGAGCGGGCGGAGGACGCGGTCGCCCTCTCCTGGCCGGGTGCCGGCGGGGGACCTGGGGAGTAGTGATGTTGCAGCCGATGCCCGTGCGCTGTCCCGCGATCGAGCACCCGGACATTCCGCTCGCCGACGCGGCACTGCTGGATCCGCTGCTGGAGCGGCTGGCGGCAATGCGCCCCGTCCGGGACGACGAGACCTTCGCGCTCGGGACACTGTGCGCGGACGGACGGGTCGACCTCTGCAAGCAGGGGCTGGGGGCCGGGGGCGCGGTCCGGGTGATGCCCGCCGTCGCCGGCTCCCCGCACGCCACGCATGTGCTACTCGGCACCAACTCGCTGGGGGACGAGGGGGCGCGGGCCGTCGCAGACGCGCTGGGCCGGGGCGGCCACGGGCTGCGGACGGTGTATCTCGGGTGCAATCGCATCGGAGCGGACGGAGTCACGGCGCTCGCCGGAGCGCTGAGCGAGGACGACACCGTCAGGGCGCTGTGGCTGAAACGCAATCCAGTGGGTGACGCGGGTGTCCGGGCGCTCGTCCCGATGCTTCGCCGCAACACCGCGCTGCGCACCCTCGACCTGGTGAACAGCGGGCTCACCGCGGACGGCCTCGCGGCGCTGCTGGCCGTACTGAGTCAGCGGGCCCGGCCCGTCGAGCGGCTGTTCCTAGGGGGCAACGGCCTCGGCACCGAGGCCGCCCCACTGCTGGCCGCGCTGATCCGGGACGCGGGAGTGCGGGAGCTGTACCTTCCGGCCAACCACCTCGGGGACTCGGGGGCCGCCGTACTCGCGGCCGCCGCCGATCCCGCCCGTCCCGTCCGGCTCGGTCTCGGTGGCAACGGGATCGGACCCACCGGGGCGCGCGCCCTGGCCGACGCTCTCGACGGGATCGAAGGACTGGATCTGGGCCGGCCGCCGTCCGAACGCAGCCTCGGTGCCCTGTCCAATGTCACCGGCGACAAGGGAGCCGACGCCCTGGCCGGCGCACTGCGCGGCAGTCCCCTGCGGCGGCTGGAACTGCGCCACACCGGGCTCACCGGGCGGGGCGCGAAGACCCTGCTGGCCGCCGTCGACACCGACTCCCGGCTGGAATACGTGGGGTTGGGCCCCGGCCTTCCCCGCAAGGTGAAGCGGTCCTTCGCCACGCGGCTGCGCCCGGACCGCGGTGCGCACGCGGATCTGCGTGCGGTCAGGAGCGTCTACCGGTGAGCCGGGACGCGGTGGCGGCCTTCCTCGACCCGGAGGAGAGGTCGAGCCGGCGGCAGGTCCACCGGTACGCGGTGCCCCGGTGGATGATCGAGGCGTGCGCCGAACGGCGTGCGGCCGGGGACTGGCAGGGTGCCTGTGCGGCGGCCCGGTTCGATGTGGCGTTCGACCTGTCACAGGTCTCCGCGCGGTACGGTCCGGACGTGGCCGAGGCGCTCCGCGCGGATCTCCTCCATCTGGTGCCGGACCTGGTGCGCTGGCACCTGCCGCGGGTACTGGGCGGGCGCTCGACGCTCGCCACCGACCTGACCGTGGTGCTGGCCGGTTACGGCGTCACGGCGGACGTGCCCGGGGCGACGGCTCCGTATCTGTATCTGCGCACACCCGCGATGGTCGACGGACCGCAGCGGATCTCGCTCCGGTTCGGGACGGTGCCGAGCGGCCCGGCACCCGGTACCTTCCACCTGGGCGTCACGGACTGGCGGGCCGGCCGGCACTTGTGGGACGCGCGCCGTACCGATGAACTGCGCGCGCATGCCGGCGGTGCCGGCCGGTTGCCGTTCCTCCACGCCGACGGCACACCGCTCGGGGCGGACGAACTGCCCGGCTCGGACCCGGGCGACGGTGACCCGGTGGCCCGTGCCGAGTGGGTGACGCTGCTGTACCAACGGGGTCTGGTGGCGGAGTCCCTGGCGGCGGCCGGCATCGAACTCGATACGAACGCGCCGGAAATGCCGTCGTGGTACCGGGCGACGCCGGAGACGGTCCTGGCCCGGCTGGCGCTCGATGTTCCCCGGCTGGAGTCCGCGGCCGGACGGTTCGCGGACCTGTACCCGGCGGCGCGCCTCCAGATCGGCGAGGACTGGCGGGTCTGCGTCCTGCTGGAGTTCATGGGCCGGGACAGCGGCAGAGGGCTGCGGATCAGGCTCCTCGACCGGAAGGAGGCCGGGGACGCTCCCATCTTTCCCCGGTCGCTCCGGCAGCGGCTGCCGGACCTCGACCTGCTGCGGGCCGGTGATGTGACTCCCGGGCAGTTGCATCCGCTGGTCGCCGGGGCGCTGTTTCCGGGCCTCGACGCGGCAGTGGGGCCGCCGGGACCGACCCCGCCCGCGCCGGTACGGGTCAGGTGCCGCGGTGAGTGGCATGAGGTCGTCTTCCGCGACGGGAGGCTCGACTCCCCGCACAGCCCGCAGGAGCGGCAGCGCGAGAACGCGCTGCGGGCCTTCGGCGGCGCGGTCACCGGCTGCTTCGCCGTGGAGCACTCCTGCACCTCCGGCACCGGTCGGCTGCCGAGGGCCCTGCGGACGCAACGCCGGGATCTCTTTCTGCGTGCCCAGCACGGCGACACACCAGGGGTTCTGGAGCTGCTGGACGCGGGGGTGGACCCGCGTCTGCGGGACGCCGGACGGCGCAGCCTGCTCCATGTGCTGCACCTCCTCGACCACGAGTCCCTGCTGCCCCGGCTCCTGGCGGCCGGTCTCGATCTGGAGGCCCTGGACCACCGGGACCGCACCCCGCTCTGCGTGGCGGTCGGCGACGGCGGTTCGGCGGAGCTCGTGACGGCGCTGGTCGAGGCCGGGGCACGGATCGACGTCGTCGACCAGATGGAACTCTCGCTCGACCAGCTGATCCGCAAGTACCGGCGCAAGGACCTCGGCTTCCTCAGGGAACGGGTGGAGAAGGAGCATCCCGGCCTCGGGGCCGACTGGTGGGACGAGTGGCAGGAAATGAAGGACGACGACGAAGAGGATGAGGACGGGTGAGCACCATCGCCCCCGGCAGACCGGGACAGCCCTCCGTACCGCCGCGCCCGGCCGCCGCGCCGGGACCGCTGGACGCCGCCGACGAGCTGAACCGCAGGCTGCGGACCTCGCGGACCGAAGCCGCCGCCAATCCTCAACTGGAGGCACTGGCACTGGCGGTGACGTCCAATCAGCCGGTGCTCCTCTGGGGTGAGCCGGGCATCGGCAAGTCGGCCGGCATGGAGCAGCTCGCCGCCGGGCTCGGCCTCACGCTGGAGACGGTCATCGCCAGTGTGCACGAGCCGTCCGACTTCGCCGGGCTGCCGGTCGTCGGTGACGACCCGGCCGTGACCGGGGTGCCGATGGCCCCGCCCGACTGGGCGGTCCGGCTCGCACACGCGGGCCAGGGGCTGTTGTTCTTCGACGAGTTGTCCTCCGCTCCCCCGGCCGTGCAGGCGGCGCTGCTGCGCGTGGTGCTCGAACGACGGGTGGGCAGCCTGACGTTGCCGGAGTCCGTGCGCATCGTGGCGGCGGCGAACCCGCCGTCGAGCGCGGCGGACGGCTGGCACCTCAGCCCACCGCTCGCCAACCGATTCGTGCACCTGCGGTGGACGCACGATCCGCGCACCGTCGCGCGGGGCATGGCCGGTACGTGGCCCGAGGTGGCCGTGCCGGTGGTCGACGCCGCCAGGGTTCCGGGGGCGGCGGCGCGGGCCCGTGGCGCGATCTCCGGCTTCCTGACCGCACGACCGGGTCTCGTCCACCACATTCCGGCCGACGCGGAGAGCCGGGGCCTGGCCTGGCCGTCGCCGCGGACCTGGGACATGGCGTTGCGGCTGCTCGCCACCGGGTACGCGACGGGCACCGGGCGGGAAGCGGTGGCCGCCGCGCTGACCGGAGCGGTCGGGGACGGCGCGGGCATCGAGCTGCTGTCCTACCTGGAGAACCTCGACCTGCCCGACCCCGACCGCGTGCTGGCGGACCCCGATGCCTTCGCCCTGCCCGAGCGCGGCGACCGGCAGCTGGCCTTCCTCATCGCGGTCGTCGCGGCCGTCCAGGGCGATCTCACCAAGAACCGCTGGGAGGCGGGCTGGGCGGTGCTGGCGAAGGCCGTCGACGCGGGTGTGCCCGATGTGGCGGCCAGGGCGGCGGTGGATCTGGCGACGATGCGGGACACCGACTGGCCGGTGCCGGAAGGCATCGACGCCTTCGTGGAACTGCTGCAACTGTCCGGCGCCCTCCCGCAGAGCGGCTGAGGCGGGCGCGCCGGTGCCGGAACCGGAAACCGCCACGGAGCGGCCCCAGTTGGACCTGACCAAGCTGCTCGCCGCCCGCTACCGGGCGGCGACCGACCGGCCCTACCTGGCCTCGGCTCTGTACGCGCTCACGGTGGTGGCGAGCACCGGGGTGCCGACGATGGGCGTGGACCGGCACTGGCGCTGCTATGTGTCACCCGCCTTCGTCGACGCGACACCGGTGGCGGAACTCGCGGCAGTGTGGCTGCACGAGGTGGCGCATCTGCTGCGCGACCATCACGGGCGGGCCGAACTGCTCCCCGCCGCCGACCGGCGCGACCCGCACCGCGTCAATGTCGCCCAGGACTGTGAGATCAACGACGACCTCATCGCCGACGGTCTGCCCCTGCCGGCCGGACGGATGGAGCCGCGGCTCTTCGGCCTGCCGACCGGGCAGCTCTTCGAGGCGTATCTCCCCGGTCTGCCGCCGGGCCCTCCCCCGCACGACTGCGGGTCCGGCGCCCATGGACAACCGGCGCCCTGGGAGCTGACCGGACCGGGCGGGCCGAACCGTCTCGGTCCGGCGGAGGCCGAGGCGCTGCGACGCCACACCGCGGAGGCCATGCGCGCGCATCGGCGCGGCCGGGGCACCCTCCCGGCGGGCTGGGAGCGCTGGGCGGACGAGATCCTGGAGCCGACGGTCGACTGGCGGCGGGCGCTCGCGGGCGCGGTGCGGGAGGCCGCCGCCTGGGCCGCCGGAGCGATCGACTACACCTACCGCCGTCCGTCCCGCCGCAGCGCGGCGCTCCGGGGCGTCGTGCTGCCCAGTCTGCGACGGCCGTTGCCCCGTGTCGCCGTCGTCATCGACACCTCCGGGTCGATGGGGGACGAGGAACTCGGCTCGGCGCTGGCGGAGGTCACCGGAGTGCTGCGTGAGGTGGGCGTCCGGGGCAACCGCGTCACCGTGCTGGCCTGCGACGCCGATGTGCACAGCGTGTCCAGGGTGACGGCCGCCGAGCAGATCACCCTGGGCGGGGGCGGCGGCACCGACATGCGGGTGGGTATCGCCGCCGCCCTCTCGGCGCGGGACCGCCCGAACATCGTCGTCGTGCTCACCGACGGCTGCACGCCCTGGCCGGACGAGGCCCCGTCGTGCCGGCTCGTCGCGGCGCTCATCGGCCCGAACGCCCCGCAGCCCCCGAGATGGGTGGAGACCGTCCGCGTCACCGACCGGGCCGGCGGACGGTGACGTCCTGCCACCGCCGCCCGCCGGCCCGGGACCGACGGACCCGTACGGGGCTCAGTCGCCGAGCACGACCGTCCGCTGGGCGGAGAAGTCGCCCCACTTCCCGTCGGGCAGCTTGGCGCGGAGCTTCATCGAGTAGCGGGTGCCGCGCGGGTCGGTGACGGTGAGGCGGTAGTGCGCCCGGCCTTGGGGCGGGGTGGCGCCCCAGACGATCGTGGTGGTCAGCCGGCCGCCGATGAAGAGCTGGTACGAGGGGATCTCGCCGCCCGTCTCCGGCTGCCGCCAGTCCAGGTCGATGGCGTACTCCTTGCCCTGGACGCGGTTGCTGATCCGCAGGTCGGTGGGGGCGGTGCCGGCCGGTGCGCCCGGGGCGGAGGCGGTGGTGAGGTCGATGGCGTTGCTGTCCGGGGACGAGGTGTCGGCGGCGTCGCGGGCGCGGACGGTGAAGGTGTAGACGGTGCCGGGGCGCAGCCCGGTCAGATGTGCCGTGGTCCGGGTGCCGGGCACGCTGTGGATCCGTGAGTCCTCCTGGTAGATGTCGTACGAGGTGACACCGATGTCGTCCGTGGAGCCTCCCCAGGAGAGGTTCACCGCCCGGCTGCCGTCCGCTCTTCCGCGCAGCTTCACCGGGCGGGTCGGCGGTTCGTGGTCGGCCGGGGTGGGGGCGGGCGTGGTGACGCGTGCGGCGGCGCTCGGCGCGGAGAGGTTTCCGGCGGCGTCCCGGGCGCGGACGGTGAAGGTGTACGCGGTCGACGCGGTCAGCCCGTCGACGTCGATCATCACCTTGGCGGCCGGGACCGATTCGACCCGCTTGCCCTCGCGGTAGATCTCGTAGCCGGTCACCGCCCTGTCGTCGGAGGCGCGCTCCCACATCACGTGCACGGAGGTGGCGCTGCTCGCCTGCGCCGTCACATGGCCCGGCACCGTCGGCTTGCGGGTGTCGGCCTCCGGGGCGGAGTCACATGCGGTGAGCGCGGCGAGGAGCAGGGCGGCGGAGCAGGCCAACGCGGCGGTTGCGTGGGGGCGTTGCACGGTCGTGCCTTCCGTCCGGAAGCAATGGTCCAGACCTGTATCGCATGGCGCGGGGGTCGCCGACAAGAGGGTGGAGCGGAAGCTTCCGCAATGTGGCGATGTGTGCGGTCGGCGGGTGCGCACGGATCGCTCGTGCACGTCGGCCGGTGTTCGATGTGCCGTACGGTCGGACGATGTTGTGCGTACGAGGTGTTGTGCTGCCCGAGCGCGAGGAGCGCACGTTCTGGATCGACGGTGAGGTGCTCCGCGCGGGCAGTCCGCCCGGCGGGCTCGCCGGCCGGGACGCTGAGACGATCGTCGACGGCGGCTGGCTGCTGCCCGGGCTCGTCGATGTGCACACGCATCCGGGTGCGGCGGCGCCGGACTCGCCGTTCGACGAGGAGTTGCTGCGCAGGCAGTTGGGCGAGCACCGGGACGCCGGGGTGCTCGCCGTGCGCACCCCGGGCACCGCGCGGCGGATGCCCGAGTGGGTGGCGAAGGACCCGGAGCTGCCGCATGTGACGTCGGCGGGGCGGTGGCTGGCCACCCCCGGACGGTTCTTCCCCGGCTTCGGACGCGATGTGAGCGAGGACGGGTTGGCACGAGCGGCCGTGGAGGAGGCGGCGGCCTCGGGCGGCTGGTGCAAGGTCATCGGTGACTGGGCGGCCGACGAACCCGCCGTACCGCTGCCGCTGTTGACCTCGGTGGTGGAGGCGGTTCACGCGGCCGGCGGCAAGGTGGCTGTGCACTGCCAGACCGCCGAGGGCACCCGCAATGCCGTACTGGCGGGCGCCGACAGCCTGGAGCACGGCATGCATCTCGACCCGGCGCTGCTGGACCGGATGGCCGCACAGGGCACGGCGTTCGTGCCGACGCTGAGCGTGTTCGGGGCGAAGGAGGAGGCGATGCGGGCGCGGGAGCCGAGCGTGCGCCGGGATCTGTGGCTGGCCGGCTGGGACACCATGCTCGGCAATGTGCGCGCGGCCCACGAGGCGAAGGTGACGGTGCTGGCCGGGACGGACTCCTTCCCGTGCGGGACGGTCGCGGGCGAGATGGAATGGCTGGTACGGGCCGGCCTGCCGGCCCACGCGGCACTCGGAGCCGCTTCCTGGACCGCACGGGCCTGGCTCGGACTGCCCGGCCTGGTGGACGGCGCGCCCGCCGATGTCGTCTCGTACGCCACCGACCCGACGCTCGACCCCGGCGCACTGAACCACCCGAGCCGGATCGTGCTCCGTGGACGCGTCGTGCGATGAGCGATGAGTTCCGGGAACGGGTGGAGTCAGCACTGTATGGACATGCACACGGAGACGACTCCCACGATCGACCTGGAGCCCGCCGCGCGGCAGATCGCCTCGCTGCTCGACGGCATCGACGAGCGCCGGCTGGACGATCCGACGCCCTGCCCCGACTACGCCGTGCGCGAGCTGCTCGCCCATCTGGTCGGGCTGACCACGGCGTTCCGTGACGCGGCGCGGAAGGACCTCGGCCCGACGACCGACACCGCTCCGGACGCGAGCGTTCCCGTCCTCGGCGACGACTGGCGCGAGGCGCTGCCGCCGCTGCTGGACGAACTGGTGACCGCCTGGCGGGATCCTGCCGCCCTGCGGGGAATGACCAGGGCGGGCGGCGTGGATCTGCCGGCCGAGGTGGCGTTGCTGGTCGCGCTGGACGAGCTGGTGATCCATGGCTGGGACCTCGCCCGCTCGACCGGCCAGAAGTACGACGGGGACGGGGCGAGCCTTCGCGCCTCGCTGGCCATGCTGACGCCCGGCGACGACAACCCCCGGCCGGAGAGCATCTTCGGCCCGCCGGTCCCGGTCCCGGCCGACGCGCCCCTCGTCGACCGGGCCATCGCGATGAGCGGCCGCCGCCCGGACTGGGAGCCCGGCGACTGAGCGTTGCGGATGAGGAGCGATGCGGCTGGGGAGGGTGCGCCGCTCGGGGGTCCGGGCGGCGTGGCCCTACGGCTCCGGACGCCGCGGCAGCCCGCGCGGATCCGGTCAGGCCGCGGCCGGCGTCCGTGCCACCTCGCGTGCCTGTTCCCGCAGCCGTTCGTCGGACGGGGCCATCCCCGGCTCCAGGCCCGAGGTCCGCACCCGGAGGTCCCGTTCGGCCAGAGCGGTCAGGCGGCGACGACCGTCCGCGGTGAGGGCGGCGGGTCCGAGTACGACCAGGGCCTCCAGCGCGGTCTCCGCGTCGGCGTCCTGCTCCGCCGCGTCCAGGAGCAGCCCGGCCGTGCGGGGGCCGTCGAGGGATTCGGGCACGATCGCGTGCAGGGCGAGCACCGCCGACGGAATCCGCGCCGGGTCGGTGAGCAGGCCCTCCAGCGCGGGGACCAGCGGCCGGGCCGCGCCGCCGATGCGGGCCGCCACCCGCGCGGCTCGGCCGAACGTCCAGCGCAGCCACATCTGCCCGTCCTCCGCGAACACGCCTGCGAGCACCGGCACCGCTTCCTCCGGGTCACCGGTGATCCGCCACAGGGCCGCGGCGATCTCGATGTCGGCGTCCAGCCGCGGGATGTTGCGGTCGCCCGCCCGGTCGCTGAAGGCGGCCCGGAGGGCGGGGACCAGAGCGGCCGCCTCCGGGCCCAGCTCGGCGGCCAGGCGCGCGGCTTCCCGCACCGCCGGACCGCCGGGGGTGAGCCGTTCGGCGACGGCCGCCCGCAGCGGGCCGGTCTCCCCCGTCAGTCCGCGCACCGCTGTTGCCGCGGCAAGCCGGCCCTCTTCCGGGCCGGTGCGTGCCGCGGTGGTCAGGAGCTCCGCTGTCGCCTCCCGTTGTTCCGGCGGGCAGATCGCGGCCAGCGCCTTCGGTGCCGCCCTCGGGCAGAGCGGCAGCGCGGACAACAGCTCGGGCAGGGCGGCCGAGGCCCGGCTCCCCCACGCACCGAGCAGGGAGACCAGCCGGACGGCCTCGTCCGCGCCGGGACCGTCCGCCGCACCCAGCCGGGCACGGATCGCGTCCAGCAATTCCGGGTCGTACGCGAACGAGGCCGCCGCCGCTCCGCCGGACAGGAACCCGCATGCCGCGCCCAGTGCCCGTGGGCGCCGCCCCAGGTCGCGGGCGAGGAGCGGGGCGGCCCGGCCGGGGGCCACGGCGACGAGTGCCTCCAGCGCGCGGTCCGCCGGATCGCCCTCGCCCGCGGCGAGCCGGACCAGCGCCGGAGCGGCCGCCGCGGCCCGGACGCCCAGCTTCGCGAGCAGCGAGTACGCCGAGGACGCGTCCGCCGGATCTGCGATCAGCTCCACCACGGCACCGGACAGCCGCTCCGGCGCACTGCGCGACAGCAGGCACGCCGTCTCGGCGGCCCACAGCGCCTCCGTCCGCGCATCGGGGTCCGCGCTGCGCAGGGCGGCGTCGAGCAGGGTGTACGTGGCGTCGCGGTCGGCGTCGGTGTCGCGGAGCAGCAGCGCTTCGACGACGTACTGAAGCGGCTCGTTGCGCTCCAGGTCCAGCCGGTCCTCGACGAGGCCGTTCACGGGCAGGAGGGAGAGCATCGCCCCGTGGTGCGCCGGCCCCCACGGCAGTCCGCCGTCCACGCAGGCCAGCAGCGCCGCGATCCGTACCTCGCCGGGCTCGTCCGCACCGATGGCCGCGGTCGCCGCGTCGGCCGTGCCCGACGGGTCCAGATGCGCCATGGCGCCCAGGAGTTCGGCCCGTACCACGGGCTCGGTCTCGGTCTTCCAGCACCGGTGGAGCACCGGCAGCACCTGCGCGGCCGAGCCGGTCATCGCGGCGGCCCACACCGCGGCGCGCCGGAGCCCCGGCGCCTCGGCGTCGACCTTCGCGAGGATCAGCGCCAGCTCACCTGCGACGGCCGCCCGGCAGGCGGCTTCGTCGCTGTCACCGCCGTCCGCCCCGCCCTCCGCTATCCCGCCGAGCAGCACCAGCAGATCCTCCGTGCGGTACCCGGCCCCGGCGAGCCGGGCGAGGTACGGAACGGCGCGGGCCGTGGCCTCGTAGACCGAACCCTGGTGCAGGATGCTGCCGTACAGCTCGGAGATCGCCTCGGACGCGGCCTCCTCGCTCTCCCCGGCGAGCGCCCGCAGGTGGTCGGGGACGTCCGCCGCGCTCCCGTAGGCATGCTGGAGATCCGCCCAGGGCTGGGTGTCGACGTCGGCGAGGAACGATGCGAGGTCCATGAAGCGGATCCTGCCACCCGGCACTGACAACACCCGGTGTCCGGCTCCCGGTTGCCCCGGAGGCCGGTGCTCCGCTCCTGCCCCGCGCCCCGGCGCGACGCTCCTGCCCCGCCCCCCGGCTCGACGCTCCCGTCCCGCAGGCCGGGTTCGGTGCTCCCGCCCCCACACGCCGGCTCGACGCTCCTGCCCCGCATACCGGTTCGACGGCGCTTCCCCGGCCGCCCTTCCTCAGCTGGTGAAGAACTCCGTGATCTGCTGGGCGACCTGGTCGGGATGGACCTCGTGCACCCGGTGGCCGCCCCCGATCGTGATCAGCCGGCAGTCCGGGATCAGCGAGGCCATGTCCTGCAGCCGCCCCTGCGGCATGGTGGACTCCGGGCCGCCCGAGATCATCAGCGTCGGCGCGACGATCTCACCGAGGCCGGCCGCCCACTCGGGGTCGGGATCGGCCACCTCGGCCCGGATGGGAGCGACGACGGCCCAGTCGTAGTCCACCGGCCCCTCCGGCTCCGCGGCCGGCTTCGGCTCGCTCGGGAACGGCGGCGGGGTCTCCACCAGCACCAGCCGCTCCACCCGGTCCGCGTGCTCCTGGGCGAGCAGATGGGCGACGACCCCGCCCATGGAGTGGCCGACCAGGCCCACCCGGTCGAGCTCGCACTCGTCCAGGAAACCGAGGACATCGTCCCGCATCAGCTCGAAGGAGTACTCGTCCGGCCAGTCGCTCTCGCCGTGACCGCGCAGGTCAAGGGCGTACACCCGCCACTGCTCGCCGAGCAGGCCGCCGGCCGCCTCCCAGCTCGCGGCGGAGCCGCCGAGGCCGTGCAGCAGGACCACGGGCGAGCCGAAGGGGTCGCCCCAGGTCCGGTACGCGAGCCGTACGTCGCCGACATCCACTACAGACTGATCTTCCATACCCATGACGCTACAGGCGCACGGGCGAAGATCGTTCCGCCCGCCTCCGCAGTGGCCCCGGCCGGCGGGTGTGTGGCGGCGTTCTCCGGATCCGGTGCCGCTCAAACCCTTGATCGACGGGCGCGGGAAGCGTCCGCCCGGTGCCTGCGCACGCCGGGGCGCAACCCGTATGACCTGCGCTTTCACTCCCGCCCGAAGTCCGGTCCTGAACCGTGACCGGCCGGTCGGCGGCTCCGTTGGGCTGGTGGACGGCGCACGACTGCGTGGGCCGGAAAACGGAGGAGAGAACCACATGCTGAAGAAGATGATGCTGGCCGCGATGGTGCTGACCGCCGGACTCGGGCTGGCGGTGAGCCCCGCCGCCCAGGCCGCGCAGAGCCCCGCCGCCGTCCGGGCCGTGAAGGCTCCGGCCGCGGTCTGCACCGTCAACGACAACGGGGTGAACTTCCGCGGCGGACCGGGCACCGACTACCCGGTCCTGGGCCAGGTGAACCGGGGCCAGAACCTCAACTACCGCGGCCAGCAGGGCAACTGGGTCATGGGCGACCTGTGGGGCGGTCCGACGGGCGTCTGGATCCACGTGGCCTACCTCGACTGCTGAGCCGCCGTCACACCTCGGTCCGCCCGCCGACCTGCACCTCGGCCCCGGCCCGCCCCAACCCCCCGGGGGGGGGGCGGCGGCCTTGGCGGGGAACGTAGAAAAACCCCGGGGCCC
>NZ_JBHXTM010000084.1:0-23467 GCF_042677325.1 Streptomyces sp. NPDC127117
GCTCACAGCTCCACGCGCAGTTCCTTCAAGCCCCTGATCACATAGCCCGGGTTCCACTCCGGCTCGGCCGCCAGCCGCATCCCGGGGGCGCGGCGCAGCAGCTCGCCGAAGGAGGCGGCCAGTTCGACCCGGGCCAGCGGGGCGCCCAGGCAGAAGTGGATGCCCGCGCCGAAGGTGATGTGCGGGTTGTCCTGCCGGGCCAGGTCCAGGGTGTCCGGGTCGTCGAAGCGGGCCGGGTCGCGGTTGGCGGAGCCGAAGAGCAGGGCCACCTCCGAGCCGCGCGGGATGACCGTGCCGTCGATCTCGATGTCGTCGAGGACCCAGCGCTCGAACATCTGCAACGGGGTGTCGTACCGCATCAGCTCCTCGACCGCCGTCGGCAGCAGCCCGTGATCGGCCCGCAGGGCCGCCAGCTGTTCCGGGTGGCGCAGCAGCGTCCACCAGCCGTTCACGGTGGTGTTGACGGTCGCCTCGTGGCCCGCGTTCAGCAGCAGGACACAGGTGGAGATCATCTCCTGCTCGCTCAGCCGCTCCCCCTCGTCGTGGGCGGCGATGAGCGCGGAGATCAGATCCGTACCGGGGTTCTTGCGCCGCTCCTCGATCAGCTCGCGCAGATACCCGGAGAAGTCGAGCGAGGCGCGGACGGCGGCGCGGGCGGTCTCCTCGGACGGGTTCAGCTCGAACATCCCGCAGATCGCCGCCGACCAGGGCCGCAGCGGCCCCCGGTCGGACTCCGGGATGCCGAGCATCTCGGCGATGACGGCCACCGGCAGCGGCTCCGCGACCGCCGTGAGCAGATCGCCGCCGCCCGCCTCGACGAAGGAGTCGACCAGCTCGGCGGCCAGCCGCCGCACGGTCGGGACGAGCTGCTCGACCGTACGAGGGGTGAACGCCTTGGAGACCAGGCGCCGGATCCGGGTGTGGTCGGGGGCCTCCAGATCGAGGAGCCCCTGCCCGTTGAGGGTGTGGAAGGGCTCGTGCTCGGCGGGCGGCGGGGTGCGGCCGAACTCCTCGTGGGTGAAGCGGTGCAGATACGTGCGGCCGAGGCGGCGGTCGCGCAGCAGCGCGGACACATCTGCGTGGTGCGGGACGAGCCACTGGTCGGTCGGCTCGAAACGGTGCACCCGGCCGGTGGCGCGCAGTGCGGCGTAGGCGGGGTACGGGTCGGCGACGAAGACCGGTGACCAGGGGTCGAAGGGGGCATCGGCCGCGGAACGGGGAGACGGGTGCATAACCGGACGCTAACCGCACCCCCCGCCCGCCGACCACCCCTCAGGACGACGTGAGCAGACGCGACCGCCCAGAACGACATGCCCAGACGCGACCGCTCTGCACAACGCGACCAGACGCGACCGCCCAGAACGACGCGCCCAGACGCGACCGCCCAGGACGGTGTGACCAGACGCGACCGCTCAGGACGGTGTGACCAGCCGGGCCTCGTACGCGAAGACGGCCGCCTGGGTGCGGTCGCGCAGCCCCAGCTTCACCAGGATCCGGCTCACATGCGTCTTGATGGTGGACTCGGCGACCACCAGATGCGAGGCGATCTCGGCGTTGGACCGGCCCTGCGCGATGAGGACGAGCACCTCCGTCTCGCGCTCGGTGAGATCGCCGACCCGGGCCAGCGCGGGCGAGCGCGGGGTCTCCGCGAGCTTCGAGAACTCGTTGATCAGCCGCTTGGTCACGGTCGGCGCGAGCAGCGCCTCTCCCGCGGCCACCACCCGTACCCCGTCCGCGAGCTGGCGCGCGGAGGCGTCCTTGAGGAGGAAGCCGGACGCCCCGGCGCGCAGTGCCTGGTACACGTACTCGTCGAGGTCGAAGGTGGTCAGCACCAGGACCTTGGCGTCCGCGTCGGCGGCGACGATCTCGCGGGTGGCCTCGATGCCGTTGAGTTCCGGCATCCGGATGTCCATCAGGACCACATCGGGCCGCAGCGCCGCGACCTGCGCGATGGCCTGCCGGCCGTCGACGGCCTCGCCGACGACCTCGATCCCCGGCATGGCGTTGAGCAGCACCGAGAAGCCCTCGCGGACCATCATCTGGTCGTCCACGATCAGCACCCGGATGGACGGGGCGGTGGGGGTGCTCATGCCAGGTCCGCCTGTTCCCGGGGCTCGGAACCTGCCTGTACGGGGATGAACACCGTGATCTCGTACCCACCCTCGGCGGTCGTGTCGGCCATCATGTCTCCGTCCAGCATCGCGACCCGCTCCCGCATCCCGGTGATCCCGTGACCGGCCCCCGGCGAGGGCTTCACCGGACCGGTGGGCGGCCCGTTGACGACGCGCAGACCGAGCCCGCCCAGTACATAGCCGATCTCCACCTTGGCGGTGGCGCCCGGGGCGTGCCGCAGCGTATTGCTGAGGGCCTCCTGAATGATCCGGTACGCCGACAGCTCGACCCCCTGCGGCAGTTCGCGCACCGCACCGGTGATGGTCTTCTCCGTCGTCAGGCCCGCCTCGTTCACATTGGCGAGGAGCCCGTCGAGCTGGGCGAGCGTCGGCTGCGGGGCGTCCGGCGCCTGGTAGTCCTCGGCCCGCACGACCCCGAGGACCCGGCGCAGCTCGGTGAGGGCGGCGACGGCGTTCTCCCGGATCGTGACGAAGGCCTGCTCCAGCTCGGGCGGCGGATTCTCCACCCGGTACGGGGCGGCCTCGGCCTGGATCGCGACGACCGACATGTGGTGCGCGACCACGTCGTGCAGCTCACGGGCGATGGTGGTGCGCTCCTCCAGCAGCGTGCGCCGGTCGCGCTCGACGGCGGTCACGGTGCGCTGCACCGTCACCTCGCGCTCCGCGTCGCGGCGGATCTGCACCATGGAGACCACCAGCAGGGCGAACGCCGAGGTCAGGGCCATCCCGAAGGTGGTGGTCCCGGGCCGCCAGACGAGGTTCTCCATGACCACACCGAGCAGTACGGTCAGGCCCCACATCCAGGCGGCGGTGCGCCGATCGGTCCTGGCCGCGACGACGATCAGCACGACCAGGTGCGCGAAGAACGTGGTCGGCCCCCACGGCCACCCGCCCTCGCCGAACACCGCGGTCACCGGGGTCAGCAGCAGCGACAGCCAGAACGCGCCGACCGGCCTGACCAGCGTCATCAGCACACTGATGGCCGGGAACAGCGCGACCAGCTGTGTGAGCGGATGGTACGTCGAGGCGATCCCCAGCAGGAAGGTCATCAGCGCGACCAGCACCACGAACGCGTGCACCGCCCAGGTGGCGCGCTCCCGTGCCCGCTCCGGCAGCCGGCGGATCACCGGCGCGTCGGTCCGCAGCCGCGGCAGCGGACGGTAGGCGAACGCATCGTCGAAGAGGGCCTGCCGGAGGCCGCCTATCGCCCCCGCGGCCAGCTGGAACTCCGGGCTTCTGCTCTTGGTCTCGGTCACGCTTCCACGTTAGGCGGCGGGCCCGGCCCGGTCGTCAGCAGTGATACGGATTCCGGGCCGTCCATCGCAAGGACTACGGACTCCTCCGCGCGGCCGGACCCGCGCTCACCAGGCGAGCTGTGCGAGCTCCTCCGCCACCACCGCGCACGCGTCCGCCGCCGGGTCGATCAGCGGGAAGTGGCCGACGTCCGGCAGCAGGGTCAGCCCCACCGTCTCGCCCGCCTTCGCCGCCGCGTCGACGAACGCCTCCGAGACCGCCTGCGGCACCTCGACGTCGGTGGTGCCCTGCACCACGGTGGTCGCGATGCCGGTGGGCAGCAGCGCGGCAGGGTCGGCGTACCGGGAGCGTTCCGCGAAGTCCTCCTTGCCGCCCAGGAGTTGGCCGACCGCGCCGGAGCACACATCCAGCCCGACGGCGGTGGCGAAGTCCGCGATCGGCGCGAGAGCGACGACACCCCGCAGCTGCGGCGGCGCGGGCAGCCGCCACGGCGAGCTCTCGGGCAGTACGTGCCGGGCGGCGGCCCACAGCGCCAGCTGCCCGCCCGCCGAGTGCCCGGTCACGACGATCCGCCGTGCGTCGGCCGCCGGAAGCTCCCGGGCCAGCAGCGCCGGCAGCGCGTCCATCGCTGCGGCGACATCGTCGAAGGTCTCCGGCCAGCGGCCCGCGACCGGGCCGGCACCCCGCTGCTGCGGGATCTCTCTGCCGCGCCGGTACTCGACGCTGGCCACGGCGAACCCGCGCCGGGCCAGGAAGTCCGCGAACGGCGACACGTGTTGCCGGTCGTACGGCGCCCGCCACGCACCGCCGTGCAGGACGACCACGACCGGCGCCCCGGTCCGTCCGTCGCGCGGGGCGTAGAAGTCGATCAGCTGGTCGGGGTGGCTGCCGTAGGCGGCCGATGCGTCGGGGGCGACCCGTGGATGCGAGGAGGCCGACTCGGTCTCGGCTGCGTCCCGATCACGCGCGGCAGAATCCGACATGCTGTTCCAACCGTCCTGTAGTTGAGCCCAACTGGCCTGACCTGCGGGGACGGTACCAGTACGGAAGGTTCCCGTCCCCGCCCAGGATCAGGGCGCTACCGCTGGGCGACCACCTCGCCCAGCACCCGCGCCGCCCGCTCCACGTCCGCGAATCCGACGTACAGCGGAGTGAACCCGAACCGGAGCACGTCCGGCCGGCGCAGGTCCCCGACGACGCCCCGCGCGATGAGCTCGCTCATCACCGGCTCCGCGTCCTCGCAGCGCAGCGCGACCTGGCTGCCGCGCTCGGCGTGCGCGACCGGGGTCACCGAAATGGCCCGGCCCTCGGGCAGGTACTGGGCGACGCACTCCAGGAAGAAGTCCGTCAGCGCCAGGGACTTGGCCCGTACCTCGTCGACGGACACCCCGTCCCACACGTCCAGCGAGGCTTCGAGCGTCAGCATGGAGACGATGTCGGGGGTGCCGACCCGGCCTCGTACCGCGCCGTCGGCCGGGGTGTATTCGGGGGTCATGCCGAACGGGTCGGCGTGCGACGTCCACCCCGGCAGGGGCGAGTCGAAGGCCGCCTGGTGGCGCTCGGCGACGTAGATGTAGGCGGGCGAACCCGGGCCGCCGTTCAGGTACTTGTACGTGCAGCCGACCGCCAGGTCCACGCCGTACTCGTCGAGGCTGACGGGCAGGGCGCCCGCGCTGTGGCACAGGTCCCAGATCGCGATGCCGCCCGCCGCGTGCACCGCGGCGGTGAGTCCGGGCAGGTCGTGGAGCCTGCCGGTGCGGTAGTCGACATGGTTGAGCAGCACGGCCGCGGTACGGGGGCCCAGCGCGCCGGGCACCTCGGCCGGGGTGACCGGGACCAGGCTGTGGCCGGTCATCCGGGCGGCGGACTCGGCGATGTACCCGTCCGTGGGGAAGGTCGTCGCGTCGACGAGGATCTCGTCGCGCTCCCGGGGCGCCAGCCGGCTCGCGGCGACGACCGCCTTGAAGACGTTCACGCTGGTGGAGTCGCCCACCACGATCTGCCCGGCGGCGGCCCCGACCAGCGGGGCGATCCGGTCACCGATCCGTTCCGGCGCGGTCCACCAGCCGCTCTCGTCCCAGGACCGGATGCGCAGCTCGCCCCACTCGCGGGTGAGGACCTCCTGCACCCGGGCGGGCACGTGCGCGGGCAGTGCGCCGAGCGAGTTGCCGTCGAGATAGACGGTGTCGTCGAGGGTGAACAGCTTCCGCCGGTCCGCGAGCGGGTCGGCGGCGTCGAGCGCCGCGGCCCGCGCGGCGAAGGTCTCAGACATGGCTCCGTGCCGTCCACAGTTCGGGGAAGACGTTCTTCGTGGCCCGCTTCTCCAGCCAGGCGACCCCGGCGGAGCCGCCGGTACCGGTCTTCGAGCCCATCGCGCGCCGGGTGGCGACCAGATGGTCGTTGCGCCAGCGCCACACCAGCTCACCGACATCGGTGAGCGCCTCGCCGAGCCGGACCAGCTCGTCGTGGTGCTCGGGGTCCGCGTAGATCTCCGCCCAGACCGCCTCGACCTCGGGGGACGGCTCGTACTTCCGCGTCAGGTCCCGGCCGAGCACGGCCCGCGGTATGCCGAACCCGCGCCGGGCGAGCAGCGCCAGCGTCTCGTCGTACAGACCCGGCTCGGCGAGCGCCTTCTCCAGCTCGGCGTGGACACGGGGCGCGCCCCGGTGCGGCACCAGCATGGACGCGGACTTGTCGCCGAGCAGGAACTCCATCCGCCGGTACATCGCCGACTGGAAACCGGAGCCCTCGCCGAGCGCGGAGCGGTAGGAGTTGAACTGGGCGGGGGTGAGCTGGGCCAGCGGGGTCCAGGAGGCGTTGAGCGCCTCCAGCTCCCGCACGGACCGCTTGAGCGCGTCGCGCGCCACGTTCAGCCGGTCCTCGCGCAGGGCGTGCGCGGCGGTCTCCCACTCATGGACGATGACGGTGAACCACAGCTCCATGACCTGGGTGGTGACCAGGAAGACCATCTCGCCCGGATCGTCGGAGCGAGGGTGCTGGAGATGGGTCAGGACATCCGCCTGGACATAGTCCTCGTACGGAGTCGTTCCCGCGAAGTCGAGGTGCGGGGTCTGCGCACCGGTGGCTTCGGGGTCGGGGTGGATCGTCGACATTGCTGTCTCCTCGACACGAGCTTCCGGGTAGCGGTCCGCCCCTTCCGTGAGGTGGTGGAGCTCCGGTCCCCTGTCGGCATCCTAAACGGACGCCCCACAGGCGCGCAGACCCCGCAGACGTACCACCGTCCACGAGGTCCGGCGTACCTGCTTCTAGCCGAGCGTCTCGGCCGCGGTGGGCGAGGAGTCGCGCAGGAACGTCGAGCAGCGCTCGTACTCCTCCTGCTCACCGATCGCCCGGGCGGCCCGTGCCAGGGCGTGCAGGGCGCGCAGGAAGCCGCGGTTCGGCTCGTGCTCGAACGGCACCGGGCCGTGGCCCTTCCAGCCGGCCCGGCGCAGCGCGTCGAGGCCGCGGTGGTAGCCGGTGCGGGCGTAGGCGTACGACTCGACGACGCGGCCGCCGTCGTACGCCTCGTCGGCGAGCTGTGCCCAGGCCAGGGAGGAGGTCGGGTACTTCGCGGCGACATCGGCGGGGGCCGTGCCGTTCGCCAGCAGTTCGCGCGGCTCCGGGTCGTCGGGCAGATGGGTCGGGGGAGGTCCCCCGAGCAGGTTCTCGTGGATCGACATGGGTTCAAGTGTGCCTGGCGCCCACCCGCCGGGGGTACCCGGGCACCGGCGTGCGCGGTCAGCTCGCGCCCGGTTTCCGCTCCTCCTCGTGCGCCGGTTCCAGGGGCGGTGCGACGATCCCGCAGTGCACCGTGCACTCGGGCCGCGCCTGCTCCTCCTCGTCCACCGTGACCAGGGGTTTGCGTACGGTCGCCCAGGCGATCGCGGCCCCGAGCACCAACAGCCCGGCACACATCGGCATGGCCCGGCGGAAGGTCGAGGCGAACTCGCCGGCGTTCCGGTAGGCCTCCGGGCCCATTCCGGCGAGCAGCGGCAGCGCGGCCACCGCGATCAGCCCCGCGGCGCGGGCAGCCGCGTTGTTGATCCCGCTGGCGAGACCGGCCCGGGCGGTGTCCACGGAGGCCAGGACGGTCGCGGTGAGCGGTGCGACCAGGGTGACGAGCCCGACGCCGAGCACGGCGACCGCGGGGAGCACATCGGTGAGGTAGCCGGAGAGGGTGTTCGACCCGGGCCCGACCCGCAGCATCAGCAGCATTCCCGCGGCGGCGATCAGCGGACCGGCGGTGAGCGGGATGCGGGGCCCGATGCGCTGGCCCAGTTCGCCCGAGGCGGCCGAGAAGAACAGCATCAGGACGGTCGTCGGCAGCAGCGCCGTACCCGCGCCGAGCGCCGAGTATCCGGCCACCACCTGGAGCTGGATCGCGGAGAGGAAGAAGTAGCCGCCGAGCGCCGCGTACACACAGAGGGTGATCACATTGACGGCGGTGAACTGCCGGGACGCGAAGACCGAGGGCGGCAGCATCGGTTCCGCCCGGGTGCGCTCCACCCGTACGAAGACCGCCCCGAGGAGCACCCCGCCGACGGCCGTTCCGATCACCGCCCCGGACGCCCCCTGCGCCGGTGCCTCGATCAGCGCATAGGTCACCAGGGCGAGGGCCAGCGCCGCGAGCACGGCACCCAGCACGTCGAAGCGCCCGTGCGCGTGCGGGTCACGCGATTCCGGTACGTGGCGCAGCGCCACCGGCACACAGACCGCGGCGAGCGGCACATTGAGCAGGAACACCCACCGCCAGCCCGGCCCGTCGACCAGATAGCCGCCGACGAACGGCCCGACAGCGGCCCCGACCCCGCCCAGCCCCGACCACAGCCCGACCGCGCGGGCCCGGTCGTCGGGGTGGAAGCTCGCCTGGATCAGGGCCAGCGAACCGGGCGTGAGGAGCGCCCCGCCGATGCCCTGGAGGGCGCGGGCGGCGATCAGGACGACGGCGTTCGGCGCCAGTCCGCACAGCACCGACGCGGCGGCGAACCAGACGACCCCGACGACGAAGACCCGCCGCCGCCCGTACCGGTCCCCCAGGGCGCCGCCGAGGAGGATCAGCCCGGCGAGGGTCAGCATGTAGGCGTTGACGGTCCACTGGAGGGCGGCCAGATCGGTGCCGAGGTCCTTGCCGATGCGGGGCAGCGCGACGTTGATGACGGTGGAGTCCAGCATGGCCATGCTGGAGCCGAGGACAGTGGTCAGGACGACCCAGCGCCCGGTGGCGGAGGCGACGCGGATGGCTCCCGGCTCCGCCGCACCTGCTGCGTCTGGTGCATCGGCTGCGTCAGGCATACGAGCAGCATCCCCGCTCCGCGCCGGGAAGGCCATCGGGCGGCGGCCCTCCCGGCACCGGATCAGCCGGTCGGGCCGACGGACGGGCGGCTGTCGCCCGCGCCGTTCCGGTCCACCCGGAAACCGGCTCCGCGAAACGCCCCGACGACGAGTTCGCCGGCCTGCTCCATCTTCCGGATGGAGCCGTCCGGTGCGCCCGTCACCGCCCGGATGCTCGACGGGCGCACCGGCGTCCAGCAGCGCGGCGAGGACGGCGGCCGCACGGGCCGGGTCCGCCTCCGCCCCGTCGCGGCCCGGTGCAGGAGGCTCCACCCGTGCTCGTCGACGGCGGCGACATCGAATCCGGCGTCCAGGGCGGCCCGTACGGCCGCGAGATCGCCGTCGTGCGCGGCCTCGAACACATCCGTCGGCGGCATGCCTACGACGCCCGCGCCGTCACCGCCCGCACGCCCCGGATCAGCGCGTCCACCCCGGCCTCCGCCTTGGCCCGCGGGCACCCCACGTTCAGCCGCACGAAGCCCTCCGCGCCATACACCCCGCCCGGCATCACCGCGACCTTCTCCTGCTCGATCAGCACCCGCTGCAACGCCTCGTCGTCGTCGATCCCGGCGGGCCGCAGATCGATCCACGCCAGATAGCCGGCCTGCGGCGGACGCCACCCCAGCTCCGGGAACGCCTCGTCCAGCCGCCGGGCGACCAGTGCCAGATTCCCGGCGACGTACTCCCGGAGCTCGTCCAGCCACGCCGCCGACTCCCGGTACGCGGCGATGTGCGCGGTCAGCGACAGCACCGCCGGGGAGGCGAGCCCCTCGGCCGTCTCCATCCGGCGCAGGAACTCCGTCCGGTCGGCCGGATCACCGATCAGCCCGTACGAACCGGTCAGCGCCGGGAAGTTGAACGCCTTGGACGCGGAGGTGATCAGCGCCCAGCGTCCGTCGCCCGCGACCCGCGTCCACGGCACATGCGTATGCCCCTCGTGCACGAAGTCCGCGTGTATCTCGTCGCTGATCACCGCGACCCCGTACCGTGCGGCGAGCGACGCCGTCTCGTCCAGCTCGGCCGCCGTCCACACCCGGCCGGTCGGGTTGTGCGGGGAGCACAGCACCAGGACCTTGCTGTCGGGGCGGGCCAGCTCGCGTTCCAGCGCGGCCCGGTCCCCCACCGGCACGCCCCGCAGCTCCCGCCCGAGCCCGGTGATCGCCTTGCGGAAACCGTCGTACGTGGGGGTGTGGACGACCACGCCCTCGCCCGGCGACGTCCACATCTGCAACAGCTGGGAGAGCTGGCTGAGCACGGAGGGCCCGTAGACCAGTTGCCCGGTGTCCACCTCCGTGCCGTACCGGGTCGAGTACCAGTGGGCTATCGCCGAGCGGAAGTCGTCCTGCCGCCAGTCGGTGTAGCCGAACACCCCGTGGTCGAGACGGGAGCGCAGCGCGCCCAGCACCTCCGGGGCGGTCTCGAAGTCCATGTCGGAGATGGTGAAAGGCAGCAGCCCGTCCACCCCGAACCGGTCCGCCACCCCGTCCCACTGGACGCACCAGGTGCCCCGGCGGTCGACGACGGTGTCGAAGTCATAGCGCGCGCTGGAACTCACAGCGACCCCTTCATATGCGTCTGTCGGACATGCCGTGGGCCCGGCACCCCACGGGGTACCGGGCCCACGGCCACACACTTCGTACCGGCTGCTACTTCAGCTTGGTGCCGGTGGAGCGCAGGTTGGCGCAGGCCTCCGTGACGCGCTTGGCCATGCCCGCCTCTGCGGACTTGCCCCAGCTGCGCGGGTCGTAGACCTTCTTGTTGCCGACCTCGCCGTCGACCTTCAGCACACCGTCGTAGTTGCGGAACATGTGGTCCACGATCGGGCGGGTGAATGCGTACTGGGTGTCGGTGTCGAGGTTCATCTTCACGACGCCGTTCTCCAGCGCGGTGGCGATCTCCTGCTCGGTGGAGCCGGAACCGCCGTGGAAGACGAAGTCGAACGGGGACTTCACGCCGTACTTGGCGCCGACGCCCTCCTGGAGGTCCTTCAGCAGCTCGGGACGGAGCACGACGTTGCCCGGCTTGTAGACGCCGTGGACGTTGCCGAAGGAGGCGGCCAGCAGGTAGCGGCCCTTCTCGCCCAGGCCGAGTGCCTCGGCGGTGCGCAGCGCGTCGTCGACCGTGGTGTACAGCTCGTCGTTGATCTCGTGCGTGACACCATCCTCCTCGCCGCCGGTCGGGGTGATCTCGACCTCAAGGATGATCTTGGCGACGGCGGCCTTGGCCAGCAGCTCCTGGCCGATGGCCAGGTTGTCGGCCAGCGTCTCGGCCGAACCGTCCCACATGTGGCTCTGGAACAGCGGGTTCTCGCCGCGGGCGACGCGCTCGGCGGAGATGTCGAGCAGCGGACGCACGTAGCCGTCCAGCTTGTCCTTGGGGCAGTGGTCGGTGTGCAGCGCGACCGTGATGTCGTACTTGGCGGCGACGATGTGCGCGAACTCGGCCAGGGCGACGGCACCGGTGACCATGTCCTTGTTGTACTGGCCGCCCAGGAACTCCGCCCCACCGGTGGAGATCTGGACGATGCCGTCGCTCTCCGCCTCCGCGAAGCCGCGCAGTGCAGCGTGCAGGGTCTGGGTCGACGTCACATTGATGGCCGGGTAGGCGAACTTGCCTGCCTTCGCCCGGTCGAGCATCTCGGCGTAGACCTCGGGGGTTGCGATGGGCATCTGACCGCTCCTTGGGATATGCGGGTGTGCGTGCTGGTTCCCTGACCTGGGGGCGACGTCATCGTCGCCCCCATCTTCCCAGACTCTCGCTCCGGCTCCACCCGGCCCTTCGGCCGGGCTCCCGGGGGCGCGGTGCGCGGGCATGCGAAAGGGGCGGGCCGTTTCACGTGAAACGGCCCGCCCCCGGAAGAAACCGCAGGTCAAAGCCGAAAGTCGGCTCAGGCCAGGTCGAGATCGGCCACCGAGTAGACGTGGACGTACGGCAGCCCGGCCTCGGCGATGGCCGGAGCCGCACCCCGCTCCACGATCACGGCCACGGCCACGACCTCGCCACCGGCCTCGCGCACCGCCTCGACGGCCGTCAGCGGCGAACCACCGGTGGTCGAGGTGTCCTCCACCACCAGGCAGCGGCGGCCCTTCACGTCCGTGCCCTCGATGCGGCGCTGCATCCCGTGCGCCTTCTGCGCCTTGCGGACGACGAACGCGTCCAGCTCCTGCCCGCGCGCGGCGGAGGCGTGCAGCATCGAGGTGGCGACCGGGTCGGCGCCCAGCGTCAGCCCGCCCACGCAGTCGTAGTCCAGCTCGGCGGTGGCGTCGAGCATGACCTGACCGACCATCGGAGCGGCCTTGCCGTCCAGCGTGATGCGGCGCAGGTCGATGTACCAGTCGGCCTCAAGACCCGAGGAGAGGGTCACCTTGCCGTGTACCACGGCCTTGTCCTTGATCTGCTGGAGCAGCTCAGCACGTACGTCACTCATGGCTACGAGCTTAGGGCCTGCCCGGCGGACCACCGCCGGGGTCACAGCCGGCGCCAGCTCCACGTCGTCGCGATCTCCAGCGGATCGATCGGGGTGACGTAGCGGGGCGCGGTGTTCAGCCCGTTCGGCGGGCCGGACTGCGGCTCCACACAGACCGCCTCGTCCTGCTCGTCGTAGATGACGACCCACTCGGTCCGGCTCTTCACGGTCAGCTCCAGCTGCTCCGGCCAGGTGAGCGTCACCGCCACGCCGTCCGGCATCCCGAAGCAGTCGTCCCAGGGACCGTCCAGCGGCGGGATGCGGCGGCCGGTCGGCAGATGGTTCTCGCCGCGCTCCTCCTGCCAGGCCGCGTCGAAGGCCAGCTCCACGTCCTTGCCACCGCCGCCGAGGTTGCGCAGGAACCACGGGTGCCAGCCGGCCTGCGCCGGAAACGAGTCCCCGTACGTCTCGATGCCGAAGGCGAGGGTGAGCGAGTCCTCGGCCAGCTCGAAGGTCTGGGTCACCCGGCCCGGGTACGGCCAGGGCTCGGCGAGGTCGTAGTAGAACGACGCCTCCCGCTCGCCCAGCCGGGCGGTGTGCCAGGCGGTGTCCCGGCCGGTGCCGTGGATGGCGTGCGGCGGGGAGTTCAGCGGCAACCGGTGCGGGACGTCGCCGTTGTGGAACAGCCCGTTCTCGGTGCGCCCGCACCACGGCACCATCGGGAAGCAGCCGTAGCGCTCCCCCTGCCGCAGCAGTTCGGTGCCCTCGATCCGCAGGCTGTCGATGCGACAGCCGTTGGCGGGATTCACGGTCAACTCTGTGTCGCCGACGGACAGCCGGACGTCCTTCTCGCTGCTACTCACCCGTCCGACACTACTGGCGCGAGGGCTACCGTCGCCGCCGCAGCGCCCGGGTCACCACCACGGCGGACGCCAGCGCGAGGGCGGCGGCCGGGGCGACCCAGCGGAGCGTGGCGCCCGCGGTGGTCGAATCGGGTGACGGGACGGGGGCGTACCGGCCGCGCGGCGGCGCGTGGTCGACCTCCTCGGCACTGCGGCCGATCATGGTCCGCCTGGCGTGCGCGGCCTCCGCCGGAAGGTCTTCCGGGGTGGTGAACTCCGCATCGGACACCGGGTCGAGCGACGGCGGGGGCACGGGCGCGTCGAAGACGGAGCCGGTGCCCGGGGGGTTCCCCGGGACCTCGGGCTCCCCCGCCGCAGGCGCCTCGTCGGCCGTGGCGTCATGGGTGGGCAGTGCGTCGTCGGTGCCGCCGGCTTCCGGGACGGCGTCGCCGGCGGTGGCCGCGCCGGTCGTGTCGGCCTCCTCGGCCGCCTCCTCGATGGCCTGCTCCACGGCCTCGCCGAGCGGCCCGTCGGGTTCACCACCGGCCAGCGTCTCCGTCACCAGCTGCTGGGCGAAGCGGTCGAGCAGCCGCTGGGCCGCCGCGAGCACCGCCGCCGCGTCCAGCTCCAGGAGCCGGCCGTCACCGCTCGCCGTGCCCGTGAAGCCGATCGCCGTACCGCCGTCGCGCTCGGTCAGCCCGATCGTCAGGCGCAGCTGCACCGAGCCGCTGCCCCGGGCCTCGGTGCCCTCGCCCGTCACCAGGATCCCGGCCCCGGGCGAACCCTCCGGGCCGTCCTGCGGCGCACCGGTGAACCGCAGCACGCCGCGGTAAGTGATCGTGTGACCGTCGACCCGGATCCTCAGCCGGCCGGACAGCGGGCCCGCGGACGCGTCGGCGTCCTGCTGCAGCCCCGGCACACAGCGCGCGACGCGGGCGGGGTCACCCAGCGTGCGCCTCAGGGACGGGACCGGAACCGGAACGAACACCTCATGCTCCATGGAAACCGAGCCTACTCAGCCCCGACCGCCACGTCAGCGGTTCCGCCTCCCGAAGCCCCCGCCGGCCCGGATCACCACCGCCCGCTCACCGGTCCTCCCAGTACCGCGGATGCACCAGCGTCGATGGCGGCAGCCCCGGCAGCCGGGCGCGCTCCGTCCGCTGCCCCGCGTCGACCAGCCCCGGCTCCGTCATCGACCGCAGCTCCGGCGCCCTGCGGGCGAGGCCGAGCTCCGGCGCCTTCCCCGGACCGGCGAGGACGAAGCCCCAGCCGTGCGCGCGCTGCGCCCGGTGCGTGGCCCGGTCGGGTCCGGCCGCGGAATCGGCCAGCCGGTCGCTGATCCGGTACGGGCAGGTGCGCAGGCCCGCCGCCCTCATCGACGCCTCGACCGTCCAGAACGTGCGCGGCCGGGACACCGAAGGGCCGCCGTGCACCGCCACCCGGCCGCCGGGCGCCAGCGCCTCGGCGACCAGACCGTAGAACTCCGCCGAGTAGAGCTTCGTGCTGGTGGAGATCCCGGGGTCGGGCAGATCGGAGATCACCACGTCGTAGCTGCCGTGCGCCGCGCGCAGCCAGTTGAAGGCGTCGGCGGTGACGGCGGTGAGCCGGGGGTCGCGGTAGGCGTGGCCGTTCAGCTCCGAGAGCGCCGGGTCGGTACGGGCCAACCGGGTGACGCCCCGGTCCAGCTCGACCACGGTGACATCGCTTACGTCCGGGTAGCGCAGCACCTCCCGGGCGGCGAGGCCGTCACCGCCGCCCAGGATCAGCACATGGGCGTGCGGCCCGTTCATCGCGGGGTGCACCAGCGCCTCGTGGTAGCGGTACTCGTCGCGCCCGCTGACCCGCAGCCGGCCGTCCAGATACAGGTCCAGGGAGCTGCGGCCCGACCCCGTCAGCACCACCTCCTGGACCTCGGTCTGCATCGCGACCCGCACCGCGTCCCCGTACACCGCGCGCCTCGCCGCCCGCTCGAAGTCGTCGACCAGCGCGGTGGCGACGGCCAGCACCGCGATCACCGCCACGTTGACCGCGATCAGCAGCCAGCGCGAGCGCGGGGTGAGGTCCCGCCGGAACACCCACAGCACCAGCGCCCCGCCCGCCGCCGCGTTGACCGCGCCGGTGAACAGCGCCCCGGTGAGCTGCCCGAGCATCGGCAGCAGCAGGAACGGGAAGGCGAGCCCGCCGACCAGCGCGCCCACGTAGTCGGCGGCGAAGAGATCCGCGACGGCGCCGCCCGCGTCCTGCCGGTCGACGCGCTGGATCAACGTCATCAGCAGCGGGATCTCCGCACCGATCAGGATCCCGATCGTGAGCGAGAACCCGACCAGGGCGTACCGCGACTCCCCGATCCAGGCGAACGACGCGTACAGCACCAGCGCCGAGGAACCGCCGACGAGCGCGAGCGCCGCCTCGATCAGCCCGAAACCCACTGCGGCACGGCTGCGTAAACGTTTCGCGAGAAGCGAGCCGACGCCCATCGCGAAGACCATCACGGAGAGCACGACCGAGGCCTGGGTGACGGAATCACCGATCAGATACGAGGCGAGCGCCACCAGTTCGAGCTCGTACACCAGACCGCAGGCGGCACAGACGAAGACAGCGGCGAGCACGAGATACCGACCGGTCCTCGGCCGTACGGGAAGACACGCCGCGCCCCCTCGCAGCGACACCTGCTGGTCGATCATGATGCGAACGCTACGTCACGATTACGTGGCAGCCTGTCACCCACAAGGGTGTAAGTGGCGCGCTCACAACGGAGTTGGGACTACTCAGAGCGCAGCCGCCGACGTGCGCACTCCCACTCGGGTGCGCGTCACCACCAACTGCCCCTCCTGCGGGTACGCGTGCCAGGTACGCCACCGCACCTGGCCCTCGGTCCGCTGGGCGAGCATGGCGGTGAAGGCGTGCGGACTGCCGGGGAACGTCCCGGCAAGGCCCTGCGGATGGTCGGCCACCAGCGCGAGCAGCTCCTGCGCCCGCCCCGCGAACGAGCCCTCCGAGAGCGTCTCGACGCGTGCCGCGAATTCGTACTCCCATTCCCCGAGCCGCTTGGAGACACCGAGCGGGAGCGGGGTGCTGCTCCCGGGGATGCAGGCGACGGTCTCGGAACAGGTGCCGCGGTCCTCTTCGAGAAGCACCTGGTGGGAGGCGCCGAGCAGGCGCATCTGAAGCGTGGCGCCCGCGAGATCGAGGTCGAGCACGGCCAGGGCGGGGAGCGGTTCGCGCCCCAGCGCCCAGGCCAGGTCGGCAGCACGGGTATCGGAATAAGCCGTCTGGAGGGTCGTGAGCATGGGTCGGCTCCGCAAGCAAGCATGGACGCATGGACAGGGGACGCCCCCGGCGCGATGCGCGTGGGAGGTGGGTAGCGCCCGATCAGGTCCAACTGGGGTCCGAGGGCTGAATGTTCTCTCAACCGAGGGAACCACGAATAAGTCACAGCCACAGCGTTTTTGCCCAACTTGCCGTGGTTTCCATCCCCTCGGGGGCCTTGCGGTTCACCTGTTCACCGGCAACTCGCAGAACGCCCAACAAAAAGGTGCCCGGCGGGAGTTCACCCGCCGGGCACCTCTGGAACCAGCCGTCCGGATCAGCTTCCTCCGCCGCATCCACCCCCGCCGCCGCACGAGGAACCACCACCGCACGAGGAGTGCCCGCCGCCGCAGGAATGACCACCGGAGTGCCCGGAGTGCCCGCTTCCGCAGGACGAACCACCGCCGCCGTCACCCCCCGCCCACCAGCCGCCCCCCGCGCTGCCGCCGGCGGCCCCCCGCCGCACACCGCGCCTGCCCGCCTTCGACCGGTTCCCGGCGCGAACCAGGACCGAGACGAACCACACGATCAGAACGACCGCTACCACCACACCGACGAAAACACCCACCGACCTCACGCCCTTCCGTCCCCCGAAGCGAGGTCCCCCCGCTTCCATGCGCTTTCCGCGTGTGTGGGGGATGCCCCGCCCCCGAACGGCCAAAGCAGACTTGAGCAACTCCAGAGCTTCCGCGCAGGATGACAGCCATGACACAGGGACGACCGCTGCTCAACCGCCGCCTCGCCGAGTTCGGTACCACGATCTTCGCGGAGATGTCGGCGCTCGCCGTACGGACCGGCTCCATCAACCTCGGCCAGGGCTTCCCCGACACCGACGGCCCCGAAGAGATCCGCGAGGCCGCCGTCCGGGCACTGCGCGACGGGCACGGCAACCAGTACCCACCGGGCCCCGGCATCCCCGAACTGCGCACCGCGATCGCCGGCCACCAGCAACGGCGCTACGGCCTCACCCACGACCCCGACACCGAGGTCCTGGTCACCGCCGGAGCCACCGAAGCCATCGCCGCGTCCCTGCTGGCACTGCTGGAGCCCGGCGACGAGGTCATCGCCTTCGAGCCCTTCTACGACTCCTACGCCGCCTGCATCGCCATGGCGGGCGGCCGTCGCGTACCGCTGACCCTCCGCGCTCCGGACTTCCGCCCCGACCTCGACGCCCTCCGGGACGCGATCACCCCCCGCACCCGGCTGCTGCTGCTGAACAGCCCGCACAACCCGACCGGCATGGTCCTCACCCGCGAGGAACTGACCACGATCGCCGAACTGGCGGTGGAGCACGACCTCCTCGTGGTCACCGACGAGGTCTACGAGCACCTGGTCTTCGAGGGCGAACACATCCCGCTGATCTCACTGCCCGGCATGCGCGACCGCACGGTCTCCATCTCGTCCGCCGGCAAAACCTTCTCGTACACCGGCTGGAAGGTCGGCTGGGTCACCGCGAGCGCCCCGCTGGTCGCCGCCGTCCGGACGGCCAAGCAGTACCTGACCTATGTGAGCGCGGGCCCGTTCCAGTACGCCATCGCCGAGGCGCTGCGTCTGCCGGACTCCTACTTCGAGGGCTTCCGCGCCGATCTCCGCCACAGGCGCGACCTGCTCGGCGACGGCCTGCGGGCGGCCGGGTTCGAGGTCCACCGGCCCCAGGGCACGTACTTCATCACCACCGACATCACCCCCTTCGGCGAGAAGGACGCCTACGCCTTCTGCCGCGCCCTCCCCGAACGCTGCGGCGTCGTCGCCGTACCCAACTCCGTCTTCTACGACGACCCGGACGCCGGCCGCAGCCAGGTGCGCTTCACCTTCTGCAAGAAGGAGGACGTCCTGCGGGAGGCGGCCGGCCGGCTGCGGCGCCTGGCGCCCTGAAACGCGGCACCCCGGGGCGGCGGTCGTGAGGACCGCCCCCCCGGGGTGGGGGGTGGCCGCCGGACCAGGGCTCAGGCGCCCCGGGGGGACCGGGTCGCCGTCCTCCGGCGCCTTCTCCTCGGCCGGGGCCAGGCCCAGGCGCTCCTGCAGCCACTTGTCGAACTCGATCGAGGCGCGCACCCAGCTGACCGTCGACGAGACGAAGTGCTCCAGGCTGACGCCCGTACCGATGAGCATCTGCGCCTCACCGATCAGACGGACCGAGACCTCGGTGTCCTCGGAGCCCTCCTCGGGCTCGTGGGTGTGCGTGTAGACCTTGGGCCACAGGGTTCGGCGGTTCCAGTCGTCGATCGCGTCGAGCAGGACCGGGCGCTGGTCCGCGGCGTGCGGGCGGTCGTAGAACGTACGGACCGAGAAGACCTGCTGCTCGTCCTCGCCCCGGAACATGAAGTACGTCCGGAAGTCCTCCCACGGCGCCGCGAGGTCACCCTCGTCGTCGACGACGTACTTCAGCTCCATCTGTTCGAGGAGCTGCTTGACGAGGTCCTGGTCAGGGACAACGGGGCCCTCGGGTCCTGCCGCCTGCGGTTCGGGCTGGCCCCCGAAATTCGGAATCGAGGACGGATCGATAGACATCGCTGGGTACTCCTGTGGATCGCACGTGGTTTCCTGCCGACGACCCTAGCCGCGTTTCGCGGCCGGGGGGTCTTCCAGGGCCTGTCCGGCGTGATCCGCCGGACACGCCCTAAGCACTCCGGGGGGCCATCCGTGTATCGGCCACCCGTGCCCGTGCCCAGGCTGCGGCGGCGAGAATCGCGCACAGCACCCCGAGGAGTCCGGACGCTCCGATGGTGTTCGCCGATGAGCCGGACAGCTCCGTCGCCACACCGCCCACGGCGACACCGATCCCCTGCACGGCGGTCACCCCCGACCTGGCGAGCCCCAGCGCCTGGCCGCGTCGGTCGACCGGGGTCAGGAGCACGAAGGTCGCGCCGGCGGTGATCTGGTAGGCGGAGCACACCCCGGCCACCAGCAGCAGGAACATGGCCACGGCCACACCGGGGTCGAGCCAGTAGGCGAGCAGCGGCAGATTCGCGCCGATCGCCAACGGCCCGAGCAGGCGGCGCCGCGACTCGTCGCCGACCTTGGCCCGCCCCAGCAGCGCCGCTCCCAGCACCATTCCCGCCGGATGCGAGGCGAGCAGGAGGCCCACCGAGTAGGCGCCGCCGCCGGCCTCGTCCGCGAACGGGGCCGCCAGCCCTTCCGGCAGGACGATGAAGCCCGCGAGCCACCCCATCGCCAGCAGCGACCGGAGCCTGCGGTCCGACCAGATCAGCGCGGCAGCGCCCCCGACCTGTGCGCCGAGCCGGGTCTTGCGGGCGTCGGCACTCGCCGTGGGACGGGCCTTCACGCCGAGCCTGATCAAGGTCGCCGAGAGAAGGAAGGTCGCCGCGTTCACGCCCAGGGAGAGGTTGCTGCCCAGCCACGCGGCCAGCAGACCGCCGCCGGCGAAGCCGACCAGCTGCCCGACCTGATTGGTGATCTGCATGACCCGCTGGCCGCGTTCGTATCTCTGCGTGCCGAGCACGGTGGGCAGCAGCGCGCCCTGGGCGGCGCCGAAGGGCGCCTCGGCCAGCTGCGCCAGCACCAGCAGCCCGGCCAGCAGCGGCAGGGGCATCCCGGGCAGGGCCATCAGCCCGACCAGCACCATCCGCACCAGATCGCAGCTGATCATGACCGTACGCCGGGGGAAACGGTCCGCCAGGCCGGACAGGAGCACCCCGGACAGCAGCGCGGGCAAGGTGGTCAGCGCGTACGTCGCAGCGGTCCACCCCGGCGAGTCGGTGCGTTCGAACACGAGCAACGACAGGGCCACGCGGGCCAGTTGGTCGCCCAGGATCGACTGAGCGTAAGCAGCCCAGAGGGTACGGAATTCGCCAAGGTGAAAGAGATTGTCAGATCTGGGCTTTTTGAGCCCCGGATTTATCTCATCGCCCATCCGCTCGTTCATGCGGGCACGCTACCGACTGTCGAATTCGGCCCCCAACCCTGCTCGCGGGCGGGCCAGGGAGGACGCTCCGGGGTGTCCTGATTATTCGCACACCGCCGGGCGGACGCTGTCCGTACCCGAACAGAACTCCCTTGTCAGAGGCGGGCGATGCGACCCGGTACGGAGCCGGGCCGGGGAGGTCACCCCCCGGTGCGGAACCAGGCGTTTGGCGCAATATCGATGTTGAACAATGGATCACCAATGACGACGATGATTCCCTTTTCTGCTGTTCCTCACGGAACGGCTGCTTTCCCATGGAATCAACGCGATGTCACCCTCTCCTGCGCGGCAGCGCCGACGGCAGCGCCGACGGCAGCGCCGACGGCAGAGCCGACGGCAGAGCCCCGGCCGGGGACACATGGTCCGCCGGCCGGGGCCCGGCATCGATCGGGTCGGGTGCCGTCTACGGGGTGCCGCCCACAGCCGCCGCGTCGGCGCCCGAGGTCGCGGGGCCGACGAGCAGGCCGTCACCGACCCGGTCCACCCGGACGGTGTCCCCGTCCTTCACCTCGCCGGAGAGGATCTCCTTCGCCAGCCGGTCACCGATCGCCGTCTGGATGAGGCGGCGCAGCGGCCGTGCCCCGTACGCCGGGTCGTTGCCCTCCTCGGCCAGCCAGGCCAGGGCGGCCGGGGTGACGTCGAGGGTGAGCTGCCGGTCGGCCAGCCGCTTGGCGAGCCGGTCGATCTGGAGCTTCGCGATGCGCGCGAGCTCGTCACCCGACAGGGCGGAGAAGACCACCAGGTCGTCGAGCCGGTTGAGGAACTCCGGCTTGAACGAGGCCCGTACGACCTCCAGGACCCGCGCCTTCTTCTCCTCGGGCTTGGTCAGGGGATCGACCAGGAACTGGCTGCCGAGGTTGGAGGTCAGGATCAGGATGGTGTTGCGGAAGTCCACCGTCCGGCCCTGCCCGTCGGTGAGCCGGCCGTCGTCGAGGACCTGGAGCAGGATGTCGAAGACCTCGGGGTGGGCCTTCTCGACCTCGTCCAGCAGCACAACGCTGTACGGGCGGCGGCGGACCGCCTCGGTGAGCTGGCCGCCCTCCTCGTAGCCGACGTATCCGGGCGGGGCGCCGACGAGCCTCGCCACGCTGTGCTTCTCGCTGTACTCGCTCATGTCGATGCGGACCATGGCCCGCTCGTCGTCGAAGAGGAAGTCGGCGAGCGCCTTCGCCAGCTCCGTCTTGCCGACACCGGTCGGGCCGAGGAAGAGGAAGGAGCCGGTGGGCCGGTCGGGGTCGGCGATTCCGGCGCGGGTGCGGCGTACCGCGTCCGACACCGCTCGCACGGCCTCGCTCTGCCCGATGAGGCGCCTGCCGAGCTCGTCCTCCATGCGCAGCAGCTTCTGTGTCTCGCCCTCCAGCAGACGCCCGGCCGGGATGCCGGTCCAGGAGCCGACGACGTCGGCGATGTCGTCCGGGCCGACCTCCTCCTTGACCAGCTTCTCCTTGGGCTCCTTCGCTGCCACCTGCTCGGCCTCGGACGCCTCGGCCAACTCCCGTTCCAGGCCGGGGATCTCCCCGTAGAGCAGCTTGGAAGCGGTGTCGAAGTCGCCGTCGCGCTGGGCGCGTTCGGCCTGGCCGTGCAGTTCGTCGAGGCGCTCCTTCAGCTCACCGACGCGGTTGAGGCCCTGCTTCTCCTTCTCCCAGCGGGCGTTGAGGCCGCGCAGCTCCTCCTCCTTGTCGGCGAGGTCGCGGCGGAGCTTCTCCAGGCGCTGCCGGGAGCCGGGGTCGGTCTCGTTCTTGAGGGCCAGCTCCTCCATGTGGAGTCGGTCGACGGCGCGCTGGAGTTCGTCGATCTCGACCGGCGAGGAGTCGATCTCCATGCGCAGCCGGGACGCCGCCTCGTCGACCAGGTCGATCGCCTTGTCGGGCAGGAAGCGCGAGGTGATGTAGCGGTCGGAGAGGGTCGCGGCGGCCACCAGCGCGGAGTCCACGATGGAGACCTTGTGGTGGGCCTCGTAGCGGCCCTTGAGCCCGCGCAGGATCGCGATGGTGTCCTCGACGCTCGGCTCGGCCACCAGCACCTGCTGGAAGCGGCGCTCCAGGGCGGGGTCCTTCTCGATCCGCTCGCGGTACTCGTCGAGCGTCGTCGCGCCGACCATGCGGAGCTCGCCGCGGGCCAGCATCGGCTTGAGCATGTTGCCGGCGTCCATGGCGGAGTCGCCGCCGGCGCCCGCGCCCACGACGGTGTGCAGCTCGTCGATGAAGGTGATGATCTGCCCGTCGCTCTCCTTGATCTCGGAGAGGACGGTCTTCAGCCGCTCCTCGAACTCGCCGCGGTACTTGGCGCCCGCGACCATCGCTCCGAGGTCGAGCGAGACGAGCCGCTTGTTCTTCAGGGACTCGGGGACGTCGCCCTTGACGATGCGCTGGGCGAGGCCCTCGACGACGGCCGTCTTGCCGACGCCGGGCTCACCGATGAGCACCGGGTTGTTCTTGGTGCGGCGGGAGAGTACCTGGACGACCCGGCGGATCTCCTGGTCACGGCCGATGACCGGGTCGAGCTTGCCCTCGCGTGCGGCGGCGGTGAAGTCCGTACCGAACTTCTCCAGCGCCTTGTACTGGCCCTCCGGGTCGGGTGTGGTCACCCGGCGCCCTCCCCTGCTCTTCTCGAATGCGTCCAGCAGCCTCTTCGCACTGGCCCCCTGCCCACTGAGGATCTCACCGGCGCGGCCGCCCTCGGCCGCGATGCCGATCAGCAGGTGCTCGGTGGAGATGTAGTCGTCGCCGAGCTCCTTCGCGCGCTGCGCGGCGTCGGCGATGACGGCGAGCAGCTCGCGGTTGGGCTGCGGCGGGGCGACGGTGGACCCGGTGACGCTGGGCTGGGCACCCAGCAGCCGCTCGGTCTCGGTGCGTACGGCGATCTGGTCGGCCTCGACGGCGGCGAGCAGATCGGTGATGTTCTCGTTGTCCTCGCCCGCGAGCAGCGCGAGCAGCAGGTGCCCGGGGGTCAGATCGGGGTGCCCGTCCTTCACGGCCCTGCTGGTGGCCGCGTTGATGGCGTCCCGGCTCTTGTTGGTCAGCTCGGCGTCCACGTGCGCTTTCTCCTCCTTGCGGTGACTGCCCTCTCGACAACACTGACTAGGTCGACGTGCGTAAAGTTGAGTCTACCCCACTCAAGCCAATATTGAGTCCACTCCACTCAACTTGCTTCCGGGAGTCCGTCCCGGGTCCGATTCCGGAGATTCCGGTGCTTCGAGTGAACCGGCCGCCCCGGCCCTCCCCCACCGCAGCGGGGGCGGCGGGCAGGGGGCGAGCCCGCGCTGCCA
>NZ_JBHXTM010000084.1:23477-27737 GCF_042677325.1 Streptomyces sp. NPDC127117
TTATTGTTTACCCCGGCCGCCCCCGCCCGCGCCCCCCGGCGGGGGGGGCGGGGGGCCGGGGCCGTGCCCGCGCTGCCTACGCTGTCCGCATGGCAGTCGACGTGATGAATCCCGGCCCCGAATACCTCGCCTTCTGGCGCGCGCGGCATGTGTGCACCCTGACCACGCCCCGCCCGGACGGCACGCCCCACGTGGTGCCGGTGGGCGTGACGTACGACCCCGAGACGAGGCTGGCGCGGGTCATCACCGGCAAGAACACCAGGAAGGCCGCCAACGTCCTGGCAGCGGGCCCGGACGGGGCACGGGTCGCGGTCTGCCAGATCGACGGGCGCCGCTGGGCGACGCTGGAGGGGCGCGCGAGGGTGCGCACGGAGCCGGAGGCGGTGGCGGACGCGGTACGCCGTTACGCGGAGCGCTACGAGCGCACGCCGGCGCCCAACCCGGACCGGATCGTCATCGAGATCGCCGTCGACCGGGCGCTCGGCAGGGCCTGAGCACGGCTCCGGACCGCACCCGGCCGGACACAGCACAACGGCGCCATCGTGTTCAGGTCACGATGGCGCCGTTGTGTGGGGGAGTGACTGAGCGACATGGAACGACGGGGGATCGCTCAGGCACTGCGGGGGGTGGCGGAAATAGTCTCTGGCTCGAACAGCTGGTGGTCACGCCGGTCGAGGTTGACGAAGATCATGTCGTACCGGATCGCACAGCGGACGGGCTGCGGGGCTCCACGCGGCTTGCGGAGGCAACGGTAGGCACGTACTTCGTCGTCTTCTTCACGTGCGACAACGATGGGGTCGCCGAACAGAGTGACCATCAACGAGTCGCCACAGTGGGGGATGGCAGTGACGAGATCGATGAAATGCCAGCCTGATCGGTAGGCCGTGGCCATCTCTCGCCGGAAGGTCCGGTCGTCCGGCGGGATGGTCATGCGCCCGGCTGGGCCGTGGTGGAGCCGATACGGGAGGGCGAGACCCAGCCGATGTCGGACGACTTGACGGGCGAGACCCAGCCGATGTCGGTGTTGGTGGCCCCGGCCTGGACGACCCACCCGATGTCGGACGACTTGGAAGGTGCGGCCGGCCACCCGATGTCACCGTCGGCCGCGGCCCGGACGGTCCACCCGATGTCGCCACCGGCAACACTGTCCTCGCTCCAGCCAATGTCGCTGCCGCCCAGCAGCCCGATGCCCAGGGCCGCGACGAACGAGACGGCAAGCGCCGAGCGATGCATTCGCTTATACATAGTCGGCTTCGTCCTCACTTGTGGATTCTTCTCCCCCGCACCTAAGACGATGTCTCACCTGGGCACGCGAGCACCACTGAGTAGATGCATCATGTTCCTGCATGTTCAGGAACCTGGGGGGTGACGATATGACCACAAGCGGCACAAAGCCGACACATTCTCATGGGATCACCGAACTGTGCGACGCGGGGGCACGCCTTTACGCCAGCGCTTTGCGGTTGGGACGCATCGCCCGCGCCGAAGTGGAACCGGCGCCCTGCCTCATGGAGTTCGCGCTACTGCATCCCGATCCGGACGACCCGGACTGGCTCCGGCCCGTTCCGCCGACCATCGCTCTCGCACAACATCTGCATCCCGTCGAGCGCGAGATCCTCGAACGGCGCCGGCACTCGGTCGAACTGACTGAATCGTTCGAGCCGTTCATGGACATCAGCACTCTGGGGCCGCCCAGCACCCACGCCATCACCGTGCTGGAAGGCGTGAACCGGATCAACGCGGCCCTCGATCTCGCCACCGCAGAGTGCCGCACCGAAGTGCTCACCGTCCAGCCCGGCGGCGGCCGGACCGAGGATCGTCTCAGCAAGTCGCTGGAGCGCGGCCTGTCCGTGATCCACCGCGGCGTCAGCATGCGCACCCTCTACCAGCACACCGCGCGCCACAGCCCCAGCACACTCGCGTACGCGGAGCGCATGACCGACGACAACGTGGAGATACGCACGCTCGAAGAGCTGATCGGCCGCCTGATCGTGTTCGACCGGACCGTCGCCTTCATCCCGGCCAGCGACGACGACCAGGTCGCCCTGGAACTCCGCCACCCCGGGCTCGTGCAGTACCTGGTCAACGTGTTCGAGCAGTTCTGGACGAGGGCGGCTCCGCTGCGGGAGGAGGTCAAGTACGAACCGACCTCCCTGGGCATCAGCGGCGTTCAGCGCTCCATCGCCCAGCTCCTCGTCGAGGGCCACGTGGACGACTCGATCGCCCGCAGGCTCGGCATGAACGTCCGCACCTGCCGCGCCCACGTCGCCAAGCTCGCCGCCGCGCTCGGCAGCAACAGCCGGGCCCAGCTCGGCTACCTGATAGCGCGGTCGGGAATCCTGGAGGAGGAGCAGAACTGACCGGACCCCGCCCGCCGCACACCGCGCATCCGACACACCGCGCACGGCGCACACCGCGCACCCGACGCACGGCACGGCCGTGCCGGCATCGCACCGGCATACGGCAAAGGGCCGGGGAGCCGACCCGTAAGTCGCCTCCCCGGCCCTGTGCCGTCCGCTCAGTCCTTCGGCCGCTTCGGCCGCCAGACCACCAACGCGCTGGTCTGCTGTACGTCCTGATACGGCACCAGATCGCGCCGGTAGGAGGCGTGCACCTGGGCCTCGCGCTGCTGCATGGCCTGTGCCGCGCCGTCCACGGCCGCCGACAGCTCGGCGACGCGCTGCTGGAGCGCGGCGACCTGGTTCTCCAGCTCGATGATGCGCTTGATGCCGGCGAGGTTGATGCCCTCGTCCTGCGACAGCTGCTGCACGGTGCGCAGCAGCTCGATGTCGCGGGCCGAGTAGCGCCTGCCGCGCCCGGCCGTGCGGTCGGGCGAGACGAGGCCGAGACGGTCGTACTGGCGCAGTGTCTGCGGATGCAGGCCCGAGAGCTGGGCCGCGATCGAGATCACGTACACCGGGGATTCGTCGGTCAGTTCGTACGGATTGCGTCGTCGGCCGTCCACCTCAAGCTCCCTTCGCTGCCTGGAACAGCTCCGCCCGCGGGTCCTGGCCCGCGGTCGCCTTCCGGTAGGCCTCCAGGGCGTCCCTGGCCTCGTTGCTGAGGTCGGCCGGCACCTTCACCTCGACGGTGACCAGCAGGTCGCCCCGGGTGCCGTCCTTGCGTACGGCGCCCTTGCCGCGGGCGCGCATCGTACGCCCGTTGGGAGTGCCCGCGGGCAGTTTCAGCGTGACCGGCGGGCCGCCGAGCGTGGGCACCTTCACCTCGCCGCCGAGCGCCGCCTCCGTGAAGTCGACGGGCACGGTGACCGTGAGGTTGTCGCCCTTGCGGCCGAAGACCGGGTGGGCGTCGACATGGACCACGACGTACAGGTCGCCGGCCGGTCCACCGCGCTCGCCCGGACCGCCCTTGCCGCGCAGCCGGATCCGCTGGTTGTCCGAGACGCCCGCCGGAATCCTGACCTGCATGGTCTTGGAGGACTTCGCCCGTCCGCTGCCCTTGCAGACATCGCACGGGTCCTGGGCGATGAGGCCCCGGCCCTTGCAGTCCACGCAGGGGTCGGTGAGCGAGAAGCCGCCGCCGGTGCCGCGCGACACCTGACCGGTGCCGAGACAGGTCGGGCACACCCGGGGGGTGCCGTTCTTGTCGCCGGTGCCGGAACAGGCCTTGCAGGGCGCCTGGCTGGACATCCGCAGCGGGACCGTGGCCCCCTCGACCGCCTCGGTGAAGCTGAGCGTCACCTCGGACTCGATGTCCTGGCCGCGCCGCGGCTGCACCCGCGTCCCCGTGCCGCCCCGGTTGAACAGGCCGCCGAAGACATCACCGAGGCCGCCGCCGCCGAAACCGCCGGCCGCGCCGCCCTGGCCCCCGCCCTGGGTGCCCCCGAAGAGGTCGCCCAGGTCGAAGTTGAAGTTGCCTCCCGCGCCGCCGGGTCCGGCCCGGAAGCCGCCGTTGCCGAAGAGGGCGCGCGCCTCGTCGTACTCCTTGCGCTTCTTGCTGTCACCGAGGACGTCGTTCGCCTCGGAGATCTCCTTGAAGCGCTCCTCGGCCTTGTCGTCGCCCTTGTTGGCGTCCGGGTGGAACTCGCGGGCGAGCTTCCGGTACGCCTTCTTGATCTCGGCGTCGGTGGCGTCCTTGGGGACGCCGAGGACCTTGTAGTAGTCCTTCTCGACGAAGTCCTTCGTGCTCATCGACGTCCCTCCTTCCGGACGATCGGCCATGCGACCGGCCCGTTGGCCGTCGCAAGTCCCGGGGGGGGGGCGCCAGGTGGTCGGTACGGAATTAAAAACAACCCCGTGG
>NZ_JBHXTM010000085.1:0-27381 GCF_042677325.1 Streptomyces sp. NPDC127117
CCGATCGGCTGATCGGTGCGGGCCGGCGGTCTGTGGTGTCAGTCGGTGGAAGATGTCGGCCAGGCGCCCGGCGGCACTGCGCGGTTGGGTTTCTTCCCGGTGGAGCGGTTGCTGATGAGTGCCTGCCGGATCTGCGCCGCGGTCGCCCGTGCGTGTTCCGAGGTGGAGATCGCCTCGGCCGTGGCGGGGACGAAGCGATGGGCCGGCCGCCGGCAGTACGGGCAGGGCGCGCCGTCGGCGAGAAGGTAGCCGTCCTCGCACGCCCGGTTCGAGCAGCTGCCGGGACGTACGAGGGCCTCGGCGATCTCCTGGGCCGCCCAGCGGCGACGGTTCTCCTCGTCGCGTTCGTGGATCGCGTGCGACCAGCGGTTGCTCCAGCGCCTCTCGATACGGTCGAGGAGCTGGGCGGCCGTCCGCTGCTTGAGCTCCTCGAACAGGATGTCGGGCAGGGTACGTGGAACCCGGTGCCCGAGCGCCTGGAGCAGCGGCTGGGGAAAGCCCTGCATGATGAAGCGGATCGGATCGTTGCCCGGACTCTGCTTCCACTGCTGGCAGTGGCAGACTCCCCCGTCGGGCAGCGGGCTGTGACAGCGGGTGCACAGTCCGCGGCAGTCCACGCAGACGCCGTCGTTGAGCCCGTCCAGATGTGACGCGGGCGCCCTGCCGCATTCGCGGCAGCAGGCCGCGCACAGCCCGCACAACCGCTCGTTGCCCTGCTGAGTCGTCCAGTTCCGCTGCTGGCAACGGCAGCACAGGCTGGTGTTGCAGTAGTCGCTGTGCTCGCCGTTGTGCCGGCCGAGGGGAGCGAAGGACATGGTGCTTCCTCCTTTCGTGCCCGCGCACGGTGTTGCTCCGTACAGAGTAAGGGCTGCTCCGCAGCGCCCGGCGGACAGGCGCTCAGGCGTTCGCCTCGACGAACCGGCGCGGTTCCCGGGCGAGTGCCGCCGGGTTGTCCGAGGGGACCAGCGTTCCGGCCTGGGGGATCACGACGTATCACCCCGCGGCAGCGGTTCGGCGAGGCGCCGGCCGGTCTCGGGCGGCATCATCCGGCCCTCCGCGCCCCAGGCCACCAGCGCAGGCCGGTCGAAGTGCCGCAGCCGTTCGGCGGCCAGCAGATACGTGTGTGTCCTTCCGGGTGGAGCGCAGAAAGCGGGCGAGGTCCCGGCGGATGGCCCGGTGGGTCAGCAGCGGCCGGTACCAGCGGCGCACCCGCTCGCAGGGGATCACGTGCGCCGTCATGCCGCCCAGTGAGCTGCGCATCGACGCCAGAAAGGGCACCCGAAGGAATGGAGCAGCAGGAACAGGCCGCCCGGCTCGCGGCCGACAGGTGCGGCCCTGGACGCCCGGCGGGCAGTTGCCGAGCGCCTCGCGGGAGCTGAGCACGCGGACCCACACGGTGGAAGCGCCTGATCCGGCCGGCCCGATTCACCTACCGGACGCAGCCGACGACCGAAGTGCACGGTGCGCGGTGCGCGTCACCGGGCGCTACAGGCCCGGCCTTCCCGCCCGGGCCCGACACCCCGCGCGCAGGCGTGCTGGTGTCCACCGCCTGTAGCGGCCGAAGCCCGACAGGGCCGCGTCTGATTTCCGCCAGCACCGGGAGGGGCGTCCACGGATGCTGAATCCATGACCACGACTTACGAGGTGCGGGCCATCGACCCCGCCGTACTGAAGCAACTGCGGGAGCGGGACGACGCCGGTCATGCCCGGACACCCGTCACCGATCCGGAGGGCGGTGCCCCGCTGCGCTGCTGCCTGCGGCACAGCGAGGCAGGTGAGCGGATCGTCCTCGTCTCGTACGCGCCGTTGCGTCGCTGGGCGGCGGCCACGGATGCCGAGCCCGGCCCGTACGACGAGTGCGGTCCGGTCTTCATCCATGCCGAGGAGTGCGACGGACCGCCTTCCGGCACCGGCTATCCGGCCGAACTCCACGGTGCTCGCCGGGTGTTGCGCGCCTACGACGCTCAGGGGCACATCCTCGGCGGGCGGCTGATCGAGATCCCGAAGGAACGGGCCGCCGAGGTGGACGACGCGCTGCGCGAGGTCTTCACCGATCCGGAAGTGGCCTTCGTGCATGTCCGTGCGGTGGAATTCGGCTGTTTCATGGTCGAGGCGCGCCGCCGGTAGGCCTCGGCGGCCGGAATCATGCGCCTGCACCGCCGACAGTGCGGGCACATGTTTCCGGCGCCGCTGGGGGTGAGGAGCACTCGGGTTCTGCGACAGCCTCATACGCCACGCTGCGCAGTAACTCCACCTCCCCAACGGCACGTCCAGCCTGCCGCACGACACGGTGCCTCGACGTGTGTTGAATCGCAGGTCAGTACACGTATCTGTGCGGTCGGACCCGCCTCACCCCGATGGCGTCGGCATACGTACTGACGGCGGGACGGGTGTACGTACGGCCGTGGGGCGCAGCCGTGCATCGCCTCCGTCCGTGTCCGAGCCTGCCCCCCCACCACCGGTCTGCCGCGGATATTTGGTGGCAGGCACGACCGCCGGTGGTGATGATCACGGCATGCATGTCTTCCTGGAGACCGAACAGCTGGCGCTGCGCCCGTTCACCGACACCGGAGCCGATGTCGACCACCTGTTCGCGCTGGACAATGACCCCGATGTCATGCGCTTCATCAACGGAGGCCGGCCGACGAGCCGCGAGGCGATCCGGGCGCGAACCCTGCCGCGGCTCCTCCACGACCATCCGTGCTTCGGCACCCGTGGCTACTGGGCCGCCGACGAGAAGGCCACCGGGACGTTCCTGGGCTGGTTCGCGTTCCGCCCGCTCGACGACCACAGCCCGCTCGTGGTCGAACTCGGCTACCGGCTGAACAAGGCCGCCTGGGGCAAGGGGTACGCCACCCAGGGTTCGCGAGCCCTGATCGCCAAAGGGTTCACGGACCTCGGGGTGCAGCGGGTCACCGCGAACACGATGGCGGTGAACACGCGATCGCGACGTGTGATGGAGAAGGCGGGTCTGTCGTTCCTGCGGAACTTCACCGAGGACTGGCCCGAGGTGATCCCGGGATCCGAGCATGGCGACGTCGAGTACGACCTCGTCCGGGCCGACTGGGAGCGGGCACGGGGTCGGTAGCGGACGGTGTGTCACGCCGGCCGGCCGAGCAGCCGGGAACGGCGGTCCGTCAGCGGTCTGTCGGGCTCAGCGGTTCATCCCCTCTGTCGGGATCAGTCCATGGCCGCGCCGTCGTGGTCCTCGGACTGCCGCCGGGCTCGGCTGAACTCGCCGGTGCCGACCCGGGCGGCGAGGGTGTCGTCGGGGCCGGAGAGGAGGGAGCCGTAGCCGGTGGCGGCCCACAGGCTGCGTTCGGCAGGCACCTCGAAGTAGGGGACCGTGCGGCCCCGGTCCCGGACCGCGAGCACCTGCGGCGAGCGGCGTGCGCGCAGGGCCTGGCCGCAGTCCTCGCACACCGCGACATCCACCCGCTCCCGGCGGCCGAGCGGGCGCCAGGTGGTCCGGCGGACGGCGGTGCCGTGCCGGGGGTCGAAGAAGCACAGCGGGAGCCCGGGGGCCGGGGCCAGGGCGGAGCGTCCTTCGGCGGCCAGGGCCAGCACTCCGACCAGGTCGGGAAGGCCCCGTGCGGCGTCCAGCACCCGTCCGGCCGCGTCGTACGCGTCCAGAGCACGGCTCAGCCCGGGGGCGGCGGTGCCGTCGGCCTGTTCCACGGCCTCGCCGAGGGCGAGCATCTCGGCGGCGGCCCGGCGGCGCAGCCCGGCCTCGTCGGCGGCCTGGCCGGCGGCGAAGACGGCGTCCGGGAAGCTGAAGACGGTGTGCCGGGGCGAGCGGCGACGGCGCACCACGAAGACGGCGGCGCCGACTGCGAGGACCAGCACCACGGCGACCACGAGCAGGGGTGTCGAGCCGCCGGAGGTGTGCTCGTCGTCCTTCGGCCGGGCCGAGTACTCCTTGTCGATCCGGGCGGTCTCGGCCTCGTAGACCTCGGTGCCGTTGCCGGCCTCGATGAGTTCCACGGCCTTGCCGACCCGGGCGGCGAGGCCGGCGTCGTCGAGTTCCCTGAGGAAGCCGACGGCGGAGACGGCATCGCGGGTCTGATGGATGTCGGCCGGCCACTCGGTGCCGTTGAGCCATTTCCCGTACTCGTCGGTGGTGATCAGGATCAACTGCTGCTCGCCGAGCCGTTCCTTGATCACCGCGGCAAGGGTGCGGGCGTCGCCGTCGAAGGCGTCCCCCTTCTTCAGTGGCACCAGCACCACCTTGATCGGCAGGCCGGTCGCGGCGATCCGGTCGACCAGAGCCTGCTCCTGGGCCGGGTTGACGGCGGCCGCGTAGGACGGGTCCACGTGGACAGGGTCGGTAGCCAGCGACTCGGTGATCGTCGCGGCGGTCGGCCCGGTTCCCGCGGTCTCCGCCAGGGCGGGGGCGCCGGTGCCGAGCAGCGAGGTGCAGGCCAGCAGCAGGGCGGTGAGCAGCCCGGCGGCACGGCCGCGGGCGGCGCCGGCCGGCCGGTCACTGTTCGGGCGGCAGTTGGTCGGGCGGTCACTGTTCGGGCGGCAGCTGGTCGGGCGGTCACTGGACACTGGCGGACTCCCTGGCCCTGAGGATGAGTGCTTCGAGCCCTTCCCGGGCAGCCGGCAGGACCTGCCCGGCCTCGTCCCAGGCGGTCCGGGAACGGCTGTCCGCCCCGGGCAGGCGCAGCAGCCGCCCGGTGGCCGCCCGTTCGCGGGCGGCCGGGTCGGCGGTGCTGCGGTTGGCGGCGGCGCGGAGGGCTTCGTGGCAGGCGGGACACAGCCGCGCGGACCTGGGACCGGTGCCGATATCGGCGAGCCACCCCGGAACCTTGCCGCCGGTGGCCTCGCCGTGCAGCGGGTTGAGCCGGCAGAGGGTGGGGTGGAGTTGCCCCTGAAGGGCGGCGAGTCCGGCCCTGGCGAGCACCGCGACGGCGGCCAGGTCGCCCGCCTCCGGGATGCCGTCCGGGCGCTCGTCACCGGAGTCGGCCAGCAGCTCGGCGGCGTCCAGGCAGTCCCAGGCGCGGGCGCGGCCGGGTGCTTCCTGGTCGGCGGCGGCCAGCCGCCCGGTGAGCTCGCGGACGTCGGCGGCGGCCCAGGAGCGCAGTTGCCGTACGGTCGGCAGCGCTGTGGCGCGCCGGGGCCCGGCGGGCTGCGGCGGCGAGGGGTCGGCCGCGAGGGCGCGGCGGGAGCGCAGTACGGCCCGAGCGACGGCGATCACCAGCCAGGCGATCAGCAGCAGAACGCCCAGCAGCATCGTGCCGAGCACGATCCCGGGCCCGAAGTCGCCGCTGAACAGGCCGGGCAGCCGGTTGTCGCGGAGCGGGGGCAGCTCGGTGTCGTGGGTCGCGGAGTCGTAGCCCTTCTCCGGCCGGGCGGCGGCGACCGCATCCAAGGTCTGGCCCAGGCGCGGCACCACCCGCAGGTCGCCGTCCTTGCGGTACTCCGGGTAGCGGACGGTGGACGGCAGGCGCCTGAAACGGCGTGAGGCGTCCCGGTCGGTGCCGAAGGTCTCCAGGTCGATCCGGCCGGACACCGGATCGATCAGCACGTAGACGCCGTTCTGGCCGGTGCGTTGGTGGACCCGGGCGAGCAGGGTGCTGCTGTTGCCACCGCTCTCGTCGTCGCTGTCGGTCGCCGTGGCCAGCACGTGCACCGGGCCCTTGGGCGCGAGTTCGGCGAGCCGCTGCCGGATGGTGGGGAGGTCGGTGGCGGTCAGCACGTACGCGGTGGACGGGTCCTGGTAGATCGGTCCGGCGGCGAGCCCGGCGGCGGCTTCCTCGACTCGGGCGTTCAGGTCGTCCTGGGTGACGTCGAGATGCGGGCTGTCGACGGTCTGCGGAAAGACGTTGGGCGCGGCCAGCACCACGGCGACCGCGGCGGCCGCCGTCGCCAGCACCGTCACGGGCAGGACACCGCGTCGGCGCGATGCGGGCCAAGTGGTACGGGCCGGGGCCTTCGGCTTCGCAGCGGCCTCGCCCGATCCCTTGCGGGAGCCTCTCCCCGACTCCTCGCCGGGGCCCTTGCCCGGCCGCGTACCGAAGTCCTTGCCCGGCCCCGTGCCGGATCCCTTTTCCAGGCGGACGGCGGCCGGGGTCTTCGAGCCGGTGTCCTTCTTCGAGCCGGTGTCCTTCTTCGTGCCGGTGTCCTTCTTCGTGCCGGTCGGCCGCACCCGGTCAGAGCCGCGTCGGGAGAACCGGATACCGAGGGCCAGCACCAGGCCGGGGATCACCACCACGGCCAGGCCGAGCAGCAGGTTCTGGTTCTGCCGGTCGGTGGAGCTGATGTACGGGTCGGGCTTGCCGTCCTCGTGGTAGCGGTCGTACAACTCGTCGGCTCTCTCGGCGGCCCTGTCGTGGCCGGAGGCGATCGCGTCGGTGAAGGACTCGAACGCGGCGAGCGGGCCTGCCCCGTACGGAGTGCCGTACAGGGCGATGCGACGGGCCTCCTCGACCGGGACGTCGACGCCGAACGCGGAGGCGGTGATGCTGCTGTGGTCGCCGATCAGCACATACAGCCCGTTCTCGCCGAGCCGGTCGTGGACCAGGCCGAGCAACGCGGCGTCGCCCGCGGGCAGCGCCAGCACATACGTGGGCACGCCCGTGCGCTCGGCGAGGGCGGCGATGTCCGGGGCGAGCGAGCGGGGCAGTCCGCGTGGACGGTCGGCCGAGACGTAGACCGGGTTCCGGCGCAGTTCCTCGGCCAGGCGCTCGGACTGGGTCGCACCGTCGGAGGACCGGCCGTCCGGTGTGGTGGTGGCGGTCGCCGTGTGCGTTGCCGTGGCGCCCGGCACGGAGCCCGGTTCGGCGGCAACGGCAGCGCCGGCGCTGCCGAGCAGCACGAGCGCCGCCAGTGCCGTGCCCGCCCGGGCCCCGAACGTCCCGCTCCGTCTCCGTATCCCTGACAGCGTCGGCATCGGCGCCCTCCCCGTGGTTCGGCCGGTCACTCTACCGGCGCTCGATCCCGACGAGTACGGATACCTCCTGGTCCGGGCGGCACGGGGTGGTCAGAGCGGCGGCGGGGGACGGCCGCCTCAACGAGTGGTGTCGGACGACACCGAAGGCAGGTACCGCGGCGCCCGCCAGGCGTCCAGCCGCTGTTCCACCGCCGCCCCCAGCGACAGCAGCTCGGCGTCCTGGTGGTCACCCGCCATCAGGAGCAGGCCCACCGGCAGCTCGCCGACGAACCCGGCGGGCACCGACAGCGAGGGGTACCCGGCGACGGCGGCCGGGGTGGAGGACGGGATCACGTCGTTGTCACCCCGCGCGCAGTCGGTCGTCCAGGCGGGCGGGTTCGCCGGGGAGGCGATGGCGTCCAGGTCATGGGCGGCCATGGTCTCGTCGATGGACCGCCGGGACAGGTCCTTCAGCTCGGCGCGTACGGCCCGGTGGCCCGGGTCCGCGGTCGGCGGCGCGACCAGGGCCTGCTCGAACAGCTCCTGACCGGCGAAGCAGGTCCGCTCGGCCCGGTGCGTGCGGTTGAACTCGATCAGCCCGGCGAGGTCGCGGGGCCCGTTGCGGGTGGCCAGGTAGGTGTCGATGTCCCGGTGGAACTCGCTCAGCAGCGCCGGGAATTCGAGTTCGGCGAGCCTGTCCTGGTACGGCGGCGTCACCTCGACGACCTCGGCCCCGGCGGCGCGCAGTCGTGCCGCGGTCCGGGTCATCAGCGCGTCCGTCCCGGCGCCGAGCGAGGGGAGCCGCCACAGTCCGATCCGTTTGCCGCGCAGTCCGCCGGGGCGTGTGACCGCGTCCGAGAGGCCGAGGGCCCGCGCGGTGTCGTGACCGCTGAGCACCGAGAGGGTGATCGCGGCGTCGATGACGTTGCGCGCCATGGGACCGGCCGTGTCCTGTTCGGCGGAGATCGGGACGACGCCCGACTGGCTGACCAGGCCGAGGCTGGGTTTGTGGCCGACGATCCCGTTCATCCCGGCCGGGCACACGATGGAGCCGTCCGTCTCGGTGCCGATCGCCACCTGCGCCAATGACGCGGCGAGCGCGGCGGCCGAACCGGAGGACGATCCGCACGGATTCCGGTCCAGGACGTACGGGTTGTTCGTCTGCCCGCCCACCGCCGACCAGCCCGACGTCGGCTTCGCCGCGCGGAAGTTGGCCCATTCGGACAGGTTGGCCTTGCCGAGGATCACCGCGCCTGCCGCGCGCAGCTTTCCGACCAGGTCCGCGTCCGTGTCCGGTGGGCTACCGGCCAGCGCCGTCGATCCGGCCGTCGTCGGCATGTCGCGGGTGTTGACATTGTCCTTCAGCAGGACGGGGATGCCGTCGAGCGGGCCGCGGGCCTTCCCGAGGCGATGTCTGACATCGCTGGCGGCCGCCTGGCGCAGGGCCGTCGGGCTGGTTCGCAGCACCGCGTGGATCTTCGGGTCGATGGCCTTGATCCGCCGGAGGTACGACAGGGTCAGCTCCGACGAGGTCAGGGCCCCGTGGTCCATGCGTTCCTGCAGCTCGGGAATCGTCACCGTGTCCAGGTCCACTCCGCGCAGGAGCGTCTGCCCGGAGTCCGCGGCCACCGCGGGCTGCCCCGGCACACCCGACGCCAGAAGGGGTGCCACGGCCAGGGCCGCGGTCAGGGCCGCAATGCTTCGCTTCTTCATGGGAACAGCCCATTCCAGGAGGATCCGCGGGCGCAAGAGACTTCTGCGCCTCCTTCCGCTCCGCACCCGCGCCCCTCCCGAGACGTCCTCAGTCCAGGCCGCCGAGCCATCGGTGGACGGCGAGTGCGGTGGTACGGGCGTGCTCCTCCAGCATGGTGAAGTGGTCCCCGGGCACGGTGATCCCGGCGTGCGGGAGGATCCAGTCCGGGGCGGGTTCGGCGCCCGGCAGCGGGTCCTGGGCACGTACGTACAGGGTGGGGCAGGCGAGTGGCGCGGGTTTCCAGCCCTTGAAGAGCTCGAAGTATCCGGCCATGGCGGTGAGCCGGCCGGTGTCGTCCGAGGCGAATTCCGCCGCCCGGCGCAGCATGTCGGACGTCATCGCGGAGAGCGCCTCGTCCCGGTCGTCGTGGCCGGGTGGATAGGTGTCCACCAGGACGACGGCCACCGGGGCGGTGCCCTGGGCCTCCAGTCGCTCGGCCACGGCGTGGGCCACCCAGCCACCGGCCGACCGGCCCAGCAGCACCGGGGGGCCTTCGGCCGCGGCTGCGCGTACGGCCGCGGTCTGGGCGGTGACGAGGGCGTCGAGCGAGGCGGGCAGAGCCTCGCGTGGCTCGAACCCCGGGTGCCGCACTGCGGAGACCGGCCGCAGTCCTCGTAGCCCGGCGCCGAAGCGCGCGTACTCCTGCGGTCCGGACAGTGCGCTGAGCGCGGGGGCGCAGACGAGCCGGGCCCCCGCGCCGTCCGCCGCGAGCACGACGGGTTCGTGCGCCGCACCGGGCGCCCCGGTCCTGTCGAAGACCGGGCGGAGGCGGGCGGCGACGGTGAGGAGCACCATGCCGTCCCAGCTCCGTCCCCGGGCGCATGCGGTACGGAAGAGCGCGCTCAGGGAATCCGGGGCTTCCCCGGCGTTCGGTGCGTCGGCGGCCCGCACCCGGGTGTTCGGTGCTGCGCCTCCCTCCGGACCAATGGTGCCGAGCTGTGCCGGGCCGTCCGACGCGGCACCCGCGGGAGGTGCCTCGGCGGCATGGCGGCGTGTCAGTTCGGTGGCGAGCGCGCGCGGTGTCGGGAAGTCGAACAGCAGCGTGGACGGCAGTGCCAGCCCCGTCCATGCCGCGAGTTCATTGCGCAGATCGACCGCGGCCAGGGAGTCCAGCCCCAGGTCCGCCAGCAGGGCGTCCTCGTCGATCTCGCTCGCCTCGTCGCCGTGGCCCAGGACGCGGGCGGCCAGGGTCCGGACCCTGGCGAGCAGCGCCTCGCCCCGCTCGCCGGGGGCGGCAGCCATCGGCGCCCGGCCGGGCCGGGCGCCGCTCGCGTCGCCCACGTCGGCAGCGGACGTCGGGGGCCGGTTCGCCGCCGGGTCACCGGCGCGGAGAGCGGCCGGGGCGAGGCGGGCCGCCACCACCACGGGTTCGTCACCGGCCACGGCGGCGTCGAAGAGAGCCAGGCCCTCTTCCGGCCCGAGCGGGCCGAACCCGGAGCGGGCCATCCGCCGCCGGTCCGCGTCACCGAGGTGCGCCATCATGCCGTCGTCCTGCTGCCAGGGGCCCCAGGCAATCGACGTACCGGGCAGTCCGAGCCGCGCGCGGTGTCGTGCCAAGGCGTCCAGTACGCAGTTGGCCGCCGCGTAGTTGGCCTGGCCGGCGGAGCCGAAGGTGCCCGCGACCGAGGAGAACAGCGCGAACACGGCCAGGTCGTATCCCCTGGTCAGTTCGTGCAGGGCGAGCGCGGCGTCCGCCTTGGGGCGCAGCACCCGCCTCAGACGGTCCGGGGTGAGCGCAGCGACGACGCCGTCGTCCAGCACCCCCGCGCTGTGCACCACACCGGTCAGCGGGTGGGCGGCCGGTACGGCGTCGAGCAGGGCGGCGAGTGCGGTCCGGTCCGCGACGTCGCAGGCGTGAACGTCGGCCTCGGCGCCCGCCGCACGCAGTTCCGCGACGAGTTCCCGGGCCCCCGGAGCTTCCGGCCCGCGTCGGCCGGCGAGCAGCAGGTGCCGGACGCCGTGGGCGGTGACCAGATGCCGTGCCACCAGCATGCCCAGGGAACCGGTGCCGCCGGTGACCAGGACGGTGCCGTCCGGGTCGAGCGGCCGTCGCTCCCGCGGCTCCGGTGCGGTCCCGGTCAGTGGTACCAGCTTCGGTACGTACGCCGTCCCCCGGCGTACGGCTGTCTCCGGCACCGGGGCGGCCAGCAGGGCGGGCAGGGCGTTCAAGGAGTCGGGGTGGTCGTCCACGTCGATCAGGGCGAAGCGGCCCGGGTTCTCCCGCAGGGCCGAGCGGATCAGCCCCCACACCGGTGCGTGCGGCGGTACGGACGCCGCCGCGCCGGATCGGCCGTCATTCCCATGACCGTCGTCGGCCGGGGTGACGGCGCCGGACGTCACGAGCACGAGACGGGAGCGGGACAGGTGCGGTTCGGCGAGCCACTCCTGCACGAGTCCGAGCGCCCGGTCCGCCGCCCGCAGCAACTCGGCGGCCTGGTCCTGCGCATCGCCGGGCGCGTCGGGCGGTGACGGGCACGGTGCCACGAAGACGGTCGACGACGCGTCGCACGCCGCCGGTCCGGCGTACAGCGGGACGCCGGACCCCAAGGGCGCGAGGGCGTCCACCAGCCGTGTGCCCGTCGTGCCCAGAACTCCCCAGCGGGGCATCGCCACGGGGGCGGGCGGTTCGGTCAGCGGTACCCAGTCCGTCCGATGGAGAGCGCCGGCGACCGCGTCCGCCGTCGCCGATCCGGTGCGCGGAAAAGGCCGGAGCGTCAGCGAACGGACCGTGGCCACCGGTGAGCCCGTCCCGTCGGTCAGCTCCACTCCGGACTGCCCGTCGGGCCCGGGTGTCACCCGTACCCGCAAGCGCTGGACGCGGGTGGTGTGCACGCGAACCCCGCTGAAGGCGAACGGCAGTGACAATCCGCCTGCCGCCGGACCGGCTGCCCCGGAATCGTTGGTGCCGAGGCTGTCCAGGGCCAGGGCGTGCAATGCCGCGTCGAGCAGGGCGGGATGCAGGACGAACCCCGGGCCGTCCGCCTCCTGCCCAGGGGTGCGGGCCGCTTCGGGCAGTACGACATCGGCGTACAGCTCCCGCCCGTGGCTCCAGGCGGTGCGCATGCCCTGGAAGGCGGGGCCGTACCGCAGCCCGTCGGCGGCCAACCGCTCGTACGGCCCGGTGCCCGGATCATCGGCACGCAGTGGCATCGCCCCCTCCGGCGGCCAGGGCACGTGCGGCCCGGACACGCCGCCGGTCTCGATGGTGGCCGCTTCCCCGTCGGTGGGCGGCTGTGCCCGCGAGAGGGTGCCGCCGGCGTGCCGTTGCCAGGGCCGGTCGCCCGCCGGAGTGTGCGACCGGGAGTGGATGAGCACGGTCCGCCGTCCCGCGTCGTCCGGTCCCGCCACCTTCACCTGCAATTCGACGGTGCCGTCCGGGGGCAGGGGCAGCGGCGCGGTCAGGACGAGCTCGTCCAGTTCGGCCGCGCCCGCCAGCTCACCTGCGTGGAGGGCCATTTCGACGAAAGCGGTGGCCGGCAGCAGGATCTCCCCCGCCACCTCATGGTCGGCGAGCCACGGCTGGTCGTGCACCGAGAGCAACCCGCTCAGCAGCACCCCGCCGTCATCGGCCGTGCGGGTGACCGACCGCAGGAACGGATGGGTGGCCCCGGCCGCCGGGGCCTCGGCGGGCGGATGGCCCGGGTCGGACTCCAGCCAGTACCGGCGGCGCTGGAAGGGGTACGTGGGCAGTGCGACGCGCCGCCCGCCACGCCCTGCGAAGGCCGCCTCCCAGTCGACGGGCGCGCCGTGGGCATGGAGCGCGGCCAGCGTGTCGAGCAGGGCGTCCGCTTCCGGCCGCGTCCGGCGCAGGGTCGGCAGGACCAGCGGTGCCGGACCCCGCTTTCCGCTTTCCGCTTCGCCCGTGTCCGGATCCGCCGGGTCCGGTCCGGGCGGGGCGAGACAGTCCCGTACCAGGCCGGTGAGCACCCCGTCGGGCCCCAGTTCGACGTAGTGTGCCGCTCCTCGGTCACCCAGGTACGCCACCGAATCGGCGAAGCGGACCGGCCGACGGACATGGTCCACCCAGAACTCCGGTGTGCACAGCTCCTCGTCGGTGGCCGCCCGGCCCTGCACGGCGGTGATCAGCGCCAACCGCGGCGCGGCGAAGGACAGGCCCCGGACCACGTTCGCGAAGTCGGCCAGCGCGGGTTCCATCCGAGCGGAGTGGAAGGCATGGCCGACCCGCAGACGCGTCGCCGAGCGGCCCCGGTCGCGGAAGTACGCGGCGACCTCTTCCACCGCGGCCTCGTCGCCGGAGACGACCACCGACGCCGGCCCGTTGACCGCGGCGATCTCCACCGCGCACCCGGTCTCGGCGAGACGGGCGGCCACCTCGTCCTCGCCGGAGGCCACGGCCGCCATCGCGCCGCCCGGCGGCAGCTCGTCCATCAGCCGGCCCCTGGCCGCCACCAGTGCGCAGGCGTCCGCGAGGGACAGCACCCCGGCGACGTGTGCCGCCGTCACCTCGCCCACCGAGTGCCCGGCAACCAGGCCGGGGCGTACCCCCCAGGCCTCGAACTGCCGGAACAGGGCGGTCTCCAGGGCGAAGAGCGCCGGTTGCGCGAACCGGGTCGTATGCAGCAGCGCACCCGTCGCCGTACCGGACTCGGCGAACACGACGTCCCGCAGGGGTACCGGCAGCAGTGTGTCGAGCAGGGCGCAGCACTCGTCCCACGAGTCGGCGTAGACCGGATGCAGGTCCCGCGACTCGTACAGTTCACGGCCCATGCCGACGCGTTGGCTGCCCTGACCGGTGAACAGTACGGCCGTCGGGCCGCGGTGGCGGGACGTGCCCGTGTGCACGCCGGGCCGGTCTCCGCCCCCGGCCACGGACCGCAGGGAGTCCAGCAGTCCGGCGCGGTCCCGGGCCACGAGCACGGCCCGGTGGTCGAAGGCCGCGCGCGTGGTGGCGAGTGAGTACCCGATGTCGGCCGGGGCCGTATCGGGGGCGGCGGTCACGTGGTCGTACAGCTTTCGTGCCTGGGCCCGCAGCCCCGGCAGGCTCCTGGCCGACACCGGAACGGCCACCGCGGCCTTTCCGGGACGTGCCGTACCTTCCGGCGCCGCCACGGCATGCGGAGGCTCTTCGAGCACCACATGGGCGTTGGTGCCACTGATACCGAACGAGGACACCCCCGCCCGGCGCGGACGGTCCGCGGCGGGCCACTCCACTGCCCGGCTCAGCAACTCGATCCGCCCCGTCGACCAGTCGACACGGGGGGTCGGTTCATCGGCGTGCAATGTACGCGGCAGCATTCGGTGGTGCATCGCCTGCACCATTTTGATCACGCCGGCCACTCCGGCGGCGGCCTGGGTGTGGCCGATGTTCGACTTCACCGAGCCCAGCCGGAGGGGACGCAGGCGTTCGTGGCGCCCGTACGTCGCGAAGAAGGCCTCCGCCTCGATGACGTCTCCCAGCCGGGTGCCGGTGCCGTGCGCCTCCACCGCGTCGATGTCCCCGGGATTCAGCCCCGCGTCCGCGAGGGCCTGCCGGATCACCCGCTGCTGCGCCGGTCCGTGCGGTGCGGTCAGCCCGTTGCTCGCCCCGTCCTGGTTCACCGCCGAGCCGCGCACCACGGCCAGTACCGGAAGTCCCGCGCGGCGTGCCTCGGACAGCCGGCCGAGCAGCAGCATGCCGGCGCCCTCGGCCCATCCCGTGCCGTCGGCGGCGGCGCCGAACGCCTTGCACCGGCCGTCCGGGGACAGTGCCCGCTGGCGGCTGAACTCCACGAACGACGAGGGCCCCGACATCACCGTGGCACCGCCGGCCAACGCGAAGGCGCATTCGCCGCGGCGCAGCGCCTGGGCCGCCAGGTGCAGGGCCACCAGGGACGAGGAACACGCGGTGTCGACGGTGAGGGCCGGGCCTTCGAGGCCGAAGGTGTAGGCGATCCGCCCCGAGGCGACGCTTCCGGCGTTGCCGAGGCCGAGGTACCCCTCGACGTGTTCGGGCGTCCTCGTGAGGTGGCGGGCGTAGTCGCTGTACATCAGCCCGACGTACACCCCGGTCGGCGAGCCGTGCAGAGTGCCGGGGACGAGACCGGCGTGTTCGAAGGCCTCCCAGGCCACTTCGAGCAGCAGTCGGTGCTGCGGGTCCATGGCCAGGGCCTCGCGGGGAGAGATACCGAAGAAGCCGGGGTCGAAGCGGTCCACCCGGGAGAGGAAGCCGCCTTCGCGCACATACGTCCGTCCGGAGCGCCCGGGGTCAGGGTCGTACAGCTCCCGGGTGTCCCAGCCCCGGTCGGTGGGGAAGGGGCCGATGGCGTCCCTCCCGTCGGCCACCAGCTGCCACAGTTCCTCCGGAGAGGTCACGTCTCCGGGATAGCGGCAGGCCATTCCCACGATCACCACGGGGTCGTCGTCCGACCGGACCGAACTCCTTTGCACGGGGACGGTGTCGGTCCGCGCGGCGGCGTTCCGTTCCCCGAGGTGGGCGGCGAGCGCGGCGACGGTGGGGAAGTCGAAGGCGACGGCCTCGGAGAGCGACAGGCCGGTCACCGCCGACAGTCGCTCCCGCAGCACCGTCGCCGTCAAGGAGTCCATGCCCAGGTCCCGCAGTGCCGTGCGCGGCTCCACTTCCCGGGCGGGGCGGCCGAGCACGGCCGCCGCCTCGTTCCGCACCAGGGTCAGCAGGTCCTCCGACGGCTGCCCGGCGGCCTCCGCGCCCAGTGCCCGCGCCGGCAGGCCGGCGAGGTCCCGCCGCAGGATCTTCCCTGAGGTGGTACGGGGGATCTCCGCCACCTCGAAGAGTTCGGCGGGCACCTTGAAGCCGGAGAGTTGCGCACGGCAGGCGGCGAGGACACGCCCCCTGTCCAGCACACCGTCACCGGGCTCGGGGACCAGATAGCCGACCGGCACTTCACCGAAGGAGGGGTGCGGGCGTCCGGCCACGGCGGCGTCCGCCACCCCCGGCATTCGCCGCAGCACGGCTTCCACTTCCGAGGGATGGATGTTCACCCCGCCCCGGATGATGAGATCACTCGCCCTGCCTGTGATCGTGAATTCGCCGGAGGCGTCGATCCTGGCCAGGTCCCCCGTACGGAACCAGCCGTCGCGCAGGACTTCCGCGGTGGCTTCCGGCCTGCCGTGGTAACCGGCCATGATCCCGGGCCCGTTGACCCACAGCTCGCCCTCCCCCGTGTCCCGGCCGTCGGCGCCCCCGCCGACCCGGACCCGGGTGCCGGGCAGTACCCGGCCGCACGATGTCGCCTCGCCCGGCGCCGGCATGGTGACCGGGCCCGCCTCCGTGCTCCCGTAGTGCTCCAGGTAGGGGACACCGCAGATCTCCCCGAAGGACTCGCGGAACCCGGGCCCCGCCGCGGCGCCCGCGCTGACGCAGCCCCGCAGCGCGGGCGCACCGAGGCCGCCGCTGCTCTCGTCGCTCTCCTCGCCCCGCACCGCGTCGAGCAGCGCCGAGTACGTGGTCGGGACACCGCCGAGCAGGGTGAACGAGGCGTCCTCACGCCGAAGTTCGCCGAGCACCCCCGCCACCGAGAACCGGGGCAGCAGCACCGCGCTCGCTCCCACCGCGGTCACCCCGAGGAAACACACGATCTGGCTCATCGCGTGATGGAGGGGCAACGGCCACAGCACGTGGTCCTGTTCGGACAGGCCCAGGACACCGACGAGGCCCGACGCGATCGGGGAGAGGCGGTTGCGCTGGGTGGACAGGACGCCCTTGGCCGCGCCGGAGGAGCCCGAGGTGTAGAGCAGCCAGGCCACTTCGTCGAGTGCGAGATCGTCCCGGGCCGGCGTGCCCGGCTCCGTACCCGCCAGCTCCTCGTACCGCAGAACGCCGCCGCCGTCCGCCGGCTCCTCGGAACCCGTGCGGGAGGGCGGGTTCCCTGCCTCGCTCTCGTCGCCTCCTTCGACCGCCACCACGGTCAGTCCGGGCCGGAACGGCAACGTACGTCGACGTGCCAGGCCGGCGTCGTCGGTGATGAGCACCCGTGCCCCGCTGTCGTCCAGCAGGCGGGTCAGCTCCTCCTCCGAGTTCCCGGGGTCCAGTGGCACGCCCACACCACTCGCCCGGGTGACGGCGAGCAGGCTCTCGACCGCCTCGACCCGGTTGCCGAGCAGTAGCGCCACCCGTTCACCGCGCGCCAGACCGAGTCCGGCCAGGTGGCCGGCCAGCCGTGCGGTCCTCCGCTCCAGCTCCCGGTAGGTCACACGCGTGAACACGTCCTGGAAGCAGACCTTGTCCCCGAGGCGCCGGGCGTGGTCCCCGAGCAGTTCCGGCAGTGTTCTGACGATGTCGGCGCGTGTGCTCACCGCATGACCTCCCTGAGACGACTCGCCGTTGAGGACGACGGCACAGTTCACCGGGTTGCCTCCCGGGGACGGGTGGACGATGCGGGCGGCAGCGGCCGGACAAACACCCGCTCGGCTCCCGGCAGTTCGTGGCGTCGTCTCGCCCGCCCATGATCCACCACGCGAGATCATTTCCAGGACACTGTCCTGGAGGGCCCTGCCCGGTACTTCGGCGGAAGATCGCAATCCACCGTCGGAGTACCGGGCGAACCGGTCGCCCGGTACCTGTGACCCATCCGTCAGTTCACGCCGACTCGCGGCCCGTGGCGGAGGCGAAGCCCAGCCACGTGTGGCGGTTTCCCCACCAGCACCAACCGACCTTCGGGGCGTTGCGTCGCTCGCGGCCGTCCCGTCCGGTGCCGTTGCTGATCCAGATCGCCGGGGTGCGGGTGTCGAAGCTGCCGTTCGCCTTGCGCAGCCGGGAGCCGATGGTCATGAAGCAGCGATTGCGCTCCAGAACCTCCGGCTGCTGGAGCGCCCAGTGGATGCCCTCGGTGAGCAGCAGCGGGGAACGGTCCTCCTCGGCGAGGGCGGGCAGCGCCTCCTCCGGGCTCCAGTCGGCCTTGTCGTCGCCGCGGTCGATACCGGTCACGAGATAGAGGGAGGTGTCGGGCAACTGAATGTCCACCGGAGCGAATCGATCGACGTCGAGCATGTCGACGACGACGAAACCGGCCTTGCCGTCACGACGGAGCAGCGGCGCGAGGGCGGAGGCGGGGGCGCGGTCCGGGTGGACGGCGAGCAGGGCATCGGTACGGTCCCCGCCGACGCCTTCGGCGAAGGCACGCAGCTCGTCGGCAGGTATGCCCGCGAGTCCGGGCACCCCGAGCTCGCTCAGGCGCTCCGCCTGAGCGGCCAGCGGCGGGAGAGGGCTGACCGTGATGCTGGTGGAAGCGGTGTCGGGCAAGGCACTCCTCTGTTCGTAGGGCAGAGCAAGTGGACCAACGGTGCGGCAGACCGGGTTGTTCCCCGCCGAGCACGGCTGTGCGTGTCCGCGATGTGATGGGGGCGGCTCCCCCGGCAGATCGCTGGACGGATCGTCAACCTCTGGTGCGAAGCGTGCAGGGCGTACGGGGCGGCCGGTTCGGCCGGCGCACCATGCCGTGCCCGGTGGGTCATGGCCAAGACCCTAGGAGCTCAGCACCGACGCGATCTCGGTGCGCGAATCGATCGCGAGCTTGGTGAGAATGCGCTCGACGTGTGTGTCCGCGGTCCGCTTGGAGATCACGAGTTGCTCGGCGACCTCCCGGTTGGACAGTCCTTGGGCGACCAGCGTGGCGACTTCCCGTTCCCGCGGGGTGAGTACGTCGGCCGCCGGGGCGCCCGGGCGGCTGCGGGGCAGTCGCTGCGTGGCCAGTGGGCTGTCGGTGTCCGCGCGGACCGCGTCCAGGATCGCGGGCCCCGACAGCCGGGCCCCCACGCCGTACCAGCGTTCGTACTCCGTGGTCCCCAGCGCCTTCCGCACGGCGTTCCGGGTTGCCTCCTGTTGTTCCAGCACCGACGGCAGCATGGCGACGGGGTCGCCGCCGAGCCGTCGCGCGCCTTCCGCGTACCCCAACAGCCAGGCCGCCCTGACGTGGCGTTCCTGGTGTGCGGCGTCCCAGGCCAGGCCCAGGCAGCACAGCGCGGCGACCAGCACGTCACCGATCTCGCTCATGGCGTCCAGGGCCTGCCGCAGCGCCTCGGCGCCCTCCTCGTGGCGGCCGGCGAGCCAGAGGATGATGCCCTCCGCCATGAGCGTCGATCCGTAGAACTGACGGTCGCCCGTGCCGTGCAGATGGGCCAGCCCGACCTCGCACAGTTCCAGGGCCCCATCGGTGTCCCCGAACACCGCCCGCAGCAGCGCGCCTTCGTAGTGGACCATGCTGATGCCGAGCGAGTCGCCCACGGCGACGATCCGCCGACGCCCCTGCTCCAGCTCGGCCAGTCCCTCCTCGATCTCACCGCAGAGCGCTCTCATCGCTCCGATGTACGGCTCCGTGAACAATGCCACGCGCTGTTCGTCGCAGTTCAGTGCCGCCTCCCGCGCCTCCCGGAAGAAGGTCGGCGCCTCCGCGAGGTCGGCGGTCCAGGTGGCGAACACTCCGGACATGAACAGGCCCCAGGCCCGCTCCTCGCAGTCCTCGGGCACCAGGCGGAGCCCCTTGTCGATCCAGTACCGCCCCTCCGACAGGGTGCCGGTCGCCCGCCAGTGCGGGGCCAGCTGCACGGCGAGGCTCAGCCCTTCCGCCGCGCGGCCCGGGGACGTGAAGGCGTACTTCATCGCGGCGCGGATGTCGGCGATCTGGCCGCGTACCGCGTGATGAAGCTCGGTCTGGGCCGGAGTGATGAGTTCGGCCCACAGGCGCCCGGCCGTGTCCCGATGGTGCTCGAAGTGCCGCCCGCGCACGGCGGCCGCGTTGCTCTCCTCGTCGAGGCGCTCCGCACCGTATTCGCGGATCGTGTCCAGGAGCCGGTAGCGCGCCCCGTCCTCTCCGACGCGTTGCACGACCGACTTGTCCACCAGGCCGAAAAGCGCCTCCAGGACGGCGTCGGACCGGAGCCCCTCGCCCTCGCCGACCCGTTCCGCGGCCGACAGTTCGAAGGGTCCGGCGAAGACGGAGAGACGTGCCCACAGCAGGCGCTCCGCCGGGGTGCAGAGTTCATGGGACCAGCCGATGGTCGTACGCAGCGTCTGGTGCCGGGCGCAGGCCGCGCGCTGTCCGCCCGTGAACACCTCGAACCGGCGGTCCAGCCGACACACCAGCTCGGCAAGGGGCGCGACCCGCAGACGTACGGCGGCCAGTTCGAGGGCGAGCGGGATCCTGTCGAGCCGTTCGACGAGCGCCAGTGTCTGTGTCCGGTTGGCTTCGGTGACGGACCAGCCGGGCAGGACGCGGGCGGCTCGCTGTGTGAACAGCTCCACGGCGTCGTCCACTCCGAGCGGGGCGATCGGCATCGTCCGCTCGTCGGCCACGTCGAGGGGCTGTCGGCTGGTGGCCAGTACGCAGACCTCGGCGGCCTCGCGCAGCAGCACGTCGCAGAGTACGGCGCAGGCATCGACCATGTGCTCGCAGGTGTCGAGCACGATGAGCAGCTGCTGCCCCTTGAGATGGTCGACGACCGCGTCCAGAGGTTCCATCCCGGCTTGATCCGGGACTCCCAGTACGGTGGCCAGCGTCGCGGGTACGAGTTCGGGGTCGGACAGGGCCGACAGTTCGGCCAGCCACACCCCGTCCGGAAACCGTTCCCGCAGACCTTCCGCCGCACGCAGAGCGGTGCGGCTCTTGCCGACACCTCCGGGGCCCACCAGCGTGACGAGCCGTACCTCGCGGAAGGCCTCCTGAATCAGCGAGATCTCCTCGGCACGTCCGACGAAGCTGGTCCGCTCGGCGGGGGGTTGCCCGCTGCGCCGCTGCCCGAAGCCGAATCCCATGGGGCCCCCGTGGTGATCAAGTCCCCGCGCCTTCGCGAGAAGTCAGCACAGTGTAGATGCGCGACTCCGGAGCGTTGCCGAGTTCGAATCGATGCGCAGCCGCCTCGAAAGGGATCTGGCGGGCCGTGACGTGCCGAGGTACGGGGCGGGGGCTGGAGGGCGGGGAGCCCGTCACCCCGCCCCGCCTCACTCAATCGGTGTTCCGGTCCTCCTGGTCCTCGACCACCAGGACGATCTTTCCCGTGGTCCGCCCGCTTTCGAGCATCGCGTGCGCGTCGGCGGCCTTGGCCAGCGGGAACGTCGCATGGATCTGCGGCCTCAGCGCGCCGGAGGCTGCCAGGTCGGCGATGGCCTTGATCCCGGCGTGGTCCGCCTGGACTCCGATGGTCCGGACGCGACCGCCCTGCCCTGCCGCTCGCTCCGCGTCGTCGGCGGCGGCGTCCGGCACGGTCGTGACCATCGTGCCGTCGGGGCGCAGTATCGACAGCGATCGCGAGCGGATGTCACCGGAGAGCGTGTCGAGGACGAAGTCGACCTCGCCGGCCGTCTCGGCGAAGTCGGTGGTGGCGTTGTCGATCACCTCGTCCGCGCCGAGGGCTCGTACGAACTCCTGGCGGTCGTCCCCGAGCACCGTGCCGATGACGTGGGCGCCACACGCCTTGGCGATCTGGACCGCGAGGTGGCCGACGCCCCCGGATGCCGCGTGGATGAGGGCGCGCCGACCGGGGCGCAGCCCGGCCGTGTCGACGATCGCCTGGTACGCGGTGAGGGCGGCCAACGGCAGAGCGGCCGCCTGGAGGTGGTCGAGGTTGGCCGGCTTCCTCGCGAAGGAGCGTGCGGGGCCGACCACGTACTCGGCGTGCGCTCCGACGCCGTACGGGTAGGGCAGCATGCCGAAGACCTCGTCGCCCGGCCGGAAGATGGTGACGCCGAGGCCGACCGACTCGACGACTCCGGAGACGTCCCACCCCAGGGTCAGGGGGAGGTCCTTGAGGAAGAGGCCGCCTGCGCGGTGCCGGCAGTCCGTGGGGTTGACGCCCGCCGCACGTACGGTGATGCGGATCTCTCCTACGTCCGGCACCGGCATGGGCACCGTTGCTTCCTTCAGGACCTCCGGTCCGCCGAATTCGTACTGTCGGATGGCGCGCATGGTCGGCGCGTCGGTGTTCGTGCTGCTGTCGTTCATGGTTTCCAGCATCGGAGCCGGACAGGTGGGCCCGCCATGGCATGAATGCCATTCTTCAATAGAATCGTGCCATGGCACATCGAATCGTCGTACTGGCTCTGGACGGGGTCTACCCCTTCGACCTGGGCATCCCCAGCCGGATCTTCGGCGCGGCGGGCGGCCGGTACGAGGTGCTGACCTGCAGCGTCGACGGTCGCCCGGTACGCAGCAACGCGGACTTCTCGATCATGGTGGAGCACGGCCCCGAGGTGCTGGGCACGGCGGACACCGTGGTGATCCCGCCGATCGACCCCTCCTGCGTCGTACGCGAGCTCCCGCCGACCGTGACGGGAGCACTCGCCGCGGTGCGGCCCGGCACCCGCATGGTGTCCATCTGCACCGGTGCGTTCGTGCTGGCGGCCGCCGGACTGCTCGACGGGCGCCGCGCCACCACGCACTGGGACCTGAGCGGCTGCCTCCGCGAGTGGTTCCCGCGCGTCGAGCTTGATCCGAAGGTCCTGTTCGTGGACGACGGCGATGTGCTGACCGCGGCGGGCGCCGCCGCGGGCGTCGACGTGTGCCTGCATATCGTGCGCACGGACCACGGCAGCGCGGTCGCCAACCAGGTGGCCAGGCACTGCGTGGTGCCGCCGTGGCGGGAGGGCGGGCAGGCGCAGTTCATCGACCAGCCGGTACCGGAACCGTCGGGGCAGAGCACCTCAGCCACCCGCCAGTGGGCGCTGGAGCGGCTGCACGAGCCGCTGGCCCTGACCGACCTCGCCGCCCACGCCCGGATGAGCCGCCGTACCTTCGCGCGGCGCTTCCAGAACGAGGCGGGGGTCAGCCCGGGCCGCTGGCTCACCCAGCAGCGCGTCGCCCGGGCCCGGCACCTCCTGGAATCCACCGACCTGCCCGTGGACGAGGTCGCCACGCAGACCGGCTTCGGCAGCGACACATCTCTGCGCCAGCATCTGCACGCGGCGATCGGTGTCTCCCCTCTCACCTACCGCAGGACGTTCCGCGGAGCGGCCGCGGCCGGGAGCAGAGCCTGACGGCCACAGCCAACAGGCCAGGGCCCGACGGTCACACCCCGGCCCCGGAACCTTTGCCTCGGAGCCAAAATCGCAGCCAGATGCGGATCCGGAGTCATCGTCACAGGGCAAAGCTCTCGGTGTGGATTCGCTTCTGCGGAACCCCGGCCTGGACGAGTGCCGCCGCTGCCGCGACGGTCATGCCGTTCGGCCCGCACAGATAGACGTCGCGCCTGGCGAGGTCGGGGACCAGGCTGCGCAGCGTCTGCGGGGCGAGCGGATTGAACGAGGCGTCGGACGGGCCGAGCAGATAGTGCAGTCCCGCCTGACGGACCGCGGCTATGGCCTCCAGCTCCTCCCGCAGTACCAACTGCTCCTCGCTGCCGGCCCGGTAGAGCAGGGTGATGTCGCCGGGTCCGCCCGGAAGAGTCTCGAAAAGTGCCCGCATCGGTGTGATTCCCACGCCGCCGGCGAGCAGCAGCACCTTCCGCCGCTTGCGTCTGTGGGCCGTCATGGCACCGAAGGGGCCCGTGGCCAGCACACGCGTACCCGGCTTGAGCCTTCGGATCCGCCGGGTGTGGTTCCCGACCGCCTTGACGGTGATCCTGAGCTTGTCGTCCCGCACGGGCGCGGAGAGCGAGAACGGCAACGCCGAATGCCAGACCCGGCGCTGCAGGAACCGCCAGCGGAAGAACTGCCCGGCCTCCGCCTGGAGTTCATCGAGCCCGTCCCCCTCCATCACTACCGAGAACACATCGGGCCCCTCGGCCTTGACCTCCACAACTCGCAGGTTGTGCCTGAGCGCCTGGCGTACGGGGACGACGATCCGGTACCGGACCAGCAGCACGACGATCGTGGCGTGCAGCAACGCCCACAGCCAGAAGGCACAGGCGTTGTCGGCGAGGTCCGGCCCGGTCATCTGATGCGCGACCCCGAGCGCCGCTCCGAGGTACGTGAGCAGGTGCACCGCGCGCCACGTCTCGTGCGGGATCCGGCCGCGTATCGACCGCGCCGATACGACCCCGGCAACGCACAACAGCACCAGTCCGAGTGTGGCGAGCGCCAGTTGCGTACGGCTGATCATCTGCAACGCAGAGGTCAGCAGGTCGTTCCCGTGGCGCGCGGCGGATCCGCACAGCGCGAGCAGCGCATGCCCCAGACACAACAGCAGCACCCAGCGCCCGCTCCATGAGTGCCACCGCGCGAGCCGGTCGGCGCCGACGCCGTGCTCAAGGGCGGGCACCCGCGCCATCAGGAAGAACATGCCGAGAGCGCCGTAGCCGGCGAGCAGACCGGTGAGATGGGCGAACGTCGCGAACAACTCGTCGAGCCGGAGCGTCGGCCGCATGCCCACGGCCCACAGTGCCAGGACCCAGAGGACACCCGCGATCAGCCCTCCCCGCAGGGACTTCGGAGAGATCCGAAAGGGCACCGGCAGTCGGGCCCCGGCGGGGAATGCCTGCTTCGCCACTCGCGTCAGATGCTCGCGGGGCGACCGCGCGGGCTGCTCGCGGTGCTTCGTCCGCGTGGACGCGGCGGACGCCGACCGGCCCGCGGCGTGCCGCGGGCCGGGGGCCGGACCGGGGGCCGGCGGTCCGGTGCGCGAGGCGCGACGTCGGCCCACCGGAGCACCCGCCGGCCGAAATACGGAGGAGTTCATATTCACTTCAGAATGGTCCCGGGTTTCCACAGAGCTGAACCTAGCGGCAGGAATCTCAAGAAAATGCGGGAAGTGGCTTGCTTGAAGATCCTTAAGGTTTTCTTGAGTCCGGCTTTCGCATCGAATAAGAGTTGTGCTGCGGCGACCGGCCCGCACGGTTACTGCGCGGCAGATTCACTGACCTTGCGACATCTTCCGGAAATTCATCGTGCCAGGGAATCGATTTCGGTTACGCGGCTGCCTGCGGTCACCATTCATTCGGTGAGACGGTGGGGGTCACGAGCCCGCCGGAGTTCGGGCAGTGAATGCGGGGCCCTGCGAGATCTCCATGGCCGATGTGTCCGTTGCCTCTGTCGCGGAGTACAGGGTTGCCCCGCCGGGCAGGGGCTGTGCGGGGGCAAGGGGCAGGGGTTCGGGCCACACCGAGGGCGCCGGAATCGGCTCGGGGACGCCCTCGATCTCAGCCAGTGCCATCCCGAGCCGGGTCCAGGGCACGGCCTCGGCGGTGGCGGGCCACTCCTGCACGGCCACCAGCGCGTGCGCCCCGTCCCCGGCGGACCGCAGTGCGGGAAACCCGTCGTCGTCCGCTTCAACGGTCAGTGGACCGGCGTGCATGGGAGCCGGGGCTTCTCCTCGCAACCCGTGCGTGTGCACGGCGTCTCCGGGCGCGGCGTGTTTCTTCGCGCCTTCGGACGCGGTCACCACGATGCCTTCGGCGGGGCGCCCCCGGCGGCGGCCGGTCGGTCCGAAGCCGCTACCTGAAGGGGCCGTCGAGCTGCGCGGAACCACGTCCATGGCAGTGCGTCGGGCACGTCGACGGCCGCTGCCGTCGGTGTCCGGGACGCCGGCGTCCGGGACCTCTGCGGAATGCCTCGGAACCGGCAGGGCGTGCCGGGCATCCGGGGCAGGCGGCGAGCCGGTGGTTCTCCTGCCTGCCACGACGGGCACTTCGAGGACGTACGCGGTCCCGCCAGTCTCCCGCACCTCGCGGGTCCGTACCACGCCGCCGTGCGCGGCGACGATCCCCCGCACGATGGGCTGATGCACGGGGTCGCCGCCGATGCGCGGCCCACGGACCTCGATCCGTACGGTGTCGCCCCGCTGCGCGGCCGCGACGACGATCGTCGGGTCGGCACCCACGGCACCCACGACATCGTCGATGCCCGCCACGTCCGCGACGAGGTGGGCGAGCGCGGTCGCGAGGCGCTCGGGGTCGATCTCCGCCTCGATCGGCGGTGTGTCCACGGAGAACCGGAGCCGGCCCGGGCCGATCAGCTCGACGGCGCCTTCGATGCCGTCGTCCACGACCCGGTCGAGCAGCACCGCTTTCCTGCGCAGTCCGTCCGTGCCCGCGTCGAGCCGTTGATACCCCAGCACGTTGTTCACGAGTGCGGCCATCCGGGCGTATCCGTCGGTCAGATGTTGCAGGAGCTGGTTGGCCTCCGGCCACAGGTGAAAGGCATCATCGGCCGCGAGGGTGCCGAGTTCGGTGCGCAGTCGCTCAAGAGACCCGTGCAGGGCCCCGTCCAGGACTGCCGTGAGCTGTGTGTGCCGGGCGGACAGGGCAGCGTAACGCTCTTCGTGCCGGCCCAGTTCGGTGCTGTGCCGCTCGATGAGGTCGGCGAGCTGGGCCTCGTGCTTCTGCGCGAGCTGCTCGTACGGGCGCTGATCGGTGAACGTCATGACCGCGCCGACGAGTTGACTCCCGTCGCGTACCGGCGCGGTGGTGATGTCGACGGGAATCCGTTCGCCGTCCTGCGCCCACAGGACCTGTTCGCGGACGCGGTGCTTGCGGCCGGATCCGAGGGTGTCGGAGAGCGGTGACTCCTCGTACGGGAAGGGCTCGCCGTTCGCCCGGGAGTGCAGGATCAGCGGATGGAGCCGCTGTCCGCCGAGCTGGCTGGCGCGGTAGCCGAGGATCTGTGCCGCGGCCGGGTTGACCAGCACGACGCGGCCCTCGGAGTCCGTGCCGACGACCCCTTCCGATGCGGCCCGCAGGATCATCTCCAACTGCCGTTGCGAACGCCCGAGTTCGGCCTCCGCATCGAGGGTTCCGACAAGGTCCCGAACCACCAGCAGGAGAAGCCGGTCATCGCTGTGGCCGTGGTACGGCTCGGGCGTCTCGCGCCGGTCGTCCAGGTGGACGCCGGTGACCTCGGCGGCGAACTCGTTGCCGTCGGCGCGCCGGGCGATCATGCGTGCGGGTGCGGTACGGCCCTGCCCACCGGCGTCCCCGGGCAGTGGCATGGAGCCCGGGAGAAGTCGTGGGTCGAAGTCCGGCAGCAGGTCGAACAGCCCACGACCGACCAGCACGGTGCCGGGCATCTCGAACATGCCGAGGGCCATGGTGTTGGCATTGACGATCGTGCCGTTGCTGTTCACGAGCACGAGGCCGTCGGGGAGGGCGTCAAATATGGCCGCAAGGCGGTCGGCACCTCGGGATGGTCTGTTGTTCACGACGACGCTTCCTTCCTGAACCACCGCATCTTGCCTGCCGGTACTCCAGGACCGGCGGCTTCCTGCCTGCCGGAGCACGGGCGGGTGAGGGGTATTGGGTACGGTTCGCCCGTGCAGGTGCGTCGGCGCGGTGTGGGTTGCGCCAACAGCTCCCTGCACGGGCACGCGGCATCGGGCCGATTCGACTCGCCGCATTGCCACTTGATGTGCCGCGGCAGGGGGCTGCCGCGGCGCGGGGCGAGGGGAGGTCAGCGGCCGCCTGCCGCCGAGCGACGACGGCTGAGGGCGAAGACCGCCGTCGCGCCGATCGCCAGCACGGCTGCTCCCGCGATGGCGATGCAGGGGGTGTTGCTGTTGCCACCGGTCTCGGCCAGTTCGGTCTGCGGGGACTGCCCGGCAACGCCGTTGACCTCGGGTTCCGCGGCCGCATCCGCGGCCTTCGGGGCAGCGGAGGCACCCGTGCCGGTCTGGGCACCGTGACCCTGGTGCTGCACGGACGACTTCGCCGCGCCGTCCGCGATCTTCCTCTCGGTGGGCGCGGACGCCGTCGGCGCTGGGGCAGTAGAGCCACCGGCCTTACTTCCCCCGCTGTCCTTGCCGAAAACCACGTCGGAGCAGGTATAGAAAGCCTCGGGGGAATCGGAGCGCTGCCAGATCGAGTAGATCAGATGGCGTCCGGACCTGGCGGGGACGCTGCCCCGGAAGACGTAGTCGCC
>NZ_JBHXTM010000086.1:0-26803 GCF_042677325.1 Streptomyces sp. NPDC127117
TAAAACCTCACCACGCCATTTTTGTTGCATTTTTGTTTGTTTTTTTGTTTTTTTTTTATATTACCCACCCCCGCCCCCCCCCCCCGCCCCCGCCCGCCCCCCCCCCCCCGGGGCGGGGCCCCGGGCCGGGAACCAGAAAGGCATCTCCCGATGCACCACGCTCTGATCGTCGCCCGGATGGCACCGGGTTCGGCGCCGGACATCGCCGAACTGTTCGCGGCCTCCGACAGCGGCGAACTGCCCCACCTCGTCGGCGTGACCAGACGCAAGCTCTTCCAGTTCGGCGATGTGTATCTGCATCTGATCGAGTCGGAGCAGCCGCCGGGCCCCGAGATCGCGAAGGTGACCCAGCACCCCGAGTTCAAGGACATCAGCGACAAGCTCACCGCCTACGTCAGCGCGTACGACCCGCAGACCTGGCGGAGTCCCAAGGACGCCATGGCCCACGAGTTCTACCGGTGGGAGCGCGGCACCCCCGCCTGAGACGGACGATCGCCCCGGGTCCGGCCCTTCGGCCGGACCCGGGGCGATTCGCGTGCCCGGGGGAGGGACGGTCAGTCGGGGACCACGCACTCGAAGGCGTGCAGGTAGGGGTTGACCGCGACGATGTCGCCGATCAGCAGCCCGGCGTCCGAGATCCGGGTCACCAGGCTCTCCCTGGTGTGCTTGGCGCCGCCCACGTTCAGGAGCAGCAGCAGGTCCATCGCGGTGGTGAACCGCATCGAGGGGGTGTCGTCGACGAGGTTCTCGATGACGACGACCCTGGCACCCGGGCGGGCCGCCGCGACGATGTTGCGCAGCGTCCGGCGGGTGCTGTCGTCGTCCCACTCCAGGATGTTCTTGATGATGTAGAGATCGGCCTTGACGGGGATGGCCTCTCGGCAGTCGCCGGCGACGATCCGGGTCCGCTCGACGAGCGCGCCCTCGTCCCGCAGACGCGCGTCGGCGCGGGCCACCACGCCCGGCAGGTCCATCAGCGTGCCGTGCAGCGACGGGTGCTTCTCCAGCAGGCTCGCCAGCACGTGCCCCTGGCCGCCGCCGATGTCGGCGACCGCGGACACCCCGGTGAGGTCGAGGAGTTCGGCGACGTCCAGCGCGGACTGCATGCTGGAGGTGGTCATCGCGCGGTTGAACACCTGCGCGGACTCGTGGGCGTCCTGGTGGAGGTAGTCGAAGAACCCCTTGCCGTGAACGTCCGCGAAGACGCTCTTGCCGGTGCGTACGGCGTCGTCCAGGCGCGGCCAGACGTCCCAGGTCCAGGGTTCGGTGCACCACAGCGAGATGTAGCGCAGGCTGTTGGGGTCGTCCTCGCGCAGCAGGCGCGACATCTCCGTGTGGGCGAACTCCCCGTCCGAGGTCTCGGTGAAGATCCCGTAGCAGGACAGGGCGCGCAGCAGCCGCCGCAGCGGCGCGGGCTCGGCCTTCACCAGCGCCGCGAGCTCCTGCGCGGTGGCGGGCGTCTCGCCCAGCGCGTCGGCGACGCCCAGACGGGCGGCGGCGCGCACGGCGGCTGCCCGGGCCGCGCCGAAGACCAGCTCACGCAGTTGCATGGCCGGCTGCGGGGGAGTGACGGGGTGTGGGAGGGCGGCGTGTACGGGGGAGGGAGTGGGGGTGGGGCTCACAGTGGTCATGCTGTTTCGCTTCTCCTCGTGCGGGGGTGCACCGCTCAGCACATGCCGGTCGGTGCGGACTTGGCGCAGACGTTGTCGGTGAAGGTGTTGCCCTTGCCGGTGTCCCCATTGGCGAGGTCGGCCGGCTTGTTGCCGAGCACGACATTGCCGCTGATGGTGTTGCCGGTGTTCTTCGTACCCACGAAGCTCTTGAACAGGACGACACCGCCGGACATCGGAGTGGTGCCGGAGTTGTCGCGGATCGTGTTCGAGCGCACCTTGGTGTCCGCGGCGCCGGTGAGCACGATGCCGGAGCCCTGGAGGGCCGACAGCCGTTCGGTCTTGGAGCAGAACTTGTTGTTGCCGGTGATCTCGTTGGACTCGATCGTCATGGCGCCGGCCTGCGGCTTTCCTTCGTCGCCCACGACGAACACACCGGTGCAGTTGGCGGTGAAGCTGTTGTCGTGGACCGACATGTTCCGTACTCGCCTGGCGGTGAATCCGATCCGGTTGTCGGTCAGTGTGTTGTCCCGGAGTTCGGTGCCGCGGGTGTCGGTGGCTCCGCCTTCCTCGTCGACGGTGTTCGCGACGAAGATGCCCGCGTCGCCGTTGGCACGGGCGGTGTTGCCGATGAACGCACCGCGGGTGGAGTGCTCCTGGGCGATGCCCCAGACGCCGTTGTGCTCGGAGGCCACCCGGTGGACTGTCAGCCGGTCGGTCCAGGAGGCCCAGACGCCGTTCTTCTTGAACCCGGAGACGGTCAGCGACTCGACGCGGACGCCGTCCACGGTCCGGCCGGACCGGCCCTGGACGCAGATGCCGTTGCCGGCCTTCGCGCAGGCGTCGACGGCCCGCGGGCCCGGCTCGGCCGGCCGGATCACGGTCCGGCTGCCGGAGCCGCGCAGGGTCAGACCGGGCTTGGTGACCTGGACGCTCTCCCGGTACGTGCCGGGCAGCACGACGACGGTGTCACCCGGCTGGGCGGCGTCCACCGCCTTCTGGATCGATTCGCCCGCACGGACCACGTGCGAGTCCGTGGCCGAGGCGGAGGGGACGGACATTCCGCATCCCGCGGCCGAGAGGACCGCGACGGGGACAAGGATCTTGATGTTTCGTTTCCTCATGAGCCGAAGCTATGGGCGATCTCCCCCGGTTGCCACATAGGGTGAGCGGATGGGTTCGGAGCGTGCCCGAATGGCTTACTCGGGCTCCGCCGCCCGTGGCCGGACGGGGTCCGGCCGTGCGGTGTTCCCGGCTCTCACTCCCCGGGTTCGTGCCGGGGTGCGACGACCGAGCGGGCCCACCGGTAGTCGGCCTTGCCGCTCGGTGAGCGCTGGATCCGGCGGGTGATCACCAGCCTGCGGGGGATCTTGTAGCCCGCCAGCCGGGTCCGGCAGTGGGCCTGGAGATCGTCGAGCGAGGGCTCGTCCGCCCCCTCGCGCAGCTGCACCACCGCCGCGACACGGTTGCCCCACCGGTCGTCCGGCACCGCGGCGACCAGCACGTCGTACACGTCCGGATGGGCCTTCAGCGCCTGTTCGACCTCCTCCGGGTACACCTTCTCGCCCCCGGTGTTGATGCACTGCGAGCCTCGTCCTAGGACCGTGACGATTCCGTCCTCGTCGACCGTCGCCATGTCACCGAGCAGGACCCATCGCTCCTCGCCCCGGCTGAAGAAGGTCTCCGAGGTCTTCTGCGGGTCGTTGTAGTACCCGAGCGGTACGTGCCCGCGCTGGGCGATCCGCCCGGGCTCACCCGGAGCAACCGGCTCGTATGTCGCCGGATCGACCACCGCCGTACGGGAGTTGACCTGGAGCCGGAATCCGTTCTCCGGGCCCGAGTCGGCCGTCGCCGTGCCGTTGAAACCGGACTCCGAGGAGCCGAAGTTGTTCAGCAGCATCACCGTCGGCACCAGTTCCTGGAACTCCGCGCGCACCGAGTCCGACATGATCGCGCCCGAACTGGAGACCGAGAACATCGACGAGCAGTCGGTGCCCTTCAGCGGGCCCTTCAGTGCGTCGATCAGCGGCCGCAGCATCGCGTCGCCCACCAGCGACACGCTGGTGACCTTCTCCTTCTCGATCGTACGGAGCACCTCGTGCGGTACGAACTTGCGGTGGACCACGACCCGCTGCCCGAAGTTGAAGCCGATGAAGGCGGTGAGCGTCGAGGTGCCGTGCATCAGCGGGGGAGTGGGGAAGAAGGTGATCCCGTCACCGCCCGCGGCGACCCGCTCGGCCAGCTCCTGCGGTGACTTCACCGGCTCGCCGGTCGGCGCGCCTCCGCCGAGCCCGGAGAAGAAGAGGTCCTCCTGGCGCCACATCACACCCTTGGGCATTCCGGTGGTGCCGCCGGTGTAGATGATGAACTGGTCGTCGGCCGACCGCGGCGGGAAGCCGCGCTCCGGGCTGCCGGCCGCCTCCGCATCCGTGAAGGCGACGGCGTCCGGACCGCCTCCCCCGGCCTCCGGAACCCCCACGCGTACGAGATGACGCAGGCCCGGGGCCTTCGGCGCGGCGGCGGCGACCCGCTCGTCGAACTCGGCGTCGAAGACCAGTGCGGCGAGATCCGCGTCGCGGTAGAGGTAGATCAACTCCTCTTCCACATAACGGTAGTTCACATTGACCGGGACGATGCGTGCCTTCAGGCAGGCCAGCACCGTCTGGAGGTACTCCACCCCGTTGTAGAGGTGCAGCCCCAGATGCTCGCCCGGGGTGAGGCCCGCCTCGATCAGGTGGTGGGCCAGGCGGTTGGCCGCCGCGTCCAGCTCCGCGTACGTCAGCCGGCGCTCCGCCCCCGTGCCGGGATGGTCGAGGTAGACGAGCGCCTCGCGTTCCGGGACCGCGTCGACGACCGACTCGAACAGGTCGGCAAGGTTGTACTCCACCGTTCCTCCTGACCCCGGAAGCTGACTGGCTCGGCGGTCATTAGAGCGCCGGGAGGCGCAACTGTGAAGGGGTGCCGTCATGGAAATCTGACTAGCTGTCAGAAAACTATTGAACTGCGCCACCACCTACTGCAACCTGTTCTAGGTCTTTAGACGGGAGGCGGACAATGGGTGGTACGGAACACCTCGTCGTGCGGCGCGAGGGCGCCACGCTGGTGCTCACCCTGAACAGGCCGGAGGCGAAGAACGCCCTGTCGCTGCCGATGCTGGTCGGGCTGTACGACGGCTGGGTGGCGGCGGACGAGGACGACACGATCCGCTCGGTGATCCTCACCGGCGCGGGCGGCTGCTTCTGCGCCGGCATGGACCTCAAGGCCCTGGCGGGCAAGGGAATGGAGGGCGAGCAGTACCGGGACCGGATGACCGCCGATCCCGATCTCCACTGGAAGGCGATGCTGCGCCACCACCGCCCCCGCAAACCGGTCATCGCCGCCGTGGAGGGCCACTGCGTCGCGGGCGGCACCGAGATCCTCCAGGGCACCGACATCCGGATCGCCGGGGCGGGCGCCACCTTCGGGCTCTTCGAGGTGCAGCGCGGCCTCTTCCCCATCGGCGGGTCCACAGTCCGGCTGCCGCGCCAGATCGCCCGGACGCACGCACTCGAAATGCTCCTCACCGGACGCCCGTACAGCGCCGAGGAAGCGGCCGGCATCGGACTGATCGGCCGGGTCGTCCCGGACGGAACCGCACTGGAGGAGGCCCTCGCCGTCGCCGAGCGGATCAACGCCTGCGGACCGCTCGCCGTCGAAGCCGTCAAGGCCTCCGTGTACGAGACCGCGGAGATGACCGAGACCGAGGGGCTGGCCGCCGAACTGAAGCGCGGCTGGCCGGTGTTCGCAACCGAAGACGCCAAGGAAGGCGCCCGCGCCTTCGCCGAGAAGCGCCCGCCCGTCTACCGGCGCACCTGAGCCCAGGAGGCAACCGTGCCCGAAGCCCTCAGCGCACCGCTGGTGGTCGAATTCCCCTTCACCCGTTCCCTGGGCCCCGTACAGAGCGCCTTCCTCACCGGACTGCGCGAACGCACCGTCCTGGGGGTCCACGCCGCCGACGGAAAGGTCCTGGTCCCGCCCGTCGAGTACGACCCCGTCACCGCCGAGGAGCTCCGTGAACTGACCGAGGTCGCCACCACCGGCACCGTCACCACCTGGGCCTGGAACCCCGCACCCCGCCCCGCCCAGCCCCTCGACACCCCCTTCGCCTGGGTCCTGGTCCGGCTCGACGGCGCCGACACCGCACTGCTGCACGCCCTCGACGCCCCCGGCCCCGACGCCGTGCGCACCGGCATGCGGGTGCGGATCCGCTGGGCCGCCGAGCGCACCGGCGCGATCACCGACATCGCCTGCTTCGAGCCGTACGACGGCGGTGACACCGGGCAATCCGCCCCGCACGACGGAGAGTTCACCGACCCCGTCACCGGCATCGTCACCCCCGCCCGGCTCGACTACCGCTACACTCCCGGCCGCGCCCAGAGCGCGTACCTCGGCGCGCTCTGCGAGCAGCGGATCGTCGGCGAGCGCTGCCCGTCCTGCCACAAGGTGTACGTCCCGCCCCGCGGCGCCTGCCCCACCTGCGGGGTCGCCACCACCGAACAGGTCGAGGTCGGCCCGCGCGGCACCGTCACCACGTTCTGCATCGTCAACATCAAGGCGAAGAATCTCGACATCGAAGTCCCCTACGTCTACGCGCACATCGCACTCGACGGCGCGGACCTCGCACTGCACGCCCGCATCGGCGGCATCCCGTACGACCAGGTCCGCATGGGACTGCGTGTCGAACCCGTCTGGACCGAGGGCGGGCGGCACCCCGATCACTACCGGCCGACCGGCGAGCCGGACGCCGACTACGACGCGTACAAGGAGCTGCTGTAGATGCGAGACACGGCGATCGTCGCCTTCGCGCAGACCGACCACGTGCGCCACACCGACGAGCTCTCCGAAGTCGAGATGCTGATGCCCGTCCTCCACCAGGTCCTCGACGCGACCGGGCTCAAGGCGAGCGACATCGGCTTCACCTGCTCCGGCTCCAGCGACTACCTCGCGGGCCGCGCCTTCTCCTTCACCATGGCACTCGACGGCGTCGGCGCGTACCCGCCGATCTCCGAGTCCCATGTGGAGATGGACGGTGCCTGGGCGCTGTACGAGGCCTGGGTGAAGATCCAGACGGGGCAGGCGGACACCGCGCTCGTCTACTCCTACGGAAAGACCTCGCCCGGCGAGGTGCGCGACGTCCTCACCCGCCAGCTCGACCCTTACTACGTCGGCCCGCTCTGGCCGGACTCCGTCGCCCTCGCCGCCCTCCAGGCCCGGGCGCTGATCGACGCGGGCGACACGGACGAGGCCGCCCTCGCCGCGATCGCCCACCGCAGCCGCGCCGCCGCGGCGGACAACCCGCACGCCCAGCTCGGGGGACCGGTCCCGGCCGGCGAATACGTCGTGCAGCCGCTGCGCACCGGCGACTGCCCGCCGGTCGGCGACGGTGCGGCAGCCGTGATCCTCGCCGCCGGTGATACCGCACGGGCCCTGTGCCCCCGCCCCGCCTGGATCCGCGGCATCGACCACCGCATCGAGGCGCATTCGCTCGGGGTGCGGGAACTGACCGAATCACCGTCCACCCGGCTTGCCGCGACCCGAGCCGGAGTCTTCGAACGGCCCGTGGACACCGCCGAGCTGCACGCCCCGTTCACCTCCCAGGAGGTGGTGCTGCGCAAGGCGCTCCGGCTCGACGACAGCGTCGACGTCAATCCCTCCGGCGGTGCGCTCGCCGCCAACCCCGTCATGGCCGCCGGGCTGATCCGCCTCGGCGAGGCCGCTGCCCGCATCCACCGCGGCGAGTCCGACCGGGCGCTCGCCCACGCCACCTCCGGGCCCTGCCTGCAGCAGAACCTGGTCGCCGTCCTCGAAGGGGAGAGCGCTCATGTCCAGTGAGCCCGTGGCCGTCGTCGGCATCGGCCAGACGAAGCACGTAGCCGCACGCCGGGACGTGTCCATCGCCGGACTCGTCCGCGAGGCCGCCGTCCGCGCGCTGGAGGACGCGGCACTGACCTGGGCGGACATCGACGCCGTCGTCATCGGCAAGGCACCCGACTTCTTCGAGGGCCTGATGATGCCGGAGCTGTATCTCGCCGACGCCCTCGGCGCGGTCGGCAAGCCGATGCTCCGGGTGCACACCGCGGGCTCCGTCGGCGGCTCCACCGCACTCGTCGCCGCCAACCTGGTCTCCGCGCGGGTGCACCGCACCGTCCTCACGCTCGCCTTCGAGAAGCAGTCCGAGTCCAATGCCATGTGGGGGCTCTCGCTGCCCATCCCGTTCCAGCAGCCGCTGCTGGCCGGGGCGGGCGGGTTCTTCGCCCCGCATGTGCGGGCGTACATGCGCCGCACCGGCGCCCCCGACACGGTCGGTTCCCTCGTCGCGTACAAGGACCGCCGCAACGCGCTGAAGAATCCGTACGCGCACATCCACGACCCGGACATCACCCTGGAGAAGGTCCGGTCGGCACCGATGCTCTGGGATCCGATCCGCTACTCGGAGACCTGCCCTTCCTCCGACGGGGCCTGCGCGATGATCCTCACCGACCGGGCCGGAGCGGGCCGTTCGCCGCATCCGCCGGCCTGGGTGCACGGCGGTGCGATGCGCAGCGAGCCGACGCTCTTCGCGGGGAAGGACTTCGTCTCACCGCGGGCGGGCCGGGACTGCGCCGCCGATGTGTACCGGCAGGCGGGCATCAGCGACCCGCGACGGGAGATCGACGCCGTCGAGATGTATGTGCCCTTTTCCTGGTACGAGCCGATGTGGCTGGAGAACCTGGGCTTCGCCGACGAGGGGGAGGGCTGGAAGCTCACCGAGTCCGGCGTCACCGAACTCGACGGCGATCTGCCGGTGAATCCGTCGGGCGGGGTGCTCTCCACCAATCCCATCGGCGCCTCCGGCATGATCCGCTTCGCCGAAGCCGCGTTGCAGGTACGGGGACGGGCGGGCGAACACCAGGTCACGGGGGCCCGGAAGGCGCTCGGCCACGCGTACGGGGGCGGGGCGCAGTTCTTCTCCATGTGGCTGGTCGGAGCGGAACCGCCCAGCAGCTGACACCGGTCGGTCCCGGGCCGCCGGACGCCCCCTTCGCGCCCTGTCCGGGACCGCCGGGGGTGACTACTCTTTGGCACGGGACGACAACTGGGAGGAGCCGACGTGGCGGAGCGCACCACGACCCAGCAGCCCTTCGCGGGCTGGGACAAGCCGGATCTCGATCTCAGCAACGCGCAGTGGAGGTCGGGCAGTCAGGGCGCGGGGGACGTCCAGATCGCCTTCGTCGAGGGATTCATCGCGATGCGCAACGCCGGAAAACCCGGCAGCCCGTCGCTCATCTTCACCCCGGCAGAATGGCGCGCCTTCGTGGTGAACGCCCGGGACGGCGAGTTCGACCTCACCTGAGGGCGCGCCGTGCCGTCGTCCGGTGGCCGCCCATGACCACCCGATCGGCGGCACGGCGGTGCGGAGCACCGCCGCCGGGCATCGCACACCGTGGGCGGTGCGGGGGCCGGGAGTGACCCGAACCCTGCTGGGTGGACGGTGACCGGAGCCGTATCCCGGACGCCGGGTCCTCACGACCGCGACCGGCAGTGCCGGGCCGGCGGGCGTCGGGCCGTCCACCGAAGCGGCCACCTGTCGGTCGTGTACGGCGGGGCCGCGCACCCGTCGGCGCCCCGGCCTGCGCGGACCCGGCTCCGCAAGGTGAGCCCGGACACGTAACATGTCTGCATGTCCTTCCTCCGCCGCCGTAGCGCCGCCACACCCGCGGGCCCCGACTTCGACGTCCTGGCCATGGACCCGGGGGACTGGCCCGGAAACCTCGGCGCCGGTCTGCTGCCCGCGCCCGACGGCAGCTGTCAGGGCGTCTTCCTGCGCTACGACCTGTTCGGCGGCCGCGGCCCCGCGATGATCATCGGCAACCTTCCGGAGGGCTCGCCCGCCCGCGAGACCGAGGAGGGTCAGGTCCCGTTCGAGGTCGCCCAGCTGCTGCTCGCGCTGGAGAACGACGAGCCGGTCGAGGTCACCGGCACGGAGGACATGCCCGTGATGCAGGGCGACAACCTGCTGATCGTGCGCCGCGTCAAGCTCTCCGAGAGCCGGATCTCCTGCGTCCAGTTCGACCGCAGCGACGGCGTGCTCGTCACCATCGCCAGCTGGGACCGGCCGATCACCGACGATCTGTACACGCTGCTCAAGCCCCTGCCCGCCGAGCTGTTCCAGCAGGGCTGAATCCGCCCCTCCCGCAGGCCGTCCGCACATACCGGGCGGCTGCGGGGCGCGTATCCCGAGATCCGTCCAAGTGCTCGCGGCCTCCGTCCAAGAGGCCGCTTTGTCATGCTCCTTGTCGGGCCAGTCGTCGGACCTTTACCGTCGGCCACATGACATCCGGGATCACGCGACGTACCACCGTGAAGACAGCGATAGGGGCAACCGGTGCGCTGGCACTGGGAGTCCCGGCCCTTTCCGGCACGGCTGCTGCTGCCGGCACCTCCGATGAATCGTCGGCAACCGTCGGCTCGAAGAAACAGGCGGAACCAACGCTCCGGTACGACGCGCCCGCCGCGGACTGGGAGCGCGAGTCGCTGCCCATCGGCGGCGGCGCCCTCGGCGCGAGCGTGTTCGGAACGCTCGCCTCCGAGCAGCTCACCTTCAACGAGAAGACCCTGTGGACCGGCGGCCCCGGCTCCGCCCAGGGCTACGACTTCGGGAACTGGACCGCTCCCAGACCCGGCGCCCTCGCCGGAGTGCAGCAGCGTCTCGACAGCGAGGGCGCGCTCGGCCCGGACGCCGTCGCCGCCGAACTCGGGCAGGCGCGGCGCGGCTACGGCGCCTACCAGGTCTTCGGCGACCTGAGACTGGATCTGCCGAACGCCCCGGCCGCCCCCGACGCCTCCTACCGCCGCACGCTCGACCTGCGCAACGCTCTTGCCGCCGTGACCTACACCCACCAACAGGTCGTCCACACAAGGGAGTTCTTCGTCTCCCATCCCGGCAGGGTGATCGCGGGGCGCCTCGCCGCCGACCGTCCGGGACAGGTGTCCTTCACTCTGCGCCACACGTCGCCCCGCGACGACTGCACCGTCACCGCCGACCGGGACCGGCTCACCGTACGCGGCGCGCTGAAGGACAACGGTCTGCGCTTCGAGGCCCAGATCCGCGTCCGGACCAGCGGCGGCACCGTCACCGCGGGCGCGGACGGCACCCTCACCGTCACCGGCGCCGACAGCGCCTGGTTCTTCCTCGCCGCGGGCACCGACTACGCCGACAGCTATCCCGCCTACCGCGGCACCGACCCGCACGCCGCGGTCACCGCCGCTGTGGACCTGGCCGCCCGGACCTCGTACGAGAAGGTCCGTGACACCCACGTCCGCGACCACCGAGCCCTCTTCGACCGGGTCGCCCTCGACATCGGCCAGGAACTGCCCGACCTGCCCACCGACCGATTGCTCGCCGGCTACACGGGCGGAACGAGCCCCGCCGACCGGGCCCTGGAAGCGCTGTTCTTCCAGTACGGCCGCTATCTGCTGATCGCCTCCTCGCGGGCCGGGTCGCTGCCCGCCAATCTCCAGGGGGTGTGGAACAACTCGACCACCCCGCCCTGGTCGGCCGACTACCACAGCAACATCAATCTGCAGATGAACTACTGGCTCGCCGAGGTCACCAACCTCGCCGAGACCACCGCTCCGTACGACCGCTACATCGAGGCGATGCGTGCCCCCGGCCGCAGGACGGCGAAGGAGATGTTCGGGACCGCCGGCTGGGTGGTGCACAACGAGACCAACCCGTACGGCTTCACCGGCGTCCACGACTGGTCCACCGCCTTCTGGTTCCCGGAGGCAGCCGCCTGGCTCACCCAGCAGATGTACGAGCACTACCGGTTCAGCGGCTCCACCGACTACCTGCGCTCCACCGCCTACCCGGCGATGAAGGAGGCGGCCGAATTCTGGCTGGCCAATCTGCGCACCGACCCGCGCGACGGACTGCTCGTCGTCACCCCCAGCTACTCCCCCGAGCACGGCGACTTCACCGCCGGTGCCGCGATGTCCCAGCAGATCGTGCACGACCTCCTCACCAACACCCTGGAGGCCGCCCGCACTCTCGGTGACTCACCGGCCTTCCGCGGCCGGCTGGAGACGGCCCTGGACCGGCTCGACCCCGGACTGCGGATCGGGTCGTGGGGCCAGCTCCAGGAGTGGAAGACCGACCGGGACGACCCGGCCGACACCCACCGCCATGTCTCGCATCTCTTCGCCCTGCACCCCGGCCGCCAGATCGAACCCGGCAGCGCATGGGCACGGGCGGCCGAGGTCTCCCTCGGGGCGCGCGGCGACGGCGGCACCGGCTGGTCGAAGGCCTGGAAGATCAACTTCTGGGCGCGGCTGTGCGACGGCGACCACGCCCACCGGGTGCTCGCCGAACAGCTGAAGAGCTCCACCCTGCCCAACCTCTGGGACACCCACCCGCCCTTCCAGATCGACGGCAACTTCGGTGCCACCTCGGGCATCGCCGAAATGCTGTTGCAGAGCCAGCACGACACCGTCGACATCCTCCCCGCCCTCCCGTCGGGCTGGCCGGACGGATCGGTGCGCGGACTGCGCGCCAGGGGAGGGTTCACCGTCGACATCGAATGGGCCGCCGGGCAGGCCCGCCGTGTGGTGATCACGGCGAGCCGGACCTGTGAAGTGACCGTCCGCAGCACGCTGTTCGCGAGCGGCGAGAAGGTCTTCAAGGCACGTGCGGGCAGCCGCTACACCCTGATCGCCGAGGGCTGAGCGAACAGCGCGGTCACCCGCGCCGCCGAGACGCCGAGCCCCGTGGGACCGCTGATGTGCCACGGGGTACCGGTGCCGCGCCGCAGATCCTGCTCGCGGTAGCGCCGGCAGTCCCGGTGCCAGATCAGGATGCCCGCGAGCCAGTGCTTCAGCTCCTGCACGTACCCCGCCAGCACCTCCCGTGCCTCCGCTTCCAGTCCGAAATCGTCGTAGAGCACCGGGAGTTCCTGCTCGGCGATGTGCAGGAACTGCCGCAGCCGCGACTTCATCAGGTCGTACACGATCGCCACCCCGGTCGGATAGTCCACCCCGAAGAAGTTCTGCACGACCAGGACGCCGTTGTGCACCTCACCCTCGAACTCGATCTCCTTCTGGTACGAGAAGAGGTCGTTGAGCAGACACGCGTAGTCCGCCGCCGCGTTTTCCAGGGAGCGCAGCGGCCCGCTGTGGTAGATCTCCGGCGGAACCTTTTTGCCGTGACCCAGCCTGCACAGGCTCATCGTGAGGTCGGAGCCGAACGTCATGCGCCGCATCTCTACGTAGTCCACCGGGTCAGGGATACGGTTCTGCACCTGGTTCGCGAGCTCCCACACCCAGCTGGCGGTCATGTCCTCGACCGCCTTCCGGAACGCCCGGCGTCCGCTTGCGTCCATCGGCGCCGAGGTGCGCGCCCAGAGATCACCGAGCCCCCGCTCCAGGGCGTTGACCGGCTCGGGCGTTGCGGACCCGTCCAGGGGCATGAACAGCGACAGCCGCTCATTGGCCAGTTTGGCCCCGGCCAGATCGCGGGCCCGCCCGTGCACCACCGGGAACCAGTCGTCGCCGTACGTCCCCCAGGTCAGCCACTGCGAGGACAGGTCCAGCTCCTCCGGAGTCGCATCCGGGTGCAGCCCCGCCGCGCACAGCGGGAGATCGGTCGCGATCAGCCGCTCCTGGTCCCAGATGTGCGAACCGGGCACCCCCGGCTGCGCCTCCAGAATGCCCGACCGGCGGGCCCAGTCGACGATGCGGACCCGCGCCCCGTCCAGATGCGGACTGAGCGTCGTGCCGAAGGGCAGCTCGAAGTCGGGCAGCAGCGACGGGCCGACGCGCTGGTAGGGCAGATGGGTGTGGCTGCGCAGCCGGGCGGTCTCCGAACGTGAGGTGAACCGGATCGACGCCGCGGCCATCCCGAAGCCGGTGGTGGCCGCCTCGACCGCGCCTTCGTTCATGTAGCGGCTGGAGCGCATGTGCCACTCATGGCCGCCGGACTGCCAGTCCTGCAAGCCCTTGACGTACGCGAGCACCGCAGCGGTCTGCGCCGGGTCGAGTCCCTTCTCCGCGCAGAGCGGCCCGAGTTCGGTGAGCGCGGTGTTCTCGAACTGCTGGAGACGGGACGTCAGCAGATCGTTCACCGCTTCGGCGGCCTCCTGAGTGGAACAGCCCAGGAAGCGCTCCAGGACGAGCACACCATTGCTGTTCTCACCCTCGTCCTCCACCTCCCGCTGGTACGAGAAGAGGTCGTTGCGCAGATGCACGCCGTCGGAGAAGGCGTCCCGCAGCACCCGCAGCGCCCGCTCGCCGGCCACCGCCTCGGGGACCTCCGCGTCCGCCGCGTACTCCACGAGCCCCGCCGACCACGGGGCGCCGCCCACCTTGCGGCGCATCTCGATGTACTCGACGGGGTTCGCGATGCGCCCCTCGTTGATGTTGGACAGCTCCCACAGCGACTCGTTGAGCAGGTTCTCCGTCGCCTCGGCGAACCTGGCCCGCCAGGCGTCGGACATGCTCGGCACCGTACGCGTCCACAGATCGGCCAGCCCCGCCTCGACCGGATTGGTCGGCTCCGGCATCGGCGCCCCGCGGTCCATCGGCATGAAGGCCGGCAACCGGTCCAGATAGTGCTTGGCGCCCTCGCGGTCGGGGTTGCGCTTGAACAGCTCCAGGAAGTGGTCGTCGAAGAAGAAGACCCACACGTACCAGTCGGTGACCAGCGAGAGCGCCTCGGCCGAGCAGTCGGGATGGGTGTACGCGCACAGCAGCGCGTAGTCGTGGGAGTCGATGTCCTTCTCCTCCCAGATGCCCGACCCCTCCACCATCCCCATGCTGCGCGCCCACTTCTTGGTGTGTATCCGGGCCTCCTCGACATGGACGTTGAGCCGCGCCGGATACGGAACGTAGAAGTCCGGCAGTGTGAAGGGCTGAGCCATGTGCGTACGGCCTTTCCTGGATCGCCGCGCGGACATCGCGCGGACGTAATGGTGTCGGCGCGAGCACTACCCTTCGGCCGTTCGGGGCACGCACATCCGTGATTAGTCACATAAAAGGTATGGATGTTGGTGTTGCCCGGGTGCACCCGGGCGGGCCTCCGGACGGTGTTCGGGATGCGGACAACAGGCATTCGGCAACGATCGGTTGAATCTTTCCTGCGCAGGTCAGACACCCCGCCAGTGGTCTGGTCCACTGGCTCGATCCACGACCTCCACGGATCCCTTGACGTGCTGTCATCTCAGGTCGGAGAGTGTGCGCGCACAGCGGATCAGTGGGATCGGAACACGCACGGCTCCATCACGCACGGCTCCAAGAAGGGTTGTCATGACGTCCAAGCAGAGGACCGGACTCGCACTCGCGCTGACAGGTGTCGGCGCACTGAGCATGACGCTGCTCAGCCCCGTGGCGCAGGCCGGTGCGGACGGGGTGCGACCGGAATGCCCGCGCAGCCTCGCATGCGACTGGGTACCGGCGGCCTACCAGCAGACGGGTGACCCGGCCGACAAGGAGACGTACGGGAATTACGACACCGCGGACCGGCCGCACACCAACAAGGTCAGATTCATCGTCCTGCACGACACCGAGGAAGACTTCGACACCACCCTGAAGATCTTCAAGAACCCACTGAAGCAGACCTCGGCCCACTATGTGGTCCGCTCGGGCGACGGGCACGTCACCCAGATGGTCAAGGGCAAGGACGTCGCCTGGCAGGCCGGCAACTGGTACCTCAACAGCCACTCCATCGGCATCGAGCAGGAGGGCGTCGCCGTCGACGGCGCCAAGTGGTACACCCCCGAGATGTACCGCTCGACCGCCAGGCTGGTGCGCTACCTCGCGGCCAAGTACGACATACCGCTGGACCGCCAGCACATCATCGGCCACGACGGAGTGCCGCCCACCAGCGCGTCCGGCACCAAGAACATGCACTGGGATCCGGGCACGTACTGGGACTGGAACCGCTTCATGGCGCTGCTCGGCAAGCCCACCGTGCCGAGCGCCCCCAGGAGCAGCGAACTCATCACCGTCAGCCCGGACTTCAAGCGGAACCAGCAGGCGTTCCGCGACTGCGAGAAGGGCGTCGACCTGCCGGTCCAGGGCTCCAGTGCCCTCCCGCTGCACACCGCGCCGTCCGCCGACGCGCCCCTCTTCTCCGACCCCGGCCTGCACACCGACGGCTCGCCCGGCACCAACTGCGCCGCCGACTGGGGCAGCAAGATCAGCGCCACCCAGCAGGCCGTGGTCGCCGACCACGCGCCAGGCTGGACGGCGATCTGGTGGTACGGCCAGAAGGCCTGGTTCGAGACACCGGCCCGCAGCCGGAACACCACGCCCACCGCCGGCCATGTCGTCAGGCCGAAGGCCGGCCGCACGGACGTACCGGTCTACGGGGTCGCGTACCCGGAGCAGTCCGAGTACCCCGCCGACTTCACGGACAAGCGGGTGGGCTCGCCGCTCCAGTACACGATCAAGGCCGGCCAGTCCTACCCCGGCGGCGGCGAGGCGCCCACGGGCTTCTTCTACGCACCCACGATCGACTCCTCGTACCCGTACGACCACGCGTACTTCGCCGGCAAGGAGAAGTACGTGACGGTGCAGATCGGCCACCGGATCGCCTTCGTGAAGGCGTCCGACGTGGACATCGTGCGCACCCGCTGAGATCACGCCGGCGCTCCGCCGCAGTGACGACGGAGCGCCGGGAATCCGTACCGCCGAGAAGGAGCCTTCATGCACAAGCTGACCAGGAGCGCCGCCACCGCGGCCGCGGGCGTCGCCATGGCGCTGGCACTCACCGGCACAGGAGCCGTCATCACCGTCGCGACGGCCTCGGCCGCCGCCGCGTCCGAGACCGGGGCGCAGGGCTGGGACGTCTCCGGCTCGTTCGACACCCAGCAGGAGTGCGTCGCGGCCGGGGACGCGGGCGTCGCCGACGGGAGCTGGGCGCAGTACCGATGTGTGCTGTTCGAGGCGCGGTGGGACCTGATGACTCCGGCGTGACCGCCTGACCAGTGCCCCTCCTCGTACCTCATCCGTGCCCGGAGGGGCACTCGGGCTCACCCCGCGACCAGCCGGTTCACCTGCGCGGGAGACAGTGCGTGCTCGATGGCGAGGATCCCCGCCCCCACCGCCGCCGCGTTCTCCCCAGTACGGCTCGGCTCGATCCGCAGCAGCTGGGTGGCCAGCGGATGCGAGCGCCGGTACACCGCCTCCCGGACCCCCGCGAGCAACTGGTCGTGAACGGCGGCCAGCGCGCCGCCCATCACCACCGTGTCCGGATTGAAGAAGTTCACCAGACCGGCGAGCACCTCGCCGACCGCCCGCCCGGCCTCCCGGACCATCCGCACGGCATCCCGGTTCCCGGACCGCACCAGGCGAACGACATCGCTGCCCGACGTCGCGTCCAGCCCCAGCGCCACCAGCTTCGCCGCCAGTGAAGCGCCGCCCGCGACGGCCTCCAGGCAGCCCGAATTGCCGCACCGGCAGGGATCGTCGAGATCCCCGACCCGGATATGTCCGATGTCGCCGGCACACCCCTGCGCCCCCCGGTGCAGCCTGCCGTCGGCGACGATCCCGCAGCCGATCCCCGTACCGACCTTGATGTACAGCAGATAGCGGCAGTCCGGGAACGCGCGCCGCTGCTCACCCAGCGCCATCACGTTCACATCGTTGTCGACCAGCGCCCGCACCCCGAACCGGGCAGCGAAGAACTCCGGGATCGGATACTGGTGCCAGCCCGGCATGATCGGCGGATCGACCGGACGGCCGGTGGAGAACTCCACCGGACCCGGCACCCCGACGCCGATGGACCGCAGCGTCCCCGGCTCCCGGCGGGTCTCCTCCAGCAGGGCACGCACGGTGCGCTCCACATGCCGCAGCACGGAATCCGGGCCGTCCCCGATCGCCAGCGGTTCCTCGTGCGAAGCGAGCATGGTCCCGCCGATGTCCATCAGCGCCACCCGGCAGTGCGAGGCCCCCAGATCCACCCCGGCCACCGCGTGCTCACGGGTGCGCAGCGCCAGCCGTCGTGGCGGCCGGCCACCGGTGGAACCGCCGTCGGCGTCCTCGTCCACGAGGCCGTGCGCGATCAGCGCGTCCACCCGCTGCGAGACCGTCGAGCGGGCCATCTTGGTGACCCGGGCGATGTCGGCACGGGTCGCCACCGCCCCCGAGCCGATCAGCGCGAGCACCTCGCCCGGCGAGTGCGACGCGGCAGCGGAATTGCGATCCGACGGCGAAGACATGGCAGTCACCCTAGGGACGACTTTCGCTGCTCACAAGGCATCAGTTGTTCGGTCATCGACATAAGTACATGCCAAGTCACCCCGAAACAAAGATGCTTGAGCCCTTGACACTCCCAATGTCTGTCACGACTCTGCTCTGCAGACCACTGAGCGAGGAGCAGTTCGATGCTGACGATGCAGGGTGTGTCCAAGAGCTTCCTCGGGGTGCGCGTGCTCGATGGGGTGGGGCTCGACCTCGAAGCGGGAGAAGTGCATGCCCTGGTGGGTGAGAACGGCGCGGGAAAGTCCACCCTGATGAAGATCCTCGCGGGGGAGCACTTATCCGACGCGGGGACCATCACCATCGACGGCACCACCCGCTCCTTCGGCCACCCGGCCGAGGCCCAGGCCGCCGGGGTCGGCATCATCCACCAGGAGTTCGCGCTGCTGACGCACCGCACGGTCGCCGAGAACGTCTTCCTCGGCCGCGAACCGACCAGGTTCGGACTGGTCGACCGGCGCGCCATGGAGCGGCGCACCGCCGAACTCCTCGCCGAACTCGACGAGACCGGCATCACCCCGCGCACCCCCGTCCACGAGCTGTCGGTCGCACGCAGGCAGACCGTGGAAATCGTCAAGGCCCTCGCGTCGGACGTCCGCATCCTGGTGATGGACGAACCCACCGCCGCACTCGCCGACCACGAGGTCGAGCAACTCGGCTCCCTCGTACGCCGCCTGACCGCCCGCGGAATCGGCATCCTGTACATCTCGCACCGCCTCCGCGAGGTCTTCGAGCTCTCGCGACGCATCACCGTCCTCAAGGACGGCCGCCACGTCACCACCCTCGACAGCCGCGAAACCGACGCCGACACGGTGGTACGCGCCATGGTCGGACGGGAGCTCGGCGCCTACTACCCGCCCCGGGCCGGCCCGGGAGAGCCCGGCGAGGAGCGGCTCACGGTGCGTGGCGGCGGCAACTCCAGGATCTCCGGCATCGATCTGACCCTGCGGGCCGGAGAGGTCGTCGGCGTCGCCGGTCTCCAGGGCTCCGGCCGCACCTCCCTCGCCCGCGCGCTCTTCGGTGCCGCCCCCTTCACCACGGGCACCATGACCGTCGGCGGGGAGCCGCTGCGCCCGGCGAACCCCCGGGAAGCCGTCCGGGCCGGGATCGCCCTGGTCACCGAGGACCGCAAGGGGGAGGGCCTCGCGCTCCACCAGTCCGTGGCCGACAACGCGCTGCTCGTGACCCGTGCCGTCCCGGCGCGCGGCAGACCGGCCGCACGCCACGAGGTGACCGCGCTGCTGGAACGCGTACGCCTCCATGCCCACGGCGAGGACCAGCAGGTCCAGTACCTCTCCGGTGGCAACCAGCAGAAGGTCGTCATCGCCAAATGGCTCGCCGCCCGCCCCCGGGTACTCCTCTTCGACGAACCGACCCGCGGCGTCGACGTCGGAGCCAAGGCGGCCATCCACACCCTCGTACGGGAACTGGCCCGCGAGGGCCTCGCCGTACTGATCATCTCCTCCGAACTGCCCGAGCTGATCGGCATGAGCGACCGGATCCTCGTCATGTCCGAAGGCCGGCTCGCCGGTGAACTGCCCGCCGGAGCCACGGAAGAGGCCGTCATGCGCGTCGCCACCGGCGGCGGCCGCGCAACGGAGGGAGCAGCATGACCGCACTGCGGCCCGACCTCGGCACCCGGACCCCCACCACCACGCCACGCACCGCCCGCCCAAGCCTCACCGGCCCCGTGGCCGGGGTCTGGCTCGCCGCGCTCGCCGTCACCGTGCTCGGCTGGATCGTCGTCGCGGCGCGCGGCGGGGACTTCCTGACCGTGACCAACGTGGTGACGATCCTTCAGAACTGCGTCGCCCTGGGCCTCGTGGCCGTCGGCCAGTCCGTCGTCATCCTCACCGGATCGCTCGACCTCTCCGTCGCCTACCTCATCAGCCTCGGCACCCTCGTCGCCGCGGAGACGATGCAGAGCGGCAGCGTGCTCGTCGCGGTCATCGCCGTCCTCGCCCTCAGCGCCGCCGTCGGCCTGGCCAACGGGCTGATCGTCACCGGCCTCAAGGTCAACGCCTTCATCGCCACCCTCGGCACAGCCTTCATCCTGCGCGGCTGGATCGAGGACAACTACACCGGCCCCGCGGGCAAGGTCCCCGCCTCCTTCCAGCACCTCGGCTACGACCGGATCGGACCGGTCCCCGTCTCGCTCTTCCTCCTCCTCGCGGTCGCCGCCGCACTCTGGCTGATCACCCGCCGCACCCGGCTCGGCCACCACATGTACGCGACCGGCGGCGACGAGCACGCCGCCCGGCTCTCCGGCGTCCGCACCCGGCGCACCGTCGTCGCCGCGCACCTCCTGTGCTCGCTGTGCGTCGGCGCCGCGGCCCTCTTCCTCGCCGCGCGGCTCGGCGCCGGAGCCCCCTGGGCGGGCACGGAGGCCCGCTACGACCTGGAGTCCATCGCCGCCGTCGTCCTGGGCGGCACCGCGCTCGCCGGGGGACGCGGGGGAGTGGCGGGCACCCTCGGCGGAGTCCTTGTCCTCGCCGTGCTCGACAGCGTCTTCAACCAGCTGTCCGTGGATCCGTTCTTCAAGAACGTCGTCCGGGGCGTCGTCATCATCGCCGCCGTCGCCCTCTACGCCCGAGGCCGCCGCATCCCGAAGGAGCGGACCGCATGACCACCGCCCAGGCACCCGCCGGAGGCCGCCGAGTCCTGCGCGCCCTCACCACCGGCACACCCGTCTACCTCCTGCTCGCGGTGCTCCTGGCCGCACTCGCCCTCACCGATCCGGGCTTCTACGAACCCGACCGCTTCCTCGCCTTCGTCAAGCGCGCCGCCCCCCTCGTCATCCTGGCCGCCGGGCAGTATCTGGTCATCGTCTGCGGCGAGTTCGACCTCTCCGTCGGAGCGATCGTCACCGCCGGGGTGGTCGTCGCCGCCGAACTGTACGGTTCGTTCCCGGCCGCGCCCTGGGCGCTGGTCACCGTGGTTCTGCTGCTCGCCGGAGCCCTCGCCGGACTCGTCAGCGGACTGATCACCACCCTGCTGCGGGTGCCCTCGTTCATCACCACGCTCGGCATGATGCTGATCCTCGAAGGCGCCGTCTTCTTCTGGACCGGCGGCTCACCGCACGGCGCGCTGCCCGCGGAGTTCCGCAGGCTCGGGCGCGGCACCGCGTTCGGCTGGCTGCCGTGGGCCGTACTGGCCTGCGTCGTCGCGGGTCTGCTGGCCGTACGCCTGATGCGTTCCGACTTCGGTCGTACGCTCCTCGCCACCGGCGACAGCGAACGCGCCGCGGCACTGGCCGGAGTCCGCGTCGCACGCGCCCGGACCATCGCCTTCGTCCTCTCCGGCGTCGCCGCCGCACTCGCGGCCGTACTGGTCGGTGGCTTCTCCGGAGTCTCGGCACAGGCAGGCCGCGGCTACGAGTTCGAGGCGATCACCGCCGTCGTCCTGGGCGGCGTGATGCTGGGCGGCGGCCGGGGCTCCGTCGTCGCGGCGATGGCCGGGGCGTTCTCGCTCCAGGCACTGTTCACCCTGCTCAACCTCCAGGGCGTCTCCGGCGCACTGGAATCGACCGTGCAAGGCGTCATCGTCATCGCCGCCGTCGCCCTCGGCGCAGCCGACTGGTCCAGGCTGCGCCGCCGCGGCACCGAATCCCCGGGAGCGAAAACCTCATGAGTACGCGAAAGCTCGGACACGTCCTCGCGCCGGTCGCCGCACTGCTCGGCGCGGCCCTGCTGGCCGGCTGCACCAGCGACGCCCCGCCCGACGCGCCCGCCGCCGGGGCGAGCGGCGGCACGGGCGCCCCGGGCACCGGCAAGCAGTCGAAGTTCTTCGACCGGGCAGAGTACGACCGCCAGCTCGGCCTCGCCGAGGTCACCCCGCAGGGGCCCGCCGCAAGACCGTGGGAGCAGATGCTCCGCCCGGAACTCATCGACACCGGCCGGTACCGGAAGAAGGGATCCGGCGGAATCCGGCTCTGCTTCTCCAACGCCGGCGTCTTCAACCCCTGGCGCCAGGTCGGCCTCAAGAACATGCGGGCCGAGGCCGCGCTCCACAAGGAGATCACCGAGTTCACCGTTCTCGACGCGCAGGGCAAGGACGACAAACAGATCTCCGACATCCAGGAGCTGGCCGGCCAGGACTGCGACGCCCTGATCGTCTCCCCGAACACCACGGCCACCCTCACCCCCGCCGTCGAGCAGGCCTGCGCGAAGGTTCCCGTGATCGTCTTCGACCGGGGCGTCGAGACCGACTGCGCCGTCACCTTCATCAACCCGATCGGCGGCTACGGCTACGGGGCGGTCGCCGCCGACTTCCTCGTCGGGAAGGTGAAGCCCGAGGGGAAGATCCTCGCCCTGCGGATCTCCCCCGGCGTCGATGTGCTGGAGACCCGCTGGTCGGCGGCGAAGCTCGCGTTCGACAGGAGCGGACTCGACGTCGTGGACGTGAAGTTCACCGACGGCGACCCGGCGAAGACCAAGGCGATCGTCACCGACGCCCTCACCCGCAACGGAGACATCGACGGCGTCTGGATGGACTCCGGGGCGACCTCCGTCGCCGCGGTCGAAGCCTTCGAGGACGCCGGCCGGGACGTCCCGCCCATCACCGGCGAGGACCAGCAGGACTTCCTCCAGGCATGGAAGGAGAAGAAGCTCACCGCGATCGCCCCCTCCTACCCCACCTTCCAGTGGCGCACGCCGGTCATCGCCGCGCTGAGGATCCTCAAGGGACAGCAGGTCCCGAAGGAGTGGAAGCTCCCGCAGCCCACCGTCACGCAGGAAACCCTCGACCGGTACTACAAGCCCGGCATGCCGCCACTGCACTACGCGATGTGCGGCTGCGAGAACCTCCCCGGATTCCCCGAGAAGTGGGGAGGCAAGAAGTGACCGTCGCCCTCCCGCTCGGCGCCAACCCGTGGATCTGGCACTCGCCGGTGACGTACGAAACGCTCGGTGACGTGCTGCCGAAGCTGTCCGCATGGGGCTTCGACTGCGTCGAGATCCCGCTGGAGAACGAACGGGACTGGGCGCCCGGATCCGTCGCCAAGCTGCTCGACGCCTCCGGTCTCGCCCCCGCCGCGGTGATCGCCGTGATGCCGCCCGACCGCAACCTCGTCCACACCGACCCGCAGACCGTCCGGGTCACCCAGGACTATCTGTACCGGTGCATCGACGCCGCCCGGGACCTCGGCGCCCCCACCGTCGCCGGACCCGTCTACGCGGCGGTGGGCCGCACCTGGCGGATGAACCGCGCCGAACGCGCCGCCGCGTACGAGGAGTTACGGGAGAACCTCGCCCCGGTCGTCGCACACGCCCGCGCGGCGGGGGTGCGGCTCGCCGTGGAACCCCTCAACCGGTACGAGACGAGTCTGCTCAACACCGTGGACCAGACCCTCGAAGCGCTGACCGGTCTCCCCGAGAGCACCATCGGCCTCGCGCTCGACGTGTACCACCAGAACATCGAGGAACGCTCGCTGCCCGACGCCGTGCACCGTGCGGCGGGCCGCATCGTCCACGTACAGGTGTGCGCGAACGACCGGGGCACCCCCGGCGCCGACAGCCTCGACTGGCCCGGCTTCCTCGCCGCGCTCACCGCATGCGGCTACTGGGGCCCGCTCTGCATCGAGTCGTTCACCGCACACAACGACGCCATCGCGGTCGCCGCCTCGGTCTGGCGCCCGCTCGCCGACACCCAGGACAGCATCGCCACCGACGGCCTGGCCTTTCTGCGCCACGCCCTCGGCACCACCCCCTGACCCCGCTCGTCCGTAATCCGCAGAGAGGACCCGCTCGTGAGCCGTCACCGATTGCGCTGTCATGTCCGCGACATGCAGCGTACGTTCATCGCGCTGGTGGGCGCACTGCTCCTCGCGCTGACCGCACTGCCCGCGACCGCAGCCACCACCGGCAAGGCCCCCGCCTTCCGCGCCCTGCTCTTCACCCGTGCCGTCGGCTATGTGCACGCCTCCATCCCGGCCGGCATCCAGATGTTCAAGGAGGAGGCGGCCGCGGGCGACTTCGAACTCGTCGAGACCGCCGACCCCTCGGTCTTCGACCCGGCGAAGCTCAAGGACTTCGACGTCATCGTCATGCTGCAGAACTCCGGCATGGTCTGGGACACCGACGCCCAGCGCGAGGCGATGCAGTCCTACGTACGCGGCGGTGGCGGCGTCGTCGCCCTCCACAACACCCTCGACATGGGCATCGAGGAGACCTTCCCCTGGTGGGACGAGGCCATCAACGGCGGCGCCCACATGCCCGCCCACTCACCCGGCGTCCTCCAGGGCACCGCCAAGGTCGCCGACCGCGTCCACCCCTCCACCGCGGGACTCCCCGAACGCTGGGAACGCCCCGAGGAGTGGTACAACTTCGACCGGAACCCCCGCGGTGACGTCCACGTCCTGGTCACCGCAGACGAGACCACCTACAACCCCGGCGGCTCCGCCATGGGCGCCGACCACCCGATCTCCTGGTGCCGCAACACCGAGGGCGGCAGGGTCTGGGCTACCGCCATGGGCCACGACACCGCCTCGTACAGCGAAGCCGCCTTCCGCACCCATGTCATGGGCGGCGTCAGGTGGGCCGCGGGCAACAAGCCCGGCGACTGCGGCGGCACCGTCTGGAGCGGCTACGAGAAGGTCGCTCTCGACGACAACACCGCCGACCCGATGGAACTCGACGTCGCCAAGGACGGCCGGGTCTTCTACGTCCAGCGCAGCGGCGAGATCAACATCTACGACCCGGCGACCCACGCCACGACCACCGCCGGAAAGCTCGACGTCTACACCGGCGGCGAGGACGGCCTGGTCGGCATGGAGCTCGACCCCGACTTCATGAAGAACCACTGGATCTACCTCTACTACGCCCCCGCGGGCGCCACCGAGGACGTCAACCGGCTCTCCCGTTTCACGGTCAAGGGCAACACCCTCGACCCCGCGAGCGAGAAGAAGCTCCTCGACGTCCCCGCCTACCGCGACCGCAGCTTCCCCGAGCCCGGACACACCGGGGGCGCTGTCGAATTCGGCCCCGGCCGCACGCTCTACCTCGGCGTCGGCGACGACACCCCGCCCAACCTCGACCCGAACTGGCAGGGATACGCCCCGCTCGACTGGCGCGAGGGCAAGCAGATGCTCGACGCCGCCCGCACTGCGGGCAACACCGACGATCTGCGCGGCAAGATCCTGCGCATCAAGCCGAAGGACTCCGGCGGCTACACCATCCCCAAGGGCAACCTCTTCGCCCCCGGCACGGCCAAGACCCGCCCCGAGATCTACGCGATGGGCTTCCGCAACCCGTTCCGCTTCACCGTCGACCCCAAGACGGGCTACGTCCACGCCTCCGACTACGGCCCCGACCGCGGACTGCCCACCACCGACCGAGGACCCGAAGGCCTCGTCGAGTACAACGTCATCAAGAAGGCCGGCAACTTCGGCTGGCCGTTCTGCCACGGCAACAACCAGGCCTACGCCCCGTACAACCCCGACACCCAGGAGGTCGGAGCCAAGTTCGACTGCGCCAACCCGGTCAACCCCTCGCCCAACAACACCGGACTGACCGAACTCCCGCCCATCCAGCAGCCGGAGATCTGGTACGGCTACGGCGCCTCCGAACAATTCCCCGAGGTCGGCAGCGGCGGCTCGGCCCCGATGAGCGGCCCCGTCTACCACTACGACGGGAAGAACCCCTCCACCACGAAGTTCCCAGCCTACTTCGAGGGCGCGAGCTTCTTCTACGAGTGGTCGCGCAACTTCGTCAAGGAAGTCCGCTTCGACAAGGACCAGAAGGTCCTGAAGATCAATGACTTCCTCTCCAGCCAGAAGTTCAACAAGCCGATGGACATGACGTTCGGACCCGACGGCTCGCTCTACGTCCTCGAATGGGGCAGCGCGTTCGGCGGCGGCAACAACGACTCCGGGCTCTACCGCATCGACTACGCCCAGGGGCAGCGCGCCCCGGTGGCCAAGGCAGCCGCCTCCGCCACGGACGGCCCCGTACCGCTGAAGGTCGACTTCTCCAGCGAGGGCAGCAACGATCCGGACGGAGACGCGCTCAGCTACGCCTGGGACTTCGACGGCGACGGCACCTACGACTCCACAGAGGCGTCCCCCAGCCACACCTACACGGCCAAGGGTGACTTCGCCGCCCAGCTGAAGGTCACCGACTCCACCGGCAAGGCCGGCTACGCCAACATCCCCGTCACTGCCGGGAACACGGCACCGAAGGTGACCATCGAATTCCCGGTCAGCGGCAAGCTCATCGAGTTCGGCGACAAGATCCCGTACAAGGTCACGGTCACCGATCCCGAGGACGGCCCGGTCGACTGCACCAAGGTCACCGTCAACCCGGCCCTGGGCCACGACGACCACGAGCACCCCACCACCGACATCCCCGGCTGCGAGGGCACCGTGGACACCGGTGACCTGGGCGGCCACCCCGAAGGAGCGGACCTCACCTACGTACTCAACGCCAAGTACACCGACAAGGGCGGCGACGGCGTCTCCGCCCTGACCGGCTACGGCCGCGCCGTGCTCCAGCCGAAGCACAAGCAGGCGGAGTACTACGACGCCCAGTCCGGCACCCGGATCGTCGCCCAGGAAGGAGCCGAGAACGGCAAGCGGATCGGGGACGTCTCCGACGGCGACTGGGTCGCCTTCGATCCGATGAGTGTCGAAGGCATCGGCACCGTCAGCTACCGGCTGTCCTCACCGAACGGGGTCGGCGCGGTCGAACTCCGTGCGGACTCCGCCGACGGCCCGCTGCTCGCCACCACCCCGGTGCCCAATACGGGCGGCTGGGACAACTATCAGGCCACCCCGCCCGTACCCGTCCAGGAACTGAAGGGAACCCACAAGCTGTACCTCGTCTTCACGTCCCCGCAGGACAACTCGTTCGACGTGGACGCGGTCGAATTCAAGAGCCCCTGACCCCATCTCGGCGCGCTGCGGGTCCGGTGTGTCGGCACCGGAC